>NZ_JBQKLJ010000013.1:0-58062 GCF_052116285.1 Collinsella sp. Sow4_E3
CGTTTAATTGGGTCACAATTCACTGATTACTGTGTAGTAGTAACTAATTCTATACAGTCTGCAATTGACAATGCACTAGAAGATATAGAAATTAATGAGCACGTTTTTTTTATCAGAGATTGATATTTGTCACGTTGAGAAAGTGGAGGAGGAAGAGTAATGAGAGAATATAGTTCAAGAAGATTATGGAGCACTGTAGGAGGAAAGGTAGTTATCCCAGAAGCTATTGCAGACTATTTGGAGAGCTTCCAAAGGGGAGGCATCTGGACTATGAATGATAAAGAGGATGCTGCACGACGTATTTGTAATGTTGGTTGGGGGCATTGGGTAGAAGGATCTACTGGAGAAAAATATGACTTCGGGGAAGATCCTAAGAAGTATCATAATATGTTTGGAGGAGAGACTCGTTTTCATATCCTTCGAGCACTTATGGACGGCTACGTAGTACATGCTCCAAAGGTTGCTGTAAGGTTTGGCACGAAGTTTGCAAAATCATTCGAAGTAGATTCAGAACGTACTTCAATGACTTATCGGTGGATGCCTGATCGGGAAGATGAGTACGGCTATATGAGAAGCTATGTACTAACACTTTCAGACTACCTTGAGCCATGGAATTACAGAGATGCTTTAATGCTACAAGAAGATTTTGGAGGGGAGATTGTTAAGTATGGTTAAGAAACTGTTTGAAGTATATGTGACGTATGGTAAGGGCGATGGTGAAGAGCTTCGGGAGAGCTGGGTAGCAGAAGATACTCCAGAGAACCGAGCAGCGTATTTGGACGACCTTTGTTACAGTGATGAGTTTGCTGACTCTGAGAGTAACTTCATAGACGGAAAAAGCAATATCATGAACTACTACTGTTATGGTGGCGATTGGGATGATCCTACTGGGGGATGGTTGCAGGTAAGTAGTTATGAGGAAAAGCGAGAAGACCTTGCCAACGAGTATGACAAGGAAGTTAAACGACTCAAAAAACAATTCGGACGTGGAGAGTGATTATATGAATAAAGCATTATCTTTAGTAGACATTATTGAACAGCTGCCTGACACGCCTGTGGGAACACGCTTCGAAACAGACTATGGAAGCGAGCTTTATGTAAGTACTCAAACAGAGCCTCAAGCAGACAGTCAAAAGGTTCTTAAATGGAAGTCCAATGACAGGTTAGTAGGTATTACCGAAGTAACTGTTGGAACTACCTACTACCTGATTCCAGACTACATTGAGATTAGCTGGCAGGAAGCTTTTGAAATGATTAAGGAAGCTGTTGAATCATTCCACCATCGAACAACAGGAGTTTTCATTGAAGGTGACGGTGGATTCCAAGCGATCACTACTATAGATGACTTTGAGGAAGACCTTGACATCGGAGACTTCATCGACCTATTCCGTATGACATTTTATAAATCTAATAAATAATCTTTGGAAGAGCTCTTGACAGGGCTCTTTTTATGTGCTATTATAAGAAGGTAAACGAAAGGGGACAAACTGTATGAAGATCTCAGTGAATGTGACATCAGTTACCGAAGATAATAAAGCTAAGGAAAAGATTAAGAAAGCCTCTAAGGCAAAGGAAATACCAACTATGGAAGAGTCGTGGGAGCTTATCTACAGCCGTAAGAACTCTCCTACAGACTTGGCAAGACTCCAAAAGGTGGAGGAATGGTTTAAGGAAGGAAAGATTGGCCGAGAAGCTGGCAAAGAGTCCAAAGCCTTTACCAAAGCTGAGGCACTACGCCTTTACAAAGCTATCCAAGAGGCTGAACGTAAGGAAAAGATTGAGGAAATGGCTACTAAAGAGTGGGAAAAGTATCCACTGATCTCTCAAGAAGATGCCGAACAGTGGGTTGATAACTGTCTGAATGCTGACGACGACTACTTTGCAATGGACTTTGAAACAGTCGGAGATAACGGTGGTAAATACAAGTATCGAGAGCAGATAGCAGGCTTCTCACTAACCTACCGATTCAATGGAAAGCTTGTCAATGGATACTTACCAATCCTCCATTACAAGGAGACGGCTACTGGAGAGTTTGTCGAAGATCCTCGGAACGTCAGCAAAGGGCTGTCCTACCATCTCATCGAAAAGCTGTTCCACAGCCCTAAGAACTCCATCTGGCATAACGCCACTTTTGACTTAGGCTTGGTAAAGGCTGCCTTAGACATCGAAGCAACTCATATGCCACACGATACAATGGTTATTATGAAGCTATTGAATGAGAACTTAAGCGACGTTCGGACACCTGCATTTCCAAGCGGAGTCGGATATCAGTTGAAGAACCTTGCAGAATACTTCTTGAAGATTCCGTCTGATACCTTCGGGGAGCTGTTCGGAAAAGATGCAAAGTTTGGCTACGTTCCATTGGATGCCGCTAGATGGTATGGTGCAAAGGATACTTACGTAGGCTTCTTGCTCTTTGAATGGCAGATGAACATTCTTAATAAGTCTAGCTTTGCAAAAATTAAGAAGTATTATGAGCGTATTGAACATCCATGTATCAAAGCTACTTTCATCATGGAGTCAGAAGGCTTTGTAATTGATGAGAGAGAAGTAGCCAAACAGCGTGAGGAAGGCTACAAGCACTTGGACGAACTCCAAGAGGCTATTCAGGAGACTTTCGGGGACGTTAACATTGGCTCTCCACAGCAGTTGTCTAAGATGTTGTACTTTGACAATGATTGGAGCAAGTATGTGACACGTGATAAGAAGTCTATCCTCAGTGGTCATGTAGGCTTTGACGACCATTACATTAGCAACAACCGTAAGTTTGCTTTAGTTGAAGGCAAGAAGCTTTTAATCAATCCTCGGGTAGTTAATGGAGAAACTGTCGGAGACTCTCTGCCAGCCGACTCAGATGCTCTGAAAGCCATTGCCAAGCATCACGAAGAAGTCCAGTTGATTCTTGATTGGAAGGATGAGAGCAAGCATTTATCAGCCTTTGTAGATAAGATTAAAGACTTCATAGAGCCCGACGGAAAGCTGCACGGAGACTTCAAACAGGTTGGTACAGTAACTCTACGCTATGCCGCAGCTAACCCAAACCTCCAACAGCAACCTTACAAGGCTCGTAACATGTTCGGTATTGGAGAAGATTCGTTAATCATGTCGGCAGACTTCTCACAGCAGGAGCCAAGGCTCATGACTCATATGTCTAAGTGTAAGGCTCTTATTGAAGTCTATCAACAGGCTCGTGATCTATACTCTGAAATGGCTTCGGCAATCTTTAATAAACCTATCGAAGAGTGTGGAGATGGCTCCATCTGGCGTAAACGTACCAAAGTCGTTGTATTAGCTATCATGTATGGAATGTCGGCATGGTCTTTGGCAGAGTCTTTGGGAGTATCCAAGGATGAAGGACAGAAGATGATTGACGACTTCTTCAAAGCCTATCCGGAGGTTGATCGATGGATAAAAGATAACCAAGAAGAGGTTAAGAAGAACCGCTATGTAGAAACTCTTTGGGGGACTCGCAGACGGTTTGTGCAAGAGGATTTCAGCGTCCTTAAGAAGGCTTGGAATGACTTAACTCCAGAAGATAAGAAGACTCGTTCAATGGTTAACAGAGCACTCCGCCAGACAACTAATTTCAAAGTCCAAGGAGGAGCTGCTTGCCAAACTAAGCAAGTAATCGTTGCAATGGTTCCGAAGTTGCAGGAGCTGTCCGAAAGACGTGGCAAGAAGCGTTGCTTTAATCTGCTTGCCCAAATCCACGATGAGGTCTTATTCAAAGTTCCAAAAGACGTTACTCCCGAGGAAGTAGCAGCCATTGAGGATGTCATGATTAACACTGTTAAATTAATTGTTCCGAGCAAGACTGACATTGCTATCGGAAAAGTCTGGGGCAAGTTGGTAGACAGAGAGGAGTTTTTTAATGGTCGTTAAATGGAGGCCAATTAAAGGATTTGAAGGTATGTATGAGGTAAGTAATACAGGGATTGTTAGGAGTTTGAATCGTAAAGTATTTAATGGAAAAGTTTGGTATCTTAAAAAGGGTAATATAATTAAGTCGTCGTTAAATCATCCTAAAGGATATCTAAAAGTAGGTTTATGGAAAGATGGTAAGCAATATATTCACTATATCCACCATCTTGTATATGAGGCGTTCCTTGGAGAAAGAGATTTAACTAAGGAGCTCAACCATATTGACGAGGATTCACAGAATAATTGTTTAGAGAATCTCGAAGAGGTAACTCCATTAGCTAATAAACATCATGGAACACGCATTGAGAGGTGTGCTAAGGGGCATCTAAAACCTATTGAAGTTACCTTCGAAGATGGTTCAACTATGAATTTCAGTGGCCAGAGACCTTTCATGCAGGAGCACCCTCAATATAAACAGTCGGGGATTTCTAAGGCGCTAAAATATGGCATCAAATATAAAGGTACATCCTTTAGATATATTAAATAGGAGGAAGATTAAATGAACGAAGAGATTAAGCAAGAGATCGCCAAGAACTTTACGAAGGTTAACGACTACATCATGGAAGCAACTAAGCGAGAGCTATCTAAGACGTGTAAAGACGGTCGTTTCTTAGACCACTCCCTTTATGCTCTAGTAGCTAAACACGATGTCGAGCAGGAATTCGAAAAGCTTATCAAAACTTTCGAACTTATCGACGAGGAGCGCAAGCTAATGGGTAAGCACGACTCGATGATGAGGGACTTTCGAGATGCTGGTAAGCCTTCTGGATATGCTTTGAAAGACTTCAAGAAGCTATCGAAAGACCAGTTGGCAAGGGTAGCCAAACTCCAATCCAGTATGATTTATGTAATGGCTGATTGGGGATACTACAACGACGGTAAGGAAGAGAGACTTAACGAGATTCGCAAAGAGTTGGAGGACATCTACAATGAAGCCTAATTTGAAAGACTATCTGATAGCTACTGGACAGTTTTTAGGGGCACTAACCATAGCAATTTGCATCATTTTGCTACTATTACTAACCATCTTCGTTCTAGCAAATTACCAAGTAGTGGCAATAGGTCTTGGCTTTGTTATAGGAATAGCTGCATTAATCTGGTTTTTTGGAGGATGTATTCATACCCTAGCGATCTCCCATGCAAGAGACAGACTTGACAAAGACGATGAAATGTGATATAATGGGACAGGTAGAGGAGGTCGCTTTATTGACTAATGTAGAAACGATTCATGAGGCTCCATTAATATACAATGGAATCCAGTCAGACAAGTATTTCATAAGCACCCGAGGAGTCATTCGAAATATTAAAACGAATAAGTGTTTGACTCCTCAAGATACTGGCTACTTACATGTACGAATCCCTCACGGAGATCAGACGATTAATGTTAGGATTCACAGAGCTGTGGCAGAGACTTTCTTACCCCGACCGGAAGGCTGTGATGTAGTCAATCACAAAGATGGCAACAAGCAGAATAACGACGTTTCCAACTTAGAGTGGGTAAGTCAATCAGAAAACGTTTTGCACAGCCTTGAACAGCGTTCGGGAGAGATTATTCTAGACGACTTCATTGTAACAGTCCCTGTAAGTGGATTCCGAACATATCATATTAAAGCTGTGTCCAAAGAGGCTGCTAAGGAAGTTATCAAAAGCGGTGGCACAACCCCACGCTCACAGCATTTTGAAGAGCTGATTGGGAAAGCAACTATCATAGAATTTGGACAATTTTAATCATGGAGGTTTACATTTAATGGCAAAAGGTTTAGCAGCAGTTAACAAGGCTTCCGGACAGACTTTGGCACAGAAGATGGCAATAGACTTTGCACAGGAGCTTGATCGCTTTTGTGCCACCGGATTTAACACAGACTTACAAATAACTAAGCAACTCTATTCTCAGTATATCAACGTTCTTGACAACAACCCCTTTGAAGACTTTCCGAAAGGCGTTCCATTCTTCCGTTCAAGTGGCACTGGAAAATGTCTTCGTGAGCAGACTCTCCGAGCGATTGATGCCTTAGAGTTTACCAATAATGCAGACAAGCGTTTGGTAAGCCCTTGGCAGAATCGTTGGCAAAACATCGGTACAGCTATCGGAGACATGGTGCAGTTGTATGTCTTAATGATGGAGAAGCATTATGAACGACTTGTTGGAGAGCCTTGCCACTTCCGATTTGAAAGGACTCCAGAAGGTTACCCGATGTTTGAAGAGTTTTCCACGACGTTCCAAGAGTTCAAGAGTGGTAAGATAAACTTCATTACCGGAGGCTCTTTGGACGGCATTATGATTTACACTGACCCAGAGACTGGAAAAGAGTATCGGGTAGGACTTGAGGTTAAGTCTAAGCAAACAACTTATGCAGCGACTGGTCATTGGTCTATGAAGGAAGCTAACTCCAAACACGTATGGCAGGTTACTAACTATGCTATGCTAAAAGACCTTGACCAGTATCTCATCGTCTATGTAAACGCCTCTCACAAAGGCTGGAACATGACTGAGGAAGACTATGCCAAGTACCCAGATTTCCGAGTATTTGGGGTGGAGACTCCAGAAGAGAAGAAGAAAGAGGTTCGGAATCGTTTCTTCACAGCTGTTGAAATGGCTCACGAAGGAGTATTTCCAAAGCTTTCATTGGCTGATTTCCAATTCAACGACTACAAGACAGCTTGCGCTTTAAGCCTTACCTATAGGGAATTAGAGGAACTTAAGTTAGAAGCTTCCACTAAGTTTGAAAAAGAGGCTATCAAAGAGATTGAACGGATTCGAAAGGATATTGTGTAATGGAACAATGGAAAGAGATTCAAGGATTCCCAGACTACTCCATAAGCGATCATGGAAATGTATATAGTAAACTTTCTAAGAAGTTGCTAAAGCCTAATAAATTAGCTAGGGGATATTATCAGGTATGTATTTCGGGCAAGAGAAAGCTGGTTCATCGATTAGTGGCAGAAGCTTTTATTCCTAACCCCGAAAATAATCCCCAAGTAAATCACATTGACGAGGATAAATTTAATAATCATGTCAGTAACCTTGAATGGGTAACCGCCAAGCAGAACTCTAATTATGGGACTCGGGAGCTTAGAAGAATAGCTTCCGTTTCCAAAAAGGTTATCGCTACACCTATTAAAGAAGGAACTCCAATCTTATTTAACAGTATAATTGATGCAAAAGATTGGGGATTTAACCCAAGTCATATAACCTCTTGTGCTAAAGGTAAGCGAAAAAGCCATGGAGGGTACACTTGGGAGTATTTCTAGGAGGAAGATTATGAAGATCACATATTACACAACTTTCACAATTACCTATCTAACCCCTATCTCCAATGAGTCTGGGGACGACATTTTCTATGAAACATATAGCTTCGAAGCCTCAGAAGGTTTTCCGGAGACGAAGGTTGAGGAGATGTTAACTGACCTTCATACAAATGGAGCAGTAATCATTGGAACAACCGAGGGGCTACTGTATTTAAACAACCACAACATCGCTTCTATCATGGTTCATAAGGAGGAAGATTGATGCGTTTCATGGCTTTTGACATCTCATCTGTTTCAACAGGTGTAGCAGTATTAGACCAAGAGGCTAACGGTAACCTTACGTTAGTCTTTACCACAAACATTATTACAAACTCCAAGGATAAGACTGGCAAACGCCTCCGAATATTTGCCGAAGAGATGACAGGACTTCTCAATGAGTTTAAGCCAGACTTTGTAATTAAGGAGACGACAATCTGTCGGATGGCTACTCAATTTATTAATATGAAGTTCTTCGCAGCCTTCGAGCTAGTCTTGGAATTAGAAGGGTACCCACGCTACTATGAGTATGGCCCGACGACTGTTAAGAAGGTTGTCGCAGGCTCTGGGAAGTCCTCTAAAGCAGACGTAGCAGAGGCTATCCAAATCTACACAGACGTTGATGTATCAGATATGACCACAGATGAAACCGATGCTATTGGAATTGCTCTTACTCATATTGGAAAGACTTCTATGCTCATTCCAAAAGCTGAGATCAATGCTGCTAAAGAGTTTGATGAGAAGCAGCAGGAAGCTATGGAGGCTGTCGGAGATGATGTTTAGAGTCCAAGTAACAATAGCTTTTATCTTTAAAGTTGTTATGGAGCTTGTGCAGTATCTATTCTATATCCTAGTAGCACCTGTTGCAACATTCGTGCAGGAGCTGATTGATAGCCTACTAGCATTTCCTTTTAGAGCTATCCGATTTGCTTGGAAAACCTATTGCACAGCTATGAAGACAGGAGAATTTCCATCACAAGCAAGGAGGAAGATTAATTGATTAAAATAGCATTAGCAGGAACTGCCCGGGCTGGCAAAGACACTTTTGCAAACGTCTTGGAGCAAGAATTATCCAAACAGGGTTATGAAGTTATTCGAGTAGCGTTTGCAGACTACTTAAAAGAAATCTATCAGCAATTCTTCGGTCATTTAGTCAACAACGAGAGGCCTCGGGATGCTTACGTAACCCTTGGAAATGCTTTTCGTGAGATTGATATAAACTTTTGGATTCGTCCAGTAGAGGCCATTAGAGATTATTTTGAAAATACAGAAGGCTTCGGAAAGCCAGTAGCAATGATTATCACTGACACACGTTACTTTAACGAAGCTCTCTGGGCTAGTCAAGAAGGCTTCTTAGTAGTCAAGGTAGATGCTGACCCACTGATCCGCCAAGCTCGTGCAGAAGCTTTGGGAGAGACTTTGAAATTAGATAATGAAGGGGATTCTGAGGTTGATCTCATTCAGCCGGACGTGACTATTCTAAATAATGGAGAAGCTGATTTCCAAGCTATGCCAGCAGTTGCCAGAGCAGCTATTGAAGAGTATAAAGCGAGGTTTGGGAAGGTTGATTAGATGCCATTGTATAATGAGATAGGTTTTTACAGAGCTATTACAGAAGCTGAGACAGCAGGGCAGTGTGCCTTGCATCTCAAACGCTTTGTGACAGTTGTCCTAAGACGTAGTAAACTTCCAGCAGAAGTCAGAGGGCTGTTTGTAGAAGAGGCCTACGAGCTGTTTCATAAGCTTTGGGGGGAAGATGTTCCAGATACCTTAGCTCACGCCTTAAGCACCTTCTACATGCAGGACGACACCACTGGGGGTCTTTCTGGAGACAATAAGTATGCTAAGTGTAGCAGCTTTGAGTATAGTTTCTACTCTTATCGAAAAGAGAAGCGGATAGCCACCGAAGACTATTTCCTAGAATCGGAATTTAGTCCTATGATAGAGAACTCCAAAGTCTATGGAGACTACATGGTTGACCAAGACTACTGGATTTGGCTTGAAGAAGTTATTGACAGAAGCAACCTTCGATCTGATGAAGAATACGTCTTCCGGAAGAATGTTTTGGAAGGCATATCCCTCAGAAAGTTGGAAGGATATAACGGACTTTCTAAAAGCACTCTAGGCAGACGACTGAAAGATGCACGTAAGAAGTTTACCAAAGCAGTTAAAAAGTATGGCAAAGAGGCAGGGTAACTCCTGTCTTTTTATTTTGCAAAAACTGTTGACAGATTCCAAAAGTCATGATATGATTAATTCATAAGTTAGTAGAGAGGATGTTGAATATGATGAAGCGGTATGAAGTAATCTATTACCTAGACTTTGAAAGCACTCCACGAAGTTATGTAGTGATAGCCCACAGCCCTGAGGAAGCTGTTGGAAAGACTTGTTGGAGAGAACGTGGGAAAGCTGTCCGAGTAGATATTGTTAATGAGGTTTAAGGAGGAATTGGAATGAATCCAGAAACATACGCAATGGTTAAATTAGCTCCAAAAAGAGTTAAGCCACTTATCACTTCTTTGTACATGGCTAACGCATCTTTGAATGAACGGATTGAGCAGCTTAATGACCGAATTGAATTTGAAGAAAATCGTACTCAGAGAGAAAGTTATAGGGTACGTGTGGCACGATACAATGACCAGATTCAAATTAATTACAATGTCATTGACCAACTGAACAGCTATTTAGAAACTATGGGGATGGAGTGAAGACATGACTAAAGACACCTATGTAGAAAACATTACAAGAACCTTTTGGAAGAACGTGGATGCTCTTCGACAGCTCCAT
Organism: Collinsella sp. Sow4_E3; assembly: GCF_052116285.1. Taxonomy (NCBI): domain Bacteria; kingdom Bacillati; phylum Actinomycetota; class Coriobacteriia; order Coriobacteriales; family Coriobacteriaceae; genus Collinsella; species Collinsella sp. Sow4_E3. Next base: position 9,994 of record NZ_JBQKLJ010000013.1, read on the forward strand.
CAGATGTCTTGGGTAGAAGTCTGTGGAGACGGAACCTCTTCAACAGGCTTTCGGAATAATACTCCACCAACCCTTGCAAAGATGGCTAGGATCGCTGAACGGCTCCATACAACTGTTCCAGAGCTTTTAGATGACAGTAGGTTGCCAGAGCCTACCGAAGAACTCTTCATTGTAACCCTCGGGGGATGGACTCTTACGAAGCTAAATAACAATCAGGCAGCCTTTACAAAGAACTGGGCTAACGAATCTTTAATGTTTTTCCGAGACATTCATGTAGCCTGTGATGCTGCTAAAGAATTTCCAGATGCTATAGTAGAGCTATGGAGCTAAGAATTTTTGAAACAGACGAGCTACAGCTTCTCGGAGAGCTTGTGGACTCGCATATTGAAATAGCTCATTCAGCACGTATTCCTTTGGAAGGATCGGCGCTGTCACAGGAGCTGGTCGGAGAGCTTTTAGAAAATAATTCACGAAAGCTGTTGACATTGTACAAGATACGTGGTAAGATTGGTTTATTGAAAGAGGAGGAGATATTATGCAAAGATATGTACGTTTGTTGAATAATGGAGGGTACCCAGATATTGACCAGTATGTCGGAAAAGTTTTCCCAGTTCCTTGGGATAGTTACAACCTAGTTGAGGTAAAACTTCCGGATGAGGTGTCACGATTTTTTAGCATATCTGATGGAGAGGCCGAGTACGTAGAACATCCAGAAGCTTCCCTAGATGTTGCTTTGAGTAATTTTATGAAGCAGTCGGATGAAATGATTAAAGCCCTAGAAGAGACTCAAGCAGCGTTAAAGGCCGCTCAGCAGGGGACAAAGGAGCCTAAAGTAGGAGATTTTGTAAAGATTAAGTCCAAGGATAATTTGGAGGTATCTACCAAGCTATATACAAGTCGTTGTGGTTACGTTGGAAAGATTGTAAAGGTAAGTAACAGCCTAGCAGAAAGTCGTAAAGTATTTACTGTAAAATTTCCACAAGCTTCTTTCTCTTTTCTGGAGTTCGACCTCGATCACTATGAGGCAAAATTTTACGAAAGTGAGTTTACAGTTGTGCCAGAAGGTACGGAAGGCTTACAAGGAGTCCAGCCATCTATTGGAGTATTTGGGATAAAGTCGGATCTAAAAACTCTAACAAATATTCCCGAAGAATGTATTAGTATGACAGGAGAATTTTACACAGAATTTTTGGATGGAAATGTAACAATTACAGAATAATTTTTTGACAGTTGCCGAAGGGTAGCTGTCTTTTATTTTTGCCAAGAAATTTGGAGGCAGATTTTTCAAAATATTTTTCTAAGTTAAGGGATATTTTTAAAATTATTTTTCTAGGAATGGAGTAAATTTTTAAAAATTTTTCCTTTAATTTTTCAAATTATTTCAACAAACTATTAAAATAGCACTATAACAGCTTTTTAACGTCGTCAGAGGAGCATTCTAAGCACGTTTCAGATCAAAGATTGGACAATCATCCGTTAAAAATCATCTGACAGCCTTTCAATCAGCCTCCATAATAAAAACTTACCACGTCTTGGCCAAGCTTTTGCCACAGCTGCCAATAAGACTACATCAAGTAGCACAAAACTATTCAAATAACTCATATCCATCCTAAAATAACATTTAACTAATGGATTTCCCCAGAATTTTATAACAGTCCCCCGGGATTTTTAAGAAAAATCACTTAAAACATCATGACAGGCGTACGAGGTTTCCAGCAGCTGTCCACAGGATGCACCCCGGGATTTTTTAACAGTTTTCACTTAAAACGTCATAGCCTATACACAACATTATCAAGGCTTTTCCACAGCTTTTAAGCTTCTTTTAGACGACTTTTGAACAAGATCAGGAAGAAGTCTCGCTGAAAGTTTTCTACTATATAAGGCGACTTTTTGGACAGCTTTCGAAAAATAAAATAAAAAACTTTTAGCAAAGCTATTGCAATTTAAAAAACGTCATGGTATATTGGTATCAAGTTAAGAGAAAGGAAGTTGAAAAACATGACTTATAACATTTATACAAACGACAATTTTTACGCCACTTGTGGAAGCCTAACTGCTGTTTATAGTCTTGTAGCTAGTCTTGAAAAGTATATTTCAAAAGATAAGATAAAAGTGTTGACAGTCGCTTGATATTTTGATAAGCTTATGACGAGATCAGGAAAGGAGGTTTTATAATGGTTGTTTCATGGCTGATTTTAGCGCCTGTATGTGTCGTGGCAAGCGCCCTTGCTTTTGTTGCTTGGTTAGATGATTAAAATAAAATTGTTGACAGCTGTTTAAAGAGCTGTTACACTGTACCTACAAAATAAAAAATTGAAAGAGGTTATAAAAATGAATAAAAATATGATTAAAGAATTTTTGAGCGAGTATGAAGAAAATGGCACACTGTTAAATATAGAAATTAATATCGGCAATAATGATATTACTATTGTGGCAGATAATGAAATGAATGATATGGAAGACGGTTTTCTAACTGTTTTTATAGATACAAACTCAATAGAACTAACAAATGAATTATATGAATATTTGAAAGGTATTAAAAAGGAAAATACAAAATTGCAAATTACTACAAACTAGATAAAAAATAAAAAATTGAAAGAGGTTATAAAAATGAACGAACAAAAACATTATATCACAGTCGGAGAAATTCTTGAAACTATAGAAGAAAGCTTTGGGCTGAGCGATTGGGAAACTGTTAAAAAGGAACTTGAAGCAATGCAAAGCCCAATCAACTTTACAGGAAAAACAGCACCAACTTTAAGCAAAGATCACTTTGGGCGAATCTCTTTACTAAGCTTTTTTGAAGAGATGGAATATGCAGGCGAATGGTTAACCGTTGACGAATTTAAAGACTATTTCAACGAATTAGACAACGATTGGGGAGGCGTTTCATGGTATGAATATGGTGCCGACAATACTTACAATTATTGTGGCTACCTTGAAAGAGATTTAAACTTTATTATCTATGAGAATGATTGCACAGAAGAAACTCTGGTTTTCTTTGCTGTCCATATTGGCATAGACGTGCGAGCAGGCTATACAAAATACTTTTCGATGAAATTCGACAACCTTTACAAATTTCAAGAAAAACTGTCTGAACGCTTCGAGCTTGCTTTCCTAGAATATAAGGACAGTGACGGAGATATTCAAGGAATATCTTTATATGGTTCAGCAACAAGCGAATATATCGAAGGCTATTTCAGATTTGACGATAGAGACTTCGAAGAATGTATTGACGTATACGACAAAGAAACGGCTATCGAAAGCCTAACCGAGTTTATGAAAGATAATGAAATTGACTTTGTCGAAGGCTCTTTGGAGGTTGTCGACTAATGGTTAAAAACGAATATAAAAGCATGTATGAAGCAGAAAAAGAGAAGAAAGAAAATAGCCTCGTAAATAAGTCTTTCAAACGAGGCTTCACAACTATCAACAGCTTAAAACGTTCCCTAGTCCTAGCAAAGACTTCTCAAGAGGCATTACAAGGCTTGCCAAACGATTCAAAAAGCTATCATGAAACTATGCAAATGCTAGAGGATAATCTTTTGAAAGCTTCTGCTCTTATGTTAAGTGTAGAACTAGATTTTAGAAACATACACCACAGTTTTAAGAAAGGAAGTGAGTGACTTGCTACCTATCTTATGGGCAGTTTTTGGTATAGCTGTCTGGACTACTCTTAAAAAAGCTTGCCAAAAACTTTCCGACTACTTAGAAAGACGAAAGGACAAACAATTTCAAAAAAGACTTGAAAAACAGTTTGAGAAAGCTTATAATAAAGTCACAGGCAAAGGCTTGCTGAAAACGTATCGAAGAGGAAAGCTATCCATAAATAACCTAGCGTTACTTTTGGAGGCTGTCAAAGAAGTTGACCCGCTTCTCTATGAAGACGTGGTAAGAAAGCTTTCTGATATGATTAGAAAAGAAGAAATAAGGAAAGGACTGGCAAAGCCTAGTGAGCTGATAGAAACACCGAGCTTTTTTGGAGATGATTCAGATGATGACTTGATAACACTTGATAAAGATTTATAGAAAGGGCTAGTGACTATGAAAAATAAACAAAAAATAATTGCCATCATTAACGATCTGAAAGCTGATAACTTTTTTAACATCGACGATGAAAGTAGAAAAAATATTCAAGTAAGCATTGAACTATTGCAGTCAGAATTAGGTATCACTGAAATCGAGTTGCAAAAAGACTTAGAAAGTAGATAAGAGAGGAGGTCATGAAATGTTAGAATCGTTTATTTTCATAGCTGTTGCATTAATTGGTGGAAGCTTTTGCACAAGTCGATCAATGAAACAATTAGACGAAATTATAAAAGAAGCAGAAATTTTTAAATAAACTATTGAAATTGTAAAAAAGCTATGCTACACTATAGAAAAGAAATTGAAAGGATGATAAAAATGTACGCAACCATGGAAGAATACCAAGCTCTGGAAAAAGCTTTTAACGTAAGATCTCAAAAAGCGTATGACAAGCTTATGCTTGAGCTTTCAAAACTAGGATATCGCTGGCTTACACATGAATATTATGAGCCTATCAAAATAGATTACTTTTATAAGAACGGTAGAAATACTTTGATCTATGCTGTTGACGGTTCCATTTTATATGGTTCTTTAAAAGAAGAAAAAGAAACGCCTTATAAAGTTTTTAAGCCGTCGGACTGTCTATCAGATCAATTAGAAATAATTTAAAAAAGTTTAGCTAAATCTATGGACATTAAGCAATAAAGGTATTAAACTAGGATCATAAGATAAAGGGAGGAAGTTTTTGAGTATGAATCACTATAAATTATATGTAGACATGAAAGAGGGAACTCACGACTATGTTTCAGCAACCATCTATAATATGTTAGATGAAAAAGTTTTGGAATTAGACGAAATTAGAAAACCTGAAAACGTATCAGACTATAATCACGAGTGGAAAACAGGACTTTATTCACACTATGAAAGAATTGCAATGCTGGAATTAGACGATTATAACGCTACTTTTTCACACCTATAGATAAACATGGGAGGCATACAAAATGAAACTAAAAAACTTTACAATTACAATGCTAACAATTATTACAGTTTTGAATATAACTTTTCTCATAGGTACAAAAGCTTATGAGAAAGGCTATCAAGAAGCTTCGGAAGCTAACAAAGTCAACAATGAGCTTCTCGCAGAAGCAGAAGATACTATCGAAAGCAACCGTAACATGATTGCAGACCTTAATAAAAAGCTAGACTCGTACGCAACTATCAAGGCAGACTTTGTTATAGTTGAAAGTGACACGAAAAAGCTATACGTCTACCCTATCGACAACGATAAGAAAACTATTCAGACATTCAAAGTTGACGAGGGAATCGGTTTGGAGGCTGTCAACAAATAATCAAATAGGCTTAGAAAGGCTACTCCGATTGTGGAGTGGCTTTTTTAATTATTAAGAAAAGATTAAGAAGTGATCTGTTATTGTTTGTTAAATTAAATGCTTTCAAAGCCGGCAGATAGGCTTTTATTCCACTTGTTTATACGTGTTGGATGTTATTCTTAAGAGGGCGTGGGACTTAACTTTTTTAAAAGGGTATCTGTTATGAGAGTAACAGATTATAATAAGCTATTATAAAAGCTATTCCATTATCTATTACCAAGCATGCTTTCAACAGCCTTTGCAAAAGCTTCCCAAGGCTTCCCAAAGCTTAGGTAAGTAACTGTCAACAGCTTATCCAGAAGCTATTAGAAAGCCTGTCAACAGCTTATCCTAACGTATAACTAAATAGTCAGAAGAGAAGTTGCACCATTGATTGGAGTAGCTTCTTTTTATATCCTCTTAAATAGCTCACGAGAAGCCCTCTCAGACGTTTAACTATAGCAAGGTAAGCTACTATTATCCTATCATTTGGAGGGCGTATATGAGAATATACAAGGCATATATTCAAAGGCTATTATAACAACTATTATAGGCGTTACTCAAACGGTTATTCTGGAACGTGGTGCACAACTATCCGAGTAGCTGTTCCGGTAACTGTTCGAGAGTCTTTCTGATCGTCTGATAATAGCTTATAATGGAGTATGTTGCATGGTGTTCGATAGGCTGCCAGGCACCTTGCCGCAGCTGTCAGAGTACAGTCAATAAGTCAAACATAAACGTAAAACCTATATAGAGCCGACAACCAACTGCCGACCAGCTGTTACTGTCCTTATGGAGTGGCTTCTGTAGGCTATCGAACAGCTGTTCGCGTATCTATTGACCTAGTTTACATAATGTGTATTATACAAAGTTGACATGACACATTGACTCAACTGTTCGACAGTCTCGACACACGTTGACCGACGACCGACCGACGAGACACACGACAGACTCACGAACAGCTGACACGATAAGCTATCTGACAGGCTTCCCAAGGCGTACCATACACCGTTGACCCCACCAAGGGAGGGGGTCTTGCCACAGCTGACCGAAGGCGCGCGCACTATCAGCCTCTTAGAAATTCTGCAAGTTTCCGTGTGAGGCTGTCCGATTTATTTTTTCTGGATCTTCTATATAGGGCTGTCCGATAGCTTTCCGACAGACTCCGAAAACGGCTGGCCAATTTTATTTTTGCAGTTTTCCTAATAAGACTTCCGACAACTGTTACGATCACACGCACGATAAGCTGTTTGGTTAGTTTATTTATAACTCCATACATAACAAAATAAGCCGCCCTTCGACAAGCTGTCAAAAGGTGGCTCAATCAATTATTATGGAGGCTTAGGCAAAGCTCCAGTAGAGACCTTTGTGAGTCTTTTGGCGGCCGTTACAGCAGCTACTGATATGCCCCGGATGGAACCCCATACGAATAGCCTCTGCGGCACTTTTGAAGGTGTACACTATGTTTCCTTCTGAGTCCTTTGCAACAACTGGCTTGGAAAGTTTTTCTGTAGCTAGTTGTCTAGCCGTTCCATGGAGGACATTATGCTGATAGGTACACCATTCGAGGTTGCTGGCACAGTTGTTAAGTTTATTCTCGTCTATGTGATTTACTATTGGAAAGTTGTTGGGGTTTGGACAAAAAGTCTCTGCAATAAGCCTATGCGTGTAATACGACTTACCATTTACCCTCACTCGACGGTACCCAGTGGCTTGCACATAGCCCAAACGTTCCCTTAACTTGCCCTGCGCATCTAAAGAAGCAACTCTTCCAGATGGATGTGCCATAGCTGTAGGGATGCTGGGGATAGGCTTCCATTCTGACAGGTATTCAATAGCTTTACCAAGGTTCTTCCGAGGCTTTCGGGAGGCTAATGAGTGACGTGCATTATGGCTTGCTGTGCAGATTTCTAAATTCATTACATTGGCGTTTGTTTTAACTTCGTCAATATGATTAACAACCCAGACTTCTGGAATATCTCCAATAAAAGCTTTGGCTACAGCCCTGTGAATACGCAGAGAGCTTTTTCCTCTACCCACAGAAACTGAGGGATAACTTCCTGCAAGAAAACCTTTCAAGACTCTCCCACGTCTCCCCTTAATCTTTCCCTCCATATTGACAAAATATCCCTCAGCCCCTTCAACAGGCTTCCAAATAGTTGGGTCATAAACTCCTTCAAATCTAATCGGCTTCAAATAACTTTCCTCCTATACTTATCAAAGCCGCCTTCCCACAGCTTTGGAAAGCGACTCTATTAGCTTATTTATATTTAGTGTCCAGCAGGTTTATGATAGCTCTTACTAAACTCTTCCGCTGCTTTTTAGCTGGGCTCTCCTGCATCAATGCCCCTACTCTCCATGTTGGAGTGCCATGTTCTTCACGAGCTTCTTCAAAGCGTTTAGCAGTTGATTCCAAATCCTTTCCAGCAAACCTCTTCATAAGCTCAGCTTCCTGCTGATGTAACTCCTTCCAGTAGCTATCGTCAACGACTTCCGACTGAGGCTTTCCCAGAGTCTCATTGCTGAACAGCTCAGTGGAGTCTTTGGCAGACTTCTTGGCAGCTTCGGAAACCTTTTGAATTCCTTCCAATAGCTCCGGAATCTCCTCACGAGACTTCTCAAGTAGTAGACTGTCTAAAGCATCCTTAGCCAATATGTCCGCAGCCTTTTGGACAGCTTCCAGAGCAGATGCCTGCCACTGCTCCTCCATCCGCTCTCTGGTAGCCTCTAGGCAGTCTTCAAAGGTTACCTTCTTAGTAAGTAAATAACGGCTATCACGAGCCTCAGATAAATCGAACTCCACTTCCTCAGCCTCTTGTAAAGTCTCCAAGCGGTCGGCCAATTCATTTAGGGTGGAAGCATGCTTCGTAAAACTTTGAGTAAAGTATGCCTCAACGTCTCCTTTCATGACTAGTATGGAGTCATCTTTAACATACTCAGCCACAGCCCTCAGAAGCCTTGGCAACAGCTTCTCTGAAATCACTAGGCGACTATTGCAGTGGTCTACCCGAAGGTCTGGCTGATATTCTGTTGGAGTGCTTGGGTTATACTTTTTGATGTCAATGGAATAGTCTAGCATAAGATAATTCCTCCAGTATCTTCATAGTCTATCTCAATGTCGTTGATGGAGTCTAGGTAAAGGTCTGCTGAGCCAGATGCCCGATAGATGCTGATAGGAGTGTCCATAGGATAATCCAGTAGCTTGTGGACAAGCTCTCCAATAGTTCCGGCAGGAAGCTTTGTGAATGACTGTTCCAAGACGTCTGCATCTAATCTATCACTCCATGGGTCGAGTAAACCTCCAATGTCGTAGCAATTAGTTTCCGAATCTACTGATAGGACTTTGTAAAGGTCTCCTTCATAATCTAACAGTAAGTCTCCTTTGGAGTATTTCATTGGTCTATTTACCATAGAGTCACTTCCCCTTCCTCAAATTTACTAATTATTTCTACATCTTTTACGTCAACTTTCCATCCATTAGTGTTCCATTGGCAAATACTAACACTGTCAGTAGGATCATGCTTGGACAGCTCATGGATAAGCCATGCCACAGTTCCTATAGGAGCTTTTCGCCATATCCACTCAGCACTTGCGCTAGGGTAATTGAATACTTTACCATTAGCTACTCTAATAGTATATTGCTTAAATTCCTCTGAGGCTTTAATTACCTCGGCGCTCATCCGTGGTTCTTCTGGATCTCTCCCAGCATCTACTAAAACATCTCCTACTTCAAACTTCATTTAATCTCCTCCAATAGTTTTTTACGAGCTTTCCAATGCTTTTCCCCAGCCCTCATGTCTCTTGTCACATAGTAGTGGAACTTTTTCATAAGCTGGTGGTACAGTATTTTAAGCTTTTTCATAAAAATCCCCTCCAATCACATTAAACAAAGTACAATAAAAGCTACGAAAGAAGCTCCTATCAATAGCAGCATTCCAAAGACTAAGCCAAGGAATTGCCAGAATTCTTTAAACTTGCCAAGATAGCATAAAACTGCTATGAATGGAGCCAGAAAGATGATCCAACAGATAAGTAGTAGTAGTAAATTCATCATACAGCCTCCTAAAAACTTTTATAGAGTTATCATAACACAAAAAAAGAGCCCTGTCAAGAGCTCTTCGCAAGTTTGTTAGTTGATTTTAAAGGCATTTTCAAATTCTGCGTCTGCCATCCACTCGCAGCATTTAGATTTTTCCCAGAATACATTAACAGGAAGTGTGTCATTCGGGCTATCTTCTACTTCAAAGATAATTGCCACATCCCCTCTATCAGGGAATACCATAGCATCTCGAACGGCATAGGTACGGCCTGATTCGCAGGTCAATGACTTAGCTGGGTAAGCAACACTTCCAGTCTCTTTCAGTGGTTCTGGATGCTCCAGCGCCTCGATTCTAGCAGCTAATTCAGTCGTACTATTAAGTGCTCGGTCAGCGGTGTACTGAGCGTATAAAGCGTGGGATTTAGCAGCATCTGCCTCCTCTTGTAAATTAGCCTGTACCAAAGCCTCCCCAAGGCGTTCTCCATCAAGGCTGATTGGAATAGTCACATCGACTTCTTCATTAAGATATTTGACATCTGAGGCAGCTTCATCGAAGCGCCCTTGTAAATAAGCATCCAAATCTAAGCCTTCTCGTAATACTCGTTCATAGTCTTCGTGAGATAAAATAATTTTAGTCATTTAATAGTCTCCTTAATTGAATGGAATGTGGCGTTCACGGAAAAATTCTGCCATGTCTCGTCCAGTAGTTGTTGTAATGTGAGGTAAGTCGGTTACAATTTGCTGTCCAAAGTTATCGTAAGTTTGATCGTCTTCAAATTCGAGACTTAAATCTTCGACAGGCTCCACGACATCTGTGATAATGTCTTCCAAAGCTTCCTGAACAGCCATGATTTTACCTAATTCAACTTCGTCAGCATATAAAGCATCTATCCCAAGCCGCTCAATACGTCGTTAAATTAGGTATTTAATAAGTTCTCCTACATTAAACATTATACAACCTCCTTCAATAAGTCAGGTCGAAAGCCTGTCCAAGTTACTTTTCCATTAATCACTACAGGAAATTGACTAAAACCACTGTCACGAAGGTGTTGCAACAACTCTTCGTCAGTTTCGTCAACAACAATCTCCTCAAACTTCGTTCCTTGCTTGTTCAAAAACAGTTTCGTCTGGCGGCAAGCGGCGCAGAAAGTACGCTTAGTATAGATTTTTAACAAGTTACCAGTCCTCCATATTGTAAAAATAGTTTCTTAATAGCTTTTCGGAATTCTTTCATTTTGGCACCTCCCTATCTAACAACACATTTCTAGAATAGCCCACAAGATCATCCATAGAATTAGGAATGTCCACAAACCTAGAAATAAAGCCGTTGCTGAAACGCCTACCACGAATAGTAGGAATAACCCTATTAGGAATAGTAGAAAAGCTACTAAGAGGCTTATCCAACAATTAAATTTGTCACTCAAAACTCATCCCACCCTTCCACGTAGGCGTATTCCTCTTCTGATTCAGGCTCCTTCTGATAGTAGTCTCCCTTTGCTAATTTCAAAGTACTCCGGATCTAGTTCAGATCCTATGAATCCTCTCCCTAAATTAGCACAGGCTACTCCTGTAGAGCCGCTCCCCATAAAAGGATCTAGTACAACGTCTCCCTCATTAGTTAAATGTTCCACTATCCACTGCATTACAGCTACTGGCTTCTGTGTAGGGTGACCCTTGCCTACCTTTTCGCTACTTGGAGTTAAGCCTGATTTAATCAGAGGTCGATCATAGGTATCACTGATCCGGTTGAATGTCCACTTTGCCCCCTTCTTAACTGCCCATACGGCTACCTCATAATCTACAATAAACCTCCGATCTCTATTACGAGGCATCGGGTTAGATTTTTCCCAGCGAATCATATCTTTAACCTCAAACCCTAGTGACTCCAAAGTAGCAGCGATCTCTCCTAGGTTTTTCCAAGCATTAAATATTAGGATATTTCCTCCCTTTTTAAGTTTTGGAGTAGCCAGTTCGATCCATGAGCTTAAGTCAAACTCCTTGTCCCACTCGCCAAAGTCAATCCCTCCTCTGCCCATGGACTGGAAGTTGTTATCTCTACTGATGTTGTATGGGGGATCTGTAATAATTGCGTCAATGCTGTTATCCTCCAGTGTATTAATGAACTCCAAGCTGTCTCCAAAGTTTAATGTAATCATTATAAATCACTCCTCATAATATTCATAATAAATCCAGTAGTTGTGCCAAACATTTGTGATCGCCAGTGGAACTCCCTCGTATGAGTACTACGAAGCATGGCAATGCTTAAGTCGATGAGATTCTCCTATAATGCCACTTCGAAGTCCTTTGGTCGCCGTTGAACATCGTGCGCAAAGATTGTCATTTGGAATCCTCCCTCAGCTCTACCAGAGCCGTTGTATCGCCGCCACTCATAACATTCCAATCAGATGAACTAAACGCTCCATAGAACACTCTTAGAATTTCATAGGATTTAGCAAGCTCTGTAAGTTGTTCGTCGATACCTGTATACTTGAGATGACCGTCTTCATCATACTTAGTGAACCCTTTCAGCTCTCTCCACTCAGTCATCTACTCCACCTCCAGTATCTTGGACATCCGTTTGATAGCTTCCTCAGCCTGTTTGCCAGACTCTTGAATCTTATTATCCAATCGTTCCTCCAAAGCATCTCGCACAGCTTCCGGAAGGTATCTGTCCAATGACAAATCCGCCATCTGCTTACGAGCTGTGGTCATGTTTGATAAAGCAGCTAGGTACACATCCAAGTTAATGTCTAGTGAAGTATCTAGGACAGTTTTGTGAGTAAATTGTGGAACGAATGGTAGATCAGTCTCTTCGTCAACTAATTGCAGTTCGTCTGCATAAAACCAGATAACTTCTCCCTGCTCCAATCCAACCATGACATTGGGGTCTTCTACCCTTCTGTTTGGATTCACTGTTCTAACCTCGCCGATAGTTCCTATAGGAACTGTTGGAGATGAAATTACATACCTTCCCGATAAGTCCTGGAAATACCTTACTTTGTCGCCTACTTTAAATTCTGTCATAAATACCCTCCTAATGTTTTACTAAGTTGTTTGTCTAGCCTAGAAATCTTTCTAGCTACTGTTGATTTAGGTACTCCTAAAGACTTCTCAATTTCTCTAACACTAGACTCTCGAATGTACCTTTCAACGAATAGTGACAATCTTTCTTTATCATACCATGGAAGTATCTCAGTTGTCAAGTAAATGGCATCAATCCATCCATCTTCTAAGGAAACTTCCACAGCTAGATGGTCAAGAAGCCCCATCGGAAACTCATGGGCATACTTCTCAGAGGGTGTCTTCATTCTACGGTGCTTACGAAAGCTATAAAAGCTATACTCAAAACTACTGCACTTAGCGTATTTGTTATCTCCTCCAATAGAGCCTACCGTATCGTTTGCCAAAGCTAATAGAGATACCCACTCGGAGAGGGATTCTGGAGGCTCCCCAAATCGCAGTTTATAGGATGATATAATTTGCTCAGCCCATAAAAAGTTTTCTTTATCAGTTCCTTTATTTCTCAATAGGTACTTTATGAGCCGAATACCCTCTTGGACGGCTTTACCTTTATTTGCAGCTCTCTGAAAATTCTCATACAGCATAATAAGCCTCCTAAAATAGTCTGAGAGCTGTTCTACGTCACTTACGCCTAATCATCCCAGAAGATAATAAAAGTCTCCTCAGACGGTTGTCAACGACTCATAGGCGTATTGTAGCTTCCTTAGCTCTATGAATCTATCTTACCACGTCTTTAGAGACTTGTCAATAGCTTTTTGTAATTAATTTAAACTCCATTGCAAAGCCTTCCTTTCCTTTTCCAAGTTTCGGATAAGCTTTCTAAAGGCTTTTGCAAGGCAGCTTCTTGGAGTACCGTCGGTATCAGCGACCGACAGCGCTAAAACCTTTTCTCTAAAAGCATTATACCATTATTTAAAAAGCTTGTCAAGTGATTGACTCCATTATATTAAAATATTCTAATAATTCTTACATGGGACGTCCCAAGCTTCTAAAGGGGCTATCGAATGAGGACTTATTAATCTGTTGGAAGGAGGAGACAGATGGCTCTTAAAATTCAAGGAAAAGAAGTCGGAGAGCGACAGCAGCAGTACATGACTTCCTCACAGACTCCAGACTACTATGATGGAGTAGATTTAACAACCCTTAAGCCAAAGATGAAACGCTTTGCGCAGCATTATGTATCTACGGTAAACATTGCTGAAAGCTGTAGATCAGTTGGTTACAATGAATCTTCTGGACACCGCTTATTAAAACGAGACGATGTAAAAGCCTACATTCAATGGCTTATTACAGAGCAGTCCAACGCTGACATCATGACTGCTACAGAAGTCTTGGAGCATCTTACAAAGATTGCTAAGCGAGATGGCTATGATGAAATCGTAACAGCTAAAGGGGATAAGATTCAAGCAAGGATTTCTACAAAAGACCAGCTGACCGCCTTACAACAACTAGCTAAATTCCATGACTTGCTAACTCCAGACGTACAAGTCAATAATGAATTAAACATCATAGTTGATATATCTGAGCCGGAAGACGACGAAGAAGAAATTAAGCAGGCCGAAGCAGTTGAGGACGATGCTTTGGAAGCAGACTTCGAAGAAACCGACGAAGAACTAGACTATGGTTTTCTGGAAAACTACTAAAGGAAGGGAGAAATCCTTATGGAAAAGCTTCCGACTCCCCTTCGGAAAGTCATTTCAATACTCTATTTGAAATGGCACGGCATAGGACTATCTGTAGTCAGCATTCTGTATGGCGTAAGGCTATACTTAAATATAGACACACTTAATCACGAGGCTTTATACGACCGCATCTCCAGTCTTTTTGATCTACGACTTATATCAGCTTTCTTTGTAACAGCTGGATTTATCAAACTTCTTGGTATCATCCTTAACAGAAACAGACTTCGTATAGCAGGAGTAACCTCTTTAGCAGTTCTTTGGTCTGTTATGGGAGTAACCTATCTGTCTACCCCTAATACGATTGCTATTCTGGCTATTGGATGTGCTTGGACAGCCTATGGAGTTCTCATTCGGGAGGACTTTAAATGAACTTCCAGCACTGGGATGTACTAATCACTGGTGTATTAGCCTTTGTAACTGCTTGGGTAGGCAAAAACTTAGACTTCAAAGGGCTAGTCAGAAAGACTGAGATAGAGAATCGTGACGAGATTTACACTAGCTGGAAAGAGATGTACGAGACTAAGGCAGCTGACCACAACGAGCTTAAAGCTGAGTACAACTCTGTTCGACAAACTGTTTTCGACTTAGAGGAAAAGTTTAGCCAGTTAAAATTTGAGATGGCTGACTTGAAGCGATCCATGCAAGAGAAGGAAGACGGCTATTTGCTACAGATTTCTCAGCTAGAGGAACGTGTCGACGAACTTGAGGAAGAAAACGCCTCTCTGAAAGAAGAGTTAGAAACCTTTAAAGGAGGTGGTAAATTTGAACAACACTGAAATCATCATGACCGTTGCAGTCGGCATCGGGGCAATCATGACAGGCTTAATGAATATGATTAAATCTCAAGAGTATATTCCAGCTCGGTACATTCCTTTGGCAGCTATCGTCTTAGGCGTTATCGTTGGAGTAGCCGGAGGTATGGTTGTATTTGATGTCGAACCAGTTATCGGAGCAGTTGCAGGACTTATTGCAGGGCTTTCGTCTGTAGGCTTCTACGAGACTGGCAAGTCTGTTAACAATGCTATCAACAAATAATCAAGAAGCCCTACGGAAAACCTCTGTGGGGCTTTTATCTACTTTAGGAGGACACTATGGCAAACGATAATAAAACAATTCCATTAAAACTTACAGTCCCTCCGAGAATCTTTAACGAGGCTTACCTTCCATACTTATACAATAAGCCTAATGGTAAGTATCGTACAATGGTTTTCTACGGAGGAGCAGGTTCTGGTAAGTCTAAGTTTGTGGTTCAGAATACGATTCTAAAAGGCTTAGCAAGTAAGCGTAAGTTTCTAGTAACACGTAAAGTTGATAATACGATTCGGGACTCCATCTTCCAAGAATACAAGACATGTCTACAGGAGTTTGGCATCTACGACCTATGTGATGTAAAGGCTTCGTACATGACTATTAAACTACCTAATGGAACAGAGTACATATTTAAAGGGATGGAAGACCCAGAGCGTATCAAATCTATTTCCGGTATCTCTGACATAGTTATGGAGGAAGCTACTGAGTTCACTTTGGACGACTACTCACAGCTTCAACTACGGCTGCGTAACAAGTCTGCCGGAAACAACCAAGTATTTATTATGTATAACCCTGCTTCAAAAGATAACTGGGTCTACCACATGTTTCATAACCCAGCTAAGAAACGTCCAGAGAATTGCAAAGTTATTAGTACAACTTACAAAGACAATCGATTCCTTCCTAGATCATACATCAAGCAGTTAGAGGACATGAAGAATACTAACCCAGTATACTACGAAATCTACGCTCTTGGCAAGTTCGCCAGCTTGGGTAAACGTATTTATACAAACTGGACAAGACAGCGGCTAGACTTACGGAAGCTTTTGAGAGACCACTGGAAACCTAAATGGGGGCTTGACTTCGGATTTACCAATGACCCTACCGTACTACTTTCCATTATGATTGATGAATCTTCTAGGTGTCTTTACATCTATGATGAAATGTATCAAACAGGTTTATTAAACAAGGACATCTTCGAAGAGATTAAGAAGCGTAAGATAGTCCACAATGAAATCTTTGCAGATAGCGCTGAGCCAAAGTCTATTGAAGAGCTTCGGAGGCTTGGGGCACGACGTATTAAACCTTCACGAAAAGGGAAGGACAGCATCTTGCATGGTATCCAATATCTGCAAGGCTACACAATCGTTGTTGACCCACGCTGTGTAAGGACTATCTCAGAGCTGGAGAATTATGAGTGGCAACCTAACAAACATCTTAAGGACGAGTACCTTAACAAACCTCGATCCAACGGCTTCGACCACTGTATGGATGCTCTTCGATATGCTGTATCAGACATGATCCCAAGAAACAAAGTAAGGTCTATCAGCAAGGCTGCCTTCGGGCTGTAGGACAGTTCCACAAAAGCGTGGGGCTGTACCTTTGAAGATAATTAAGGAGGACTATCACATGGCTATTCCAAATAACCAATTGTCTGCTGGAGACATTTATACAGTCGCTGATAATCGTAAGCACTATATATCCAGAGACTTTACAACTGATGAATTAATTAATGCTGCTGAACTCCATTATGGGAGAGTAGGTAGCTACCAGCTTTTGTATGATTATTACAAAGGTGTGCACCACGCTATCCTAAACAGAACGTTTGACGATAAGACAAAGCCTAATAATAAAGTCGTGCACAACTTCCCTAAACTGTTAGTAGATACAGCAGCTTCTTACTTAGCTGGGGAACCAATTACTTTAAAAGGCGACGAGACAACTATTGATGCGATGCTTCCAATTCTTAATAAGAATGATTTCCATGACGTTGACAATGAGTTGGTTAAGCTTTCTGGAATCTTTGGCCATGCTTTTGAAATCCATTACCTAGACCGTAACGGAGACTATCGTATCAAAGCAATTTCTCCAATGAATATGGTTATGTGCTACTCGATGGACTTGGACAGTGAACCTCTAGCAGCTATCTATTATAACACTGTGTACCAAAGCGCTACAGGAGCTGTGTACCGGACTTATGAAGTCTATACCAAAGATAAGATTATTAAATTTGAAACAGAGACTCTTGCCGATGGAACTAAAAGTAAGCCAATCCCAGAAACTTTTCCGAATCTTCTTGGAAAGTTTAATGTATTTGAAGTCATCGCTAACGAGGAACGTCTAGGAGACTTTGAAGCTCAGATTCCATTAATTGATGCTTACAACTTAGCTGTATCAGACTCTGTAAATGACATTAACTATTTGAATGATGCCTACTTGTGGTTAGCTGGATTTGACATTGGAGAAGACGAAAACGGTAACTCTGAGTTGGATAAGATGAAAAACAATCGTGTCATGGTTACCGAAGAGGGTGGGAAGGCTGAGTGGTTAGTTAAGAACATTAACGATACTCACATTGAAAACATCAAGGATAGAGCCGAACGTAACATCTTTAGTCTTTCTCAAACTCCAGACTTGACATCTAAAGACTTCAATGCAGCTACTGGAACAGCTATGAAAGCTGCTACACAACCATTGGAGAACAAGTCAGCAGTTCGTGAGTCTAAGCTTCGCAAAGTATTTCGCCAACGCTATGAAATCATCTGCCACTACTTGACTAATTTGAAAGGTGCTAAAGATCTTAAACCAGAGAAAGTGGAACCAGTCTTTGTACGTAACCTTCCACAATCATTCTCAGAGTTAGCTGATATGGCTGTTAAACTTCGTGACATTCTACCAGATGAAACGATCATTGCACAGTTCCCATTCATTACTGACCCAGAGTCTGAGGTTAAGAAAGCTAACGAACAGCGTAAGGAACGTATGAAGATTCAAGCAGAGATGTCAATGCTTAAACAGACTAACCTTGGACAAGTCGCTACAGCAGGTCAAAACGTCAAGAAGCTAGACAATAGAACTGATGCCAATACGATTACCACAGATGATGCAGTAGCTGCTAAAGAGCAGGAGAAATCACGTAACAAGAAACCAAGAGACTAGGAGGACTTATAGATGGCTAGAAAGATGGGGAAGAAGAAACGCCAAGAACTTCTGGAAGCCTTTCTGACAGATGTCATGATAGATACTCAGAAAGACTTTGCAGATATTATCGGGAGGTACTCTCCCCAACTTGAGGCTGTTGTTGATAAGATTATCATAGAAGCTATGAAAGAGTCTCCAGACTATATGCTTATCCAAGACTCCAAGAGCTTACTAGAATACTACACCTCAGTCTATGGTACAGCCTTCAAAGAAGAGCTTACAAAAGCTTTCACGGAGGTTGCTGAAAAGGTCGTGGGACACCCCTCATTGGGAGAGGGGATAGCCTCTGTAGATATAACGAACGCAATTCAAGAGCTTATCGAAGAAGCTTACGACTACTTCTTTAGCATCTTACTTCCGATACTCTATGAATTGGAGGGCGTAGCTACAGGAACAGTCGTTTTAGGAGAGAGTCAAGGCAAGCTCGCTCACTTAGAACAGCTTAGAGACAACCTTCTCTACTTCCTCAGACGACATGTAGAGGCTCAAGCCTCAGTAATTATAAATCTTGCTGTTGTGGAAGCTTCCAAACAGTACGAGATAACATTATGGAAATGGAGCAATAGACCAGAGTTAACCGTTAGTGGAGTTTGTGAGCATTGCAAAAGCTTAGCTCACGGAGGTATCAGAAACGAGGGTCTCTATACCCTAGAAACATTACCTCTTCTCCCTGTGCATCCTCATTGTGTCTGCATCATTGTCCCTGTAATCTCGTAGGTTAAATGTTAAAGGACACCTAAGCCAAGGACTTTACAAAATACTATATCTAAAGCACGGTAGGGCGTTGTACCTACGAGGGCGGAAGGAGAAATACAATCATGGCAGACGAAATTATGAAAGAACAAGGCAATGGGACAGCAGAAGGCACAGAAGGGTTATCTGTTGAAACTGTTTTAGGAGCTATCGAATCCAATCCAGAACTGCGTAAAAGCGTAGAAAGTCAATTCTTAAACAAAGATACAGTAGGAAGTTTCTTAGAAACGGAAGCAGGCAAATCTATCATTAGTCCTCGGTTAGACCAGTTTGCATCCAAAGCTATTGAGTCTTGGAAGAGTAAGCACTTGGAAGGGATCGTTCAAGAACGGTTACAAGAATTAAACCCTCCAGAAACACAAGAGCAGATTCAACTTCGGCAGATGCAGTCACAGCTCAAA
Source organism: Collinsella sp. Sow4_E3 (assembly GCF_052116285.1). NCBI lineage: Bacteria > Bacillati > Actinomycetota > Coriobacteriia > Coriobacteriales > Coriobacteriaceae > Collinsella > Collinsella sp. Sow4_E3. The sequence goes on from NZ_JBQKLJ010000013.1 coordinate 29,291, forward strand.
GAAATCCAAGCAGAGAAAGACCGCTTAGCAATGCAAAGTGTGGCTTCAGCCGCATTAGCAGCTACAGGACTTCCGGCAAGCTTTGCAGACTACGTGATTGGAGATTCTCCAGAAGCTACGAAACACAACGTCAACTCTTTAGACGTAGAAATCAATAACCTCTTGTCACAACGTGTGGAGGAAAAAGTAAAAGGCCTTGCAGCTCAGACAGCACCTAGCAACCAAGATATTGTAGGGGTTGGAGGGCAGCGAGAAGCTAAATCATTATTCGACTTATCTCCCCAAGAAGCTATGCAGCTTAAAGCAAGCAACCCAGCTAAGTACGAAGCTTTGCGACGTAACTCTTAATTAGATAAGTCCATACGAAAAGGAGAATACACATGGTAGCAGAAGTAACTAAAATTGCAGATTTAATCAACCCCGAGGTCATTGGAGACTTCCTAGAGAAGAAAATGATCGACAACCTTATCTTAGCACCTTTGGCAGATATTGACAATACTTTAGTCAATCAGCCAGGCGATACTTTGACAGTACCTCAATGGAACTTCATCGGAGAAGCTGACGACGTAGCGGAAGGTGTAGCGTTCGACCCAGTTAAATTGACTGCAACATCTTCTACAGCAACTGTTAAAAAAGTTGTTAAAGGTGTTACATTGACGGACGAGGCTGTTCTATCAGCTTATACACAACCTGTCAACGAAACTGTACGTCAGTTAGCTTTAGCAATCGCAAGCAAAATCGACAACGACTTTGTGGATAAGATTAAAGCTTTGACTCCATCGACTGATGTTAAGATTGACCCAGCTGGTTACGGATGGGTATTGAATGCTCAAGTAGCTTTTGGAGAAGAGTTCGACGATGAAACATTCTTGTTCATCTCTCCTAAGAGTCGTGCTAACATCTTGAAATCTGGAGACTTCGTTCACATTGACCAAGGACGTAAGATCATCACAGGAGAATTGGGAGAGTTGTTCGGTATGCGTATCGTAATCTCTAACAAACTTGCTAACGACGAAGCATTCGTTATCAAACGTGGTGCATTGAAACTTATTATGAAACGTGGCTACAACGTAGAAACAATCCGTGAAGGTTTCAAACGTCAAACGACTATCTCCGCTGACCAACACTACGTAACATACGTTCAAGATACTACGAAAGTAGTTTACATCAAAGGAACTGTTACACCCTAATGCTCCCCAAAATCTTAGCTCAAGCGACGTCACTGCCACTAGTGTGACGTTGTCTTGGGAATAGGGAAGGGGGAAACTAATCGTGGCAATTACTTACAACATTTACAAAGGTTCAGAGAAGATTGCTTCTGACGTTGCGGAAAAGACTTATACAGTAGACGGCTTAGACCCAGCTACCGAATATACTTTTGGAGTATCTAGAGTAGAGAACGGTACAGAGTCTGATAAGGCTACTTTTAAAGTCACTACAGCAGCTCAGAAAGTAACTGGTATCACACCTTCTCAGCAAACTATGTCAATTAAAGTAGGAGATGCTGACCGAGCAGTGTCATTCGCTGTTGCACCAGCTAATGCTACGAATAAAGAGTTGACTATTGAATCAACTAACCCAGCAGCTGCAACATATGTTGGGGGAAAAGTTCATCCAGTAGCTGAGGGTACAACTGACATTACCGCAACTGCTAAAGACGGTTCTGGAGTAACTGCTAAAATTGCTGTAACAGTATCTCCAGCAGCGGAGTAAGACTAACAAGGGGTTAGGGAAAGAATCCCTAGCCTCTTTTTTATAGGAGGTCATTATGGAAGAGCAAAAAGCTTTATTAGATGCTTTCAACGCCTATCAACAAGCCGACCTTCCTCCAGATGTAGAAGCTATTGATATATCCGAAATCAAGCTTATGCTAGGCTACTTCAACTCGTCTATTCGAGACAACTTGCTGAAAGTCCTTAAGAAACGTGCCAGACAGCATATCTGCCAAGTTATCAACGTCGAGGTAACCAAATTCCCAATGGAGCTTGATTACATAGCCGATGAACTAACTGCCGCAAGGTTGTCCAGTCTGAACTCGGAAGGACTTAAAACAGAGTCTACTGACATCACTCGTTACGACTACAAAGACGACATCTATTTAAACTGGATGTCAACTCTCCACGCATGGGCTGATAACAACGGCACATACAAGGGTAGAAAGTTTAGGATGATGTGATATGAAGATTAATGAAATCATTGACCTCATCCAGTACAATGACTTTACTGATACTGACGACGACTTCGGAACGCTTATCCCAACGCCTACCATAGTTGCTAGAGGGATTCCTGCCGCTGTCGGAAGCATGGCCACAGACCAGAAGCTACTTATGAACCAAGATGTCCAATGGCTTCCAAGGTATCGGGTACAGCATAAGATATACGAGTTGAAAGACTTAGTAATTGATGCGGTAAGATTCCACTCCACTGGCAAGGTGTATAACATCTATGAGAATAATACCACTGGAGTTAACCAAACAGTCTCTTACCTAGTTGAGTACCGAGACTATAGACGTACTAAGGAGGATGGTACTATATGGGAAGGGTACGAATAGACATCATAAAGAAGATTAACTTCGACAAACTTATCGACGACTGGTTGGATGAGACTGAGAGAGCTATGGACACAAATACCCACCAGATGAGACAAGCTGTTAAGTATAACATCCACGCTCATGACAACATTGATACGTCTACTTTGATTAGCAATTTAGAGGCTGAGACAAAAGTCTCTAGAGGAGGGCGTATCTCATATGGAATAGTTAAATCAAACGTCTCTGGAAACCCTAAAGGACACAGAGGCTATGCTCCAATCGTTGAACGTAACTACCCAAACTTTATACCGGCTTTGGAAGAGTATACGGACAGGATGTTGGATAAGCTTATGAAAATTAACATCTAGGAGGATTCTTATGAGTAGACCATTATTCCGTGCAAGAAGTTCCTCCGTAAGTCTTCAACGAGCTATCGTAAAAGCTCTCAGAGCAGAAGGTATAAACGTCTGGGATGGAACTAAAACAATGCCCGAACTACCCTTTGTAAAGATTGGCGAAGAGTTGACATCTGGTAAAGTCACCTCAAAAGATACTTACGGAAAGATGCACAACTTAACGCTTCACTTATGGAGTGACTACTCAAGCTCTATAGAGACTAAAGCTCTGGGAGACTTTTTGGTAGATAGGCTTGTTAACTCTCCATTAGAACTGGAAGATGGCTTTTGCGTAGTCAATGCAAATCTTGACCACGTGCGTTATACCGAAGCTTCTAATGGAACATTTAAAAACAATCGAGGATACTTGTTCTTAGACTTTGAAGTCGCAGACTCTTTAGTAAATCCACGATAAGAAAAGGAGAATACACATGGCAGAAGTATGTAAATCACGCTTCGTACGAGGCACAGCCGTTCTGATTGAAGTTCAAGATGAAGCTGGCGAATGGACTAAAGTAGCAGCCCAACGAGGCGGAACATTAAACCGCTCCGCAGATACTTTGGACACCACTAACAAAGAAGGTTTCGGATGGGCTGACAACGAGCAAGGTCAGAAGTCTTGGTCAATCGATTGTGACGGATTGTTCGTAGAGGACAATGCAGGTTTCCAAGCGTTGAATGCAGCTTGGGTAAATGGAGACTGTGTTCGTGTACGAGTTCATTTCCCATCGGGCTTGACATATGTTGGACAAGCTATTCTGACAGACTTCCCGATCGACTTACCATATGACGATGCTGTAACTTACAGCTTGACATTCAATGGTAAAGGTGCTTTGGAAGAGCAGCAAGTAGCTCCAACAGTCTTGCCAACAGGCTTGACAGTAAATGGGGTACCACCCGAAGGTATTACAGTTGGAGGAACAGCTACACTGACTCCGGTATTCACTCCGGAAAATACTTCCGATAAGTCTGTTACGTACACTTCATTAGTACCATCTATCGCAACTGTAGATCAGAGTGGTAAAGTAACTGGTGTAAAAGCTGGTACAGCATCTATCAACGTTCGTTCGACAGTCAACACAGCAATCTCTACAACAGTAGATGTTGTGGTAAAGGAAGCATAGCAGTAACGCCACCAAGCAACCTAATGTCAAGCGACGTTACTGCGACATCTGTTAAATTAGCTTGGCAATAACAATCAAGGGGTTGGGGAATTAATCCCTAGCCCCTTTTATCATGGAGGACTAGACATGCTAATAAAATTTCAAGGCAAGAATATAGACTTGCGAATGACTTATAAATCAATCCACTTTCTTGAGTTAGCCTTCGGGAAAGCTTACATAGACTTCGTAGCAGAGCAAACGCCCTTTAACCAGTCTCTCTACTTATTCTGGGCGATGCTACAAAACATTCCCGAATATGAGGGTAAAGATGTACTGGAAGTATCTGATCTTCTACAGAAGTCTCTGGATGAGTATGAATTTACTTTAACAGAATACTTCGAAAAAGTCAATCAGAGTTATCAATCTAGTATTATAATTAAACAACTCTTTGAGAAAGAGCCTAACCCAGATGAAGAAAAGTCTCCCAGAAACATCGGAGGACGTCGATTCTCCGCTTTTAGACGTAAGATACTTCATGATATTATGTTCAGACTTAGAAATTTCAGTCAACGATTTCTGGACAAGCACTCCTAATGAGTTTAATGGATTGATGAGAGGAGCTTACCAACGTCATGCAAGAGAGGCTGGACTGTTCTTTACCTTGTTCAAACAGCCTGCTAAAGGTAAGCCAATAAGCTACGACGAATATGTTGGTTTTAAACTTTACAGAGACCTAGACTATATTCCAGAATCCGAGATAACTACGGAAGACTTACTGAGAGATATGGACGAGGAAGACCGTAGAGCTTTTGCCAAACAAGAATTAGACAATGTATTTAATATGTTTGATTAGGAGGAACTATAATGGCAGATAAGGAAATGCGAATAAAGGTTTCCGTAGATAATAACCAATACGTCAAAGCCATGCAGTCTATGGGAAAGGTTCAAGATGGAGTTACTAGCAAGCTTTCTCAGTCTGCTAAAGTCTTATCTGGAACTACTGGTACTGTTGAGAAGTCTCAGAAAGGTATTCTAGGGATGGGTAAAGCTTGGGTATCGGCTAACACAGGCTTAGGTACCTTTACTGCTGGACTAACTCCAATGACTGCTGCTATCTCGCTTGGGTCACAGGCTGTTAAGATAGCTGGTAAGTATGCTATTGATGCAGTTAAAAGCTATGCTACCTTTGAAGGAACTCTGAAACAGGTTCAGATAGTTGCTGGAGGTACTCAAGCAGATATGGACATGCTTGGGGACAAGGCTATCGAAATTGGAGGTAAGACTTCCAAAGGTGCTCAAGAAGTTGTAGAGGCCATGGTAGACTTTGCCAAGTTAGGTTTTACAGCTACTGAGACAGCCGATGCGATGGAGGGTATCGTATACGCAGCCGAAGCTTCTGGGTCAGCTGTTGATACAACTGCTCAAATCGTTGCCGCAGCTTTGAATACATGGAACCTAGCAGCTGGCGACTCGGAACACATTGCCGATGTTTTGGCAGAGACTGCTAACAAGACCGCAGCTGATATGACAGACTTAGGATATACCTTCCAATATGCTGGAGCTTCTGCTCAGCTAGGTGGAGCTTCTATGGAGCAGTTAGCAGCGTATACCGGTATCATGGCTGACCAAGGCATCCGAGGTTCAAAAGCTGGTACAGCTCTCCGGACAGCCTTCACTAACTTAACTTCCCCAACTGATAAGGCAGCGGCTGCTTTAGATGAATTAGGAATCAAGTTAGAAGATGCCGAAGGTAAGGCACGGCCGATCCCAGACGTTATCGCAGATTTACAGAACGCAGCTCAGAACATGTCCAAAGCTGAAATCCTAGATCTATCAACAATCTTATTTGGTAAGACTGGTGCAGCTGGTATGTCAATGGTCTTGCAAAAGACTAATCAAGAGACAGACGACCTAGTTCAATCACTGGTTAACTCCACAGGTACAGCAGCTAAACAAGCTGGGGAGATGCGTAAGACTATGGAAGGACAGCTCGATCAGTTAGGAGATAGCTGGGATGCCCTTAAGCTAAAGATTGGTAAAGGCATTACTGGTACTATTGGGCTTAAAGGTGTAGAACTTGCTAACAAGGGTTTGGACTTAGTTAATGATGCCATTGATGGAGTTACTAAACAATTTGACAGAATCAAAGACTATGAGAAATGGTTTGGAACAGTTAAAATGCCGTGGGATGAGTGGGCAGAAGCTTTGCGCCCAACTTCGACAGAGGCTAGTAGATTTACAGAAGCTTTGGTAAATATGAAAGACAACCTCATGGAAGTCCAAACTCAAGACCCTATTTCAGCCATGTTTGGAAGCAAGGCGCAGGAGCAGATTGAATTAGTTAACCAAGTGTTTAAAGACCTAGACGCTCAAGCAGCTTCTTTCAGCTTTATCTCCGCAGATAAGTTAGATGAGCTTACGGTAGCTACTGGTACAGTTGTATCAACCCTACAATCTACTAGTGCACAGGTTGCTGTAGAGACTGCTAAATGGCAGGCTGACCCTAACTACAATCCATCGAAGGCTATAGCAGCAGCCGTTCAAACTGGATTACCTGACTTACAGACAGCTCTCGGAACACAGTTGGCTACCATTCAAGAAAGCAATACGAACAAGTTAAATGCCTTGACAACGTTCATCAACAACAGTGATACGATTGATAATGAGCATAAAGCAGCTGCTCTAGCAGCTCAAGCTACCCACAATGCCAACCAAGAGCAATCTATCTCTGACAACAATGCTAAGATTCTGGAGCTGTATTCTAACCTTGGAAGCATGTCTGTCTCAGAACGTGAATCAGCCTTGGCACAGATTGACAGCTTGACCCGCCAAAATGCTCAACAAGTAGTTGATACTACAACGGCTCAAAAAGCTGCAGTTATCCTAGCTCTCAAAGCCCAAGCATACTCATCAGGAAGAATCACACAAGAACAGAAGGATAAGGCTATTAAAGATGCCGATGCTCAGAGAGACTCTACTGTACAAGCAGCTCAGCAACAGTATGTCCAATCTGTTGCTGCCATCAAAAGCATGTCGAGTGAAGCTATTAGAGCTACAGGGAAGACTAAAGTGAAACTTATCCAAGATGCACGTAACCAGATGACAGAGACAGTCACGAATGCTCAAACGATGAGGGACGACACGGTTGAGGCTATCGAAGGTATCGAGACTAAAGCTAACTCGGTAGATGGTAAAGAGATTACTGTAAAGGCTAAAAAGTCTGGGTTCGACACTGTTATGACAGCTATCCAAAATCTAATTAGTATAATTCCTGCTGGAGGAGTTATCAACCTAGCTGTAAACGCCACTAGGACTATTGTTGAAAAGGTTTCTAAGTGGGGTAAAGCACGTGGAGGTCTAGTCTCTGGAGCAGGCACTCGCAAAGCTTCCGGTGGACTTGTCAGTGGAGCTGGAGGATATGGAATAGGTTCTGGTTCAGCTACCTATAACCCTAACATGACAGCCTTTGGAACAGGCAACCAATTGGGACAAAGAGGCATTTCACAGGGGGTTACACACAATGAAAGAGGTCGAGAAGCCATCATCCCAATCCAGAATGGGACTTACATGAGACCATTCGCAAGAGCTATTGCAGACGAGCTGAAAGCTTCTGGAGCAGCAGGTGGGGGAGATATTCCAGAGATCATCGTACCTGTTTACCTAGACACTACGGAAATCGTCCGAGCAACCTCTAAAAAGATGACTGAGCAACAGCAGTTCGATGCCAAGCTTACGAATCGACCGAAAGGAAAGATGAATCGATGAACTCAACATACGTTCCTGTATATACTCCTCATACGACTTATCCCTTAGCCCCTTCGTTGGGCTGGGGGATTGGCGATGCTCTAGGATGGATTCCCTATAACGTAGACTCCATGACAGAGATTACCCCAGCTTCTGGAACAACTTATGTACAGTCTCAGCAGATTCCTGAGAATGGTATTCAGATCACTCTTGGATTCGACGTGATGGGAGCTATTGCAAGAGAGTTTCCGGAGTTCTTCCAAGACTGTTACATCGAGGCAGACAAGATTGCCAAAGTCCGTGAAAGGACTCGTGAGTATCTCTTCTCAGTAACTGCCAATCATAATGTGGAAGTATACTTAGAAAGTGAAGATACACAGCTTGCTAGAAAGTCTACTGGAAGCCAAGGAACTTTCACTTGGACAATATCTTCTGAGAAACCTTTGGACGACTATACGTTTGACAATGGATGGGTTTATCTGTCAGTGGTCGTGCCAGCAGCTACTTCACTAGCTGACCTAAACCTGTCGGCAACAGTCACACCTAAGTTTCTCTTTGACCCAGTCTATGACACGAAGCCTCGAACATTCCGTTATAATGGATTGAAACAACCTTACTACCTATTTGTAAGAGACATCAACCGCTCTGTGCTACCAGCTGTTAACAACCTTCTGACAGCCTATGACAGAGGCAAACGTAACTTCAACTATGGTAAAACTTATGGAGACCGTGTTATCTCTATGAACTGCTTTATCAAAGCTAACCAAGAAGATGATATTCCATATCTAATCGAAGACTTGGCAAACTTCTTGGACATTGGAGAAACAACTATCCGATTTGCTGACTCGAAAGACCGTTCTTGGAAAGTCGTATTTGAAGGAGCTTCTGAGATAAACCAAAGCCTTAATGTTGGAGACTTCACATTGAACTTCCGGTGTATCGAAGTAACTTCTTATGGCGAGGAAGTAACTGGTAAAGTAACTATGGACACCGACGAAGGAACCTTCTTTCAAATCTTCAATGAGGGGACAGCAGAGACTCATCCAGTTATGAAAATAACCTTTGAAGAAGATTCTCCAATGGTTAACATTGTAGGTATGGGAGAGTCAGAGAACGTAACTCTTGGTTATGACTCGTCGGAAGGAACTGGAACTGGTACAAATTTCGACCCAATGCCTTGGCAATTCTCAGAGTTCTATGATAACATGAACTCCTTGAAACAGATGGATAATAATACGACTCCTAGTTTCTTATTATATCAAGACTTTATCAGAAACACAACCCTTGAAACTACGGTTGGTACATTGAAACTCAAGAATAATAAGTTCCCTAAAGTAGATCGAAAAACTGTCGGGTACAAATGGTATGGTGGAGGCATTACAAGAGTTAACCCGAAAGCTTTGAATGACTTCGCCTTGGAGATAGCTTTTTCAACTCAAGGAAATCCTCAATACTGGACTGACCATCATATGTATATAATCCTGTACGACGACCAGATGATACCTTTTGCCAACGTAGCTTTCGGCTATGTAGCTAAGCAGAAGAAGATTCGATTCCACATTGCAACTATGGGCTCATCTACTCAAGATGAAGTCCGTATCAGCCCTGGATGGGGAGGTAAAGAGTGGTACAACTTTACTGGTAAGATTACTATCGAACGTAAGGATAACCGTTGGAGACTTCAAGCAGGCCAGTTCAAGTCTAAGAAACGTTCTCCAATGATTGGCTCTGACTTACAGTATGGCACTTCGATGCTGAGGAACGTCCGCTCGACAGGCTTCCGTTCACTTCCTCAAGAGACTTGGAATAGGAAGTTTGCAGCTTATGGAGTCTTGTATGCAAACATTGACAACAGACCTCAGATTAACCGATGGGCAGTCCATCACACTAAGTGCTGGGAAATCTTGCAAAAGCCTGCCAACAGCCCTCAGATAACTCGCTCATTCAAGAAGGACGATGAGCTTATCGTAGACTTTACCAAAGGCCAAGTATGGCTTAATGGAACAATCGCCCCATCTTATGTACAGCCTTCCACAGACTGGTTCTCGTTGAAGCCTGGCAAGAATACTTTGGGAATATCTGGAGTAAAGGGTAAGGTGGAGTATGAGTACACCAATCGCTACAAATAAACTTTAGGAGGAAACTCAATGATTACAGTCTTAAGTCCACAGGGAGTATATCGTGGAAACTACGTAAATAATATTCCAAATGCTACTCCTTATTTTGATGACAAATTTACCGACAACTTAGAAACAATGCAGACTACTCTTGAGTTTGCAGTACCCCTCCAAAGCGAAGATAGTGAATGGTTGGAAGGATTCGGAACAGTCTTGTACCCAGATAAAGATAACGTTCTTAGAGAGCTTACTATCATCAACGTATGGGAGGACTGGTCACAAGAGCAGCCTCTCAAACGAGTGGTGTGTGAAGACTCCTCTGTGGATGCTTTGTTAAAGTCTCACGTGGTACCTTTCACAGCAGGTAACTTACGAGATGCTATTGCAGGAGCTTTACGAACAACTCCTTGGGAGTATATTATCGGGTCTGATACAATCAACATCGGCTACGAGTTAGTTGACGTAAAAGAGTACACAGATGTCCGAAGCACTCTGGAAAAAATCCGAGAGCTGTACGACATCGAGTATCGCTTTAGTGTTAAGTTTGATGGACAACGTATCACAAGAGTGCTCCATGTCTATAAACGCTTTGGAAGTAACACTGGTAAATACTTTGTATATGACCGTGATCTAATCAACATTGAGCGTACAGTAGACTTCGACAATATCCATACAGCCATCCTTCCTTACTGGATGGAACAAGACGTTGTTAGAACGCTTGCAGGATACTCTCCTATTAACAAAATTAATGGATTCCGGAAAGACAATCCAATGGATATTATCATTCATGAAGCAGCTCACAACGACTATGACCAAGGAGACTATGCAAAAGTCCTTATCATGAAGTCGTCTTCAACAGACCCCGAACTAACTTATCTTGAAGCTTGTAATAAGCTGTTGGACTACATTGCTCCCACGTATACGTACACAGTTAACGTACTACTCCTTGAGAATGCTTTGGGCTTTGAAGGGACTGAACAAATCCATCTAGGAGACACTGTATGGCTTAAGGAAAAAGTTGGGGATATGGAGTTAGGTTTGGAAGCTCGGGTAGTCGAGTTGGTAACTTCTCACAACAATCCAGAAGACGACCAAGTAACCTTTACTAACTTCAAAGAGATTTCCACGGCTGACTCGGAAGATGTCTTAGCTCTTCGGGATATGATTAATCAGATTCAAAATCAGCAAGACCAAATCAATCAAGTAGTTGTCCAAGTAACTGAGGACATCACAGTATTGCAACAAGGCCAAGAAGGAATCATTGAACAGCTTGGAGACGTGCCTTCTGTAAGCGTTGGGGATACGCCTAACCCAAATCCTAAAGAAGGAGATATCTGGTTCCTTGATGCAGTTGACCCAGAGACTGGTAAGACGTATTCAACAATTAGAATATGGAATGAAACTACAGGAGAATGGCAAGACCGCTACTCTGCAAAGGATGCCGAAGAAGCGCAAGCTGCTGCTAACGAAGCTGCTCAAGCAGGTAAAGATGCTCAAGCTGCTGCCGATGATGCTAAAGAAGCTGCCCAAGATGCCGCAGCAGCTGGTCAAGCAGCGCTGGACAAAGCTAATCAAGCAGTTACTGATGCAGCCAATGCAAAAGCTCAAGCAGATGCTATTCAAGTAGATGTTGAAGGACTCCAGACAGACGTTACAAATGCACAGGCTGATGCTACCAAAGCTCTGACAGACTCTGCTACAGCGATCTCTAAAGTTGGTCAAGTTGATAGCAAAGTAACGACTGTCACGAATGATGTTAACGGTATGAAAACTACCATCTCAGACATTGAGACAGTTCAAGGAGAGACTACTCAGAAGCTTACAGAAGTTGAAACGAATGTTAATGGACTTACCGTAACCGTAGGACAGGTTAAAACAACTGCCGACTCAGCTCTTTCAAAAGCTACTACTGTTGAAACGACTGTGGATGGTTTGAAAGCAACTGTTGGAGAAGTCAAGAAAACCGCTGACGGAGCTATGTCCAAAGCTACTCAAGTAGAAGCTACAGCAGATGGTTTGAAAGTAACTGTTGGAGAAGTCAAGACAACTGCTGATGGAGCGATGCAAAAAGCTACTCAAGTAGAAGCTACTGTGGATGGACTTAAGACAACTGTATCGGAAGTTAAAACTACTGCCAATAATGCTTTTACTAAAGCTACACAAGTTGAACAGACTGCTAATGGATTGACTAGTACGGTTAGTCAAGTGGAGTCAGATTTAAATGGGTTAGAGATTGGCGGACGGAATTATTACAGACAAGACAATTCTGTTACAGTAACAGATCCGGACGTTAAATTTGAAAGAACAGCAGCAGCGCCTAACGGTTTTAAATTAACAGGAGCACAAGACAGAAACGGTACTGTTAGAATTAATAACGTGATTACGTCAAACGGATACTGGACAGTTTCTTTTGATTTAAGAGGGTCACAAAGCGTAACATCGTATTTCATTCTTGATATTTGTGATTTGAATCCTACTATGTTTGCAGTTACTGCTGATAATAATTGGCGAAGAGTATCCCTGACTGTCAACGTTACTAATTACACTGCGGAAGTTTATAACTTTGTGGAGTTTCAAAATATTGCTTGGGCATATTTCTTCATCAAAGATTTTAAAGTGGAAAAAGGAAATAAAGCAACTGACTGGACACTAGCACCAGAGGACATGGCCACCGCTTCCCAGATTACCCAATTAGCTGACCAAATCAATTTAAAAGTTAATAAGAATGGAGTCATTGCACAGATCAATGTTTCTTCGGAAGGAGTTCTGATAGACGGTAAATACGTCCACATTACTGGTACAACGACCATCGACAACGCTGTTATCAAGACTGCCAACATAGCTGACCTAGCTGTGTCAAACGCTAAGATAGCCAACCTAGCAGTCAACGGTGCCAAGATTGCTGATGCATCTATTACAACAGCTAAGATAGGAGACCTCCAAGTATCCACTGCCAAGATTGCTAACCTAGCTGTCACAGATGCTAAGATAGGCTCTCTGTCAGCCAGCAAGATTACAACTGGTACATTGGATGCTGGAAAGATTAGTGTAATCAACTTGAGTGCCTCTAGCATAACTTCTGGAACACTCTCTGGATTGACAATTCAATCTCCGTATGATCGACCTATAACAGATGGTTCCACAACTTGGCAACGAGGAACTCTTACTCTAAGTAACGGTTTATATACCAATGAGTGGGAAACCTATGTTAAGTCTACAGGAGTCAAAAACATTTCAGGTAAGCTAATTATTGACCACCAAGCCCTTTCCTCTTATCAATTGGATAGTTCTGGACAATTAGAATACAACATGCAGTTGTCTCCTTACGCACTAACACTTCAAACCAAAGATGGCAAAGGCGGTTCGTTTTCTTACAACGACTTATATAGTATGCCTCGAGCAGGAATACCAGCAGCAGCTGGATTTGAGCCTTATAGCAGCGACCCTAGTTCGGGTAACTACCCTTCTGCAACTAGGAAGGGCCGGTTAGTTCAGTTAGCCGGTTCATTTAGAAATACAGTAGTTATCCCAGCAAGCGGAGATATAAGGAAAATGGGTACAGCACCAATATGGGCAAGGCCTATTCAGAATGTCAATACAATTGTTCAGGGTTCTCAAATGAATAGATACTTATTATCTGTCCTAACAGATGGAACCATCGGAGTAGCTAGATATGGTACAAGTTCAAACTATGAACAAATAAATACAGGTCATTGGTTAAATATTGCAACAGTATATGCAGGACGAGATGTATAGGAGGAATATGAATGACTGATAAACAGAAACGCTTTGCCAATCTTTTCAAGGAATCTGGACATGAATTAACTCCAGAACTTAGCAAGCTTTTTGACGAGATTCTAATGGAAGAATTTAATGATAACCCTGAGCTTATGACAGCTTTTATGGACAACCTCCAAGGCATTCCTGAGTCTCCACTAGATCAGCAAGTTGTTATGCTTCAAGAAACTGTTCTACAACTTTCAGAACTACTTATGGGAGGAATGTAAAATGGATAAATACTCTCCACTAGCACGTCTCTACGCCCTAGCTATTGTAAAAGGCTTGGGCGGACGGACTATCAACAGTGTTCCATCTAGCTTACGTGAAGACGTTCAAGCAATCTTGGACAATCATATGGACGAACTAAAAGCGATGTTATAGGAGGAAGCCTTATGCAAAGAATAAATTTAGATACTTCTCGAAAGGCTACCAACCAAGACGTAAAGGTTTATATACGAACTGGGGAAAAGGAGTTTACAACTATCGGAGTCAGTCTTACAACGTATGGTATCCCGAACGACTTGACTGGCTTCACGGTAAACTTTGAAGGAGCCAATGCTGAGGGAAGATTTAGTGGTGGAGGTGCAAAGATTGTCAACGCCGCTAACGGACAGATTGAATACACCTTCACGCCTACCGATGCAGCTGTTGAAGGCTGGTTCGAAACAGCTTACTTCGTCATTAAGAAGGGCGATGAAATCGAGGGCACCACAGAGGCTTTCAGAGTCCATGTAAGCCGTCGGGTAGACATTGACGATACACAGGCAGCAGCTGGGGTAAATACTCTACAAGAGACTATTAATGCCTTGGAAGCTACTTTCAATGAGTGGAAAGCTTCTCGGGAAGCTGATTATGCAGGGCTACAGACACAGGCTGATGCACTAGCCACTCAAATAACTTCTGCAAAGGCTGACTTGGATGCTAAGGTAGCAGCAGCTCAAACAGCCGTCGGAACAGCTAAGGCAGATGCTCTGGCAGCAGTTGACGATGCTGTTGCAAAACTGAATACAGCCATTGAAGATTTTAATGCAGCTGACTTCTATACTAAGGCAGAAGCCGATGCACTGCTGTTGCAAAAGGTTGATCGATCGTCTTACGATGGACTGTACACAACGTCTAAAGCAGCTATCACTCCAATGAGTGGATTTGTGGAATATAATACCAATAGCGCTTCGGCAAACTTCCCACAGGCTATCAGAAGATTTGGGGTGGTAACTACTAAAGGAGCTTTCAAAAACAATTCAGAGGTAGTATTGTCGGGTAATGATGCCATATTTACCATGGGTCAACTCCCAGTAGGGTATCGCCCGGCAGAGGATTTGAACTTTATCGCCCAAGGTTCATGGATGAACAAGTATCTTGTTACTGTTACTAAAGGTGGTCTGATAACTGGTGCAAGGTATGGTACTAACTCTACAGTAAACATTCCAGCAGGCTCTTGGCTAAATATTGGAATGACCTTCGTAGCATTAGAACAGGACACCTAAGTCATTTTGTGGGTATATCCCACAGAGGAGGAATTAACATATGAAATACATTAATAAGAGCGTTTGTCGAGGCGTAGCAGGACGACGTGCCAGAGGATGGAAGCCTTTGGGTATCGTTATCCACAATGATGGTGGCTCAATGACTCCGGAAGCTTATGTAGAATGGCTTGCCAATAAGTCTACTACACAGCTTCAAGCAGGCTTTGCTCACTACTATGGTAACCGTAACACAATGGCTCGTGTAGAAGATACTTACAATGGAGCTTGGCACGTAGCTAACTACAACGGTAACATGGACTATGTCGGATACGAAGTTTGTGAGTCTCTGAAAGTTTCTGACAAAGACTTCATCGCAAACGAAGAAGCAGTATTCCAACAAGCTGCTAAAGACATGAAAGACTGGGGATTAACTCCATCTCGAACAACTGTTAAGCTTCACAGAGCCTTTGTACCGACTGATTGCCCACACCGTTCATGGGCGTTGCATGTAGGTAGAGGAGCAGCTGATACAACAGCTAACCGCAACAAGTTGGTAGACTACTTCGTAGCTCGTATCAAACACTACATGGGCGGAGGAAACAACAACAGCAACTCCGGAAGCAAGCCAAATACTGGTGGAAACAGTGGAGGTAACAAGATTACAAATACTACTAAGTTTAATAATGGAGACAAAGTAAAAGTCTTGGCAAAGGCTACTAAATATCAGACTGGTCAGTCTATCCCAAGCTTTGTCAAAGGTCAGACTTACACCGTTAAAGACTCTAAAGTAGTTAACCAATCAGTCTCCAAATACGCCTTCCTATTGGATGGAGTTAACAGCTGGTTCTTGGCACAAGACTTGCAGAAAGTCTCTGGGGGATCCACTGGATATGCTGCTAAGAAAGTCGGGGACACAGTTACTGTCCAAAGCTTTGCCTCTCGCTATCAAACAGGAGAACCTATTGCCAGCTTTGTAAAGGGTAAGAAGTATAAGATCAAGCAGGTTAAATCCGTCAAACAGTCTAAGTCAAAACGTGCTTACCTGTTAGATGGAATCCAGTCATGGGTTCTTGAACAAGACGTTAAATAGCATAGTAAAAGACCTCTCACAAAACTGTGGGAGGCCTTTTTGTTACTCTTCGGAAGCAGCGGTATTCATCTTTTCAAAAGCTTCGTCAAAGCTATCAAACAGCTCGTCGAAGTTTTCAAGGAACGTGTCAAAGACTTCTGCCTCAGCTCCGGAAAGAGGTTCTTGATAGTTATAGGAGATGTTTGCAATGGCGTTTACCAAGTCTTGGGTAGATAGCTCTCCGAAGGTTATCTCTTCTTTCTGGAGCTCTTTCAAGGCTTCGGTATACTCGTCTTGCACAGCTTTTGGAATGTTCCAAGAAGTTCCACCAGACTCGTTGACATTCTTAATTAGATTGCCCTCATCATCTCGTTCTCCAAACTCTTCGATAAGCTCCATCTGCTCTTCTGCATAAGCTTCCTGCTGCTTGTTAAGCCATTTTATAAAGCGTGTACGCTTACGGCTCTCTTGACGAGTTAGGTTAGGCATGTTGTAAAAGATTCGTGCCAAGATTGTAATATGAGCGTTTGGAATCTTAGCTGTTAAAAGTTCTGGTAAAGTCATTTAATCATCCTCCATAAAGTTATATCAATAGTATATCATACAATCACTAAAATGTCAAGCGAATAGATCTTCCAACTCTTCGGCAGAGAGCTCATTAGGGTCATGGAAGTCTTTTCGACCAACCTCTGAAACAGCCTTCTCAATAAACCTATTCCACTTGAATTGCCGAAGCTGCATATAAGAAGCTGTCGGAAACCTTGCAGAGCCTCCCCAATCTTTAATAGCTAACTCCATCCACTTCTTAAGAACCTCGTTTCCGTAAGCCTCCATATCAGACTTTATGCGAATTCTAGTGAGTTTCACATTAAGAGTTGATGGATTCTGCTTGAAATGAATCATATTAAGGTATTCGAGATAAGTCATGAAAGTAGTTGTATTCCACAGCTCTATTGGAAGAGACTCATAGTCGTCTGTCCTAACTTTGTTACCTTCTGAATCCTTATATAACTTGTCGTCTAATGTTCTTGCCCAAGCCATTTAATATACCTCCATTCATCTAATGGAATAATCTTATCATACATAATGGAGTCTGTCAATAGGTTAGGCGAAGCCTAGCTGAGGGTTTCCCGAAGCTGATGTTTTAGCTTTAAAGAGCTTTGAACAGACTCGTCCTTAAATCCAAGGACTTCTGTCGAAGCCCTGTTCACTTCGTTCACTAACTTCTTAACGTTCCGTTTCACTTCACTAAGGTCAAACCCCTTAAAACCATTATACAAATTTACAATAAATCTGTCAAGCTATAAATGGAGTAAATCTATTAATCTTAAACAATTCTTAATAAACTAACAAAAATAACTCCAATCGCTTGACTTACTTCATATATTATGGTATACTTATAAATGTAATAAAGATTAGGAGGAATAAATTATGTCAAAAGGATTAGATGCTATTCAGCGAGTTGTTGAACAGGAAACAAAAGTAGATCGTGAACCAAGTCGATTGACTTATTTGAAAAAAGGACAGAGCATCCGTGTGCGTATTCCAGAGGACATTGTAGACAACCTGCACGTCTATAAAGTTGTTAGTGTGTTCCAAAAAATCTTACCAACGCTTTCTTACGCAGCAGAGGGACGTTCAGAACGTGACCTTTACAATGAAGCGTTCGAGATCATGCGAGAAGACTTTGCAGCAGCTAAAGCTAACGGAACTGTAGCGGCTGACGACAAAGAAGCTTATCGAAACTCCATGATTCTACAACCTAAACCAACTATCCTATTTGGAGTAATTCCATTAGCGGACTTTGTACAAGGCAAGAAAGAGAACCTTTACGAAGCCGGACAACCGTTGTTGTTGGAGACTAACTTAGGTAAGAATAATGCTAACATTGATGCCTTAACAGCAGCTTTGACAAAGCCTACGAACGCTAAGAAATTTGGTAGTCGTGCTTTTGAAATTACTTGCATCGCTTCTAACCAATACTCTTTTGCAGCTTTGGATGAGGATGAGTTAGAGCCTAACGAGAAGAAAGTATTCGAAGAAACTGCTGGAGTATCTATTCCAGATGAAGTATTCGACGGCTCTCTATTCGAAAGCAATACTGAAAAACAATTGAACGACTTACGTTTAATCGGCTTTGACACTACTCGTTTGAAAGGCTTCGAAAACGGTCAGCAAGAAACTGGCACAATCGACATTTCTGACGAGGATATTCCATTCTAAGAGGGGCGCAAGCCTCTCCTAGTCTTATTAGGAGGAACTATGGATACTATTAAAATGACTACAGAAGAGCAACTAGCATTAGTTGATTTCATGGCTATCTACAATCTACTAGGGCAACTAGCACAGGGAGACTTCGTTAACTATGACGACACTGCGACGGCTATCCGAATCCACGACAACATGCGTGTGATTGAGTCTGTATTGGAACATGCCGAAGACTCGGTAGAGTTCAAAGACGTTCGCAAGCATTTGCTAAACCTTTCAGATGTCTTGGTAACACGCTGGAAACACTTCTTACCAGAAGCTGACCTAGCAGCTATCGAAGAGTCTACCGATAAGTTCCGTGAAAAAGCTATTGAACGTCTTGTAGAGAATGGACTTTCAGAAGAAGAAGCTCAAGTAGCTGTAGGTAAAATTGGTCTGAACGGAGGAAACTAGATGGCAGTTGTTGGAGTGATCTTACTAATCATCTTAGTAGCCTTTCTGGCAGCTTTGGCAGGGGCTCTGTGGGTGCTATGGACAATCGTCCATTTGGCTTCCGTTACTATTGACGAAGCTGACGATGAGCCTTTCCAAAAGGTGCTAGATTTATTTGAGGATGCTATTGAAAAATATTATCGAGCAAAATTTGGCAATGACCTTGACTCAGTAGAGTTAGTCATGGACGTAACCTACAATCATGGAGAGGATGAAGACTATGAGCAAGTTTAGTTATATAGCCGGCTACCTCCATGGAAATAATGTTTACCAGACGTTGTCCGAGTTCTACTTAGATGACGTGCACATAGAATCGACAAAGTATATTGGAGGCCTCCCTACAAAAGAGTTGTTTACCGCAGCTCTTACGGAGGCTGCCAGAGAAGCTGCTTACGATGTTGTGGCAGAGGCTGCTGACAACTTCCACAAAGACATTGTAGTGTATGCACACATAGTATATCAAGGGCTCTGCGTAGAGTTCCATAAAGAGTATAACTTACACGACTTCATTGACTTCGAAGACATGAGCGAAACAGTTGAGAACGACCTTGCTAACTGGGCTGTGATGAAGTTTGGAACAGTTATTGCACAGCTTCCGGAGATGATTATCAATGGATTATAGCAGACTGTACGTGGGCGACAAAGTTTTGTACCAAGGAACTACCTGTGCTAACACAGTGACTAAGGGAAAGACTTACGAAGTAGTCCGCTTGACAACTAAGCCAAAGCATGGTATCATTATAGATGATTCAGGAAACGATAAGCTCATTCAGATGGGCTATCTGTTTGCAAAGATTGGAGGAAGCTAATGAAGTACGATACTAACAAAGAGATCAATGAAACAGCCGATGCTGCTAAACCTATTCTAGAAGAGCTAGAAATTGATCTTAAAGAGGACGAGTACGTTATCGTACAGCCTTATGGAGATGGCAATGCTATTATCATTCGAGTTGTTGAGGAAGAGGATGGTAGAACTATTAAAGTAGAAGTATCTGACTCAGTTGTTGTACTACCTGCTAAAGATGGTGTACTGGATGTATTCGCCTAAGATTGGAGGAATCTGAATGAAGCGATCATTAATCATTTGGGTAGATGACGTTGGCACATTAAAGTTTGAGAATGTCAGAGACTTTTCCGACGACAAAGAAGTAATCAATTTCACTTATGATGGAGTATCTACTAATGAGACTCGGGCAGCAACCTTCCACAAGTCTAAATTAGTTGGATACGCCTTTACAAAGGAGGGAAATAAACATGTTAGAAACTGTTGAAAAACGTATCGCTGAGCTTCTTGCGGATACTGGCAAAGAGGTTACAGACTTGCAAGTAACTGTTGAACATGGAGTTGAGAAGCCTGACTTCAAAGGCGACATGTACGTAGCCCAAGCAAAGCTTGATGGAGAAGCTACTCCATTAGCTAAGTGGACAGTTGGCGACAACTTCAAAGACGACCCCGATATGGTAGAGCCTTTGGCAAGAAACCTAGTTGACCGTATGTTGGAAGACTATGGGGTGGAAGAAGAGTAACTAGCAATTAGCCCACTGGAAGCTCCTGACGAGGTTCTTCAAAAAGAGCAAGCCCAACAGCTCACAGAGGTTGAACGGCTGCTCCAGTCATCTTTTTGGGCTTTGGGATGGACGAGTCTACGAGATGGATCAAGTGCACGAACCATACAGTAGCATGTAAGTAGAAGCTGTTGGTAGGGCGGCTTGCCTCAGTTATTTTGGAAGGCTGAGGAACAAGCTTCTGCAAGGGTTTATGGGAGATACGCTTCGGAGAAATCTTCCAGAATATTGGCTTAGACTTAGAGAGTAGCTTTCCGAAGAGTGAATGAGTCGAAAAAGAACGGACTAGGAAACCCTGCCGAAGTCCTTCGAAACCTGTCACTAGCCGTGAATAGTTTGTTGACTGTCTTGTCACAGTCCGTGTTTCTAGAGGCTGAGGATACTCCCCTATCCAAGGCCTTTGGACTCACAGAAATACCTTTCCCATTTAATTTAACCAACTCCTTACGAAAACAAATCCAAGAAGAGAAGGACAGTCTTGCCAGAGGCTGTCTTTTTGTTTATATAAAAGCTTGACAAGAGGCTGACTACGTGGTATGATAGGTTTATCAAAGTTATGGAGGTTAGCTATGTATAAAGTATACTATATCACTTGGAAAGGCGCCCATGACGTTTTCTGGCTCTGTGCAAACAGCCAAGAAGAAGCTGCTTGGATAGCCTCCACTATACAAGGTGTCGAAGAGATTGTTGAAATTATTAAGGAGGAGAATTAATATGAAACTTTTGGAAAACTTGAAACATGAATGTGTAGAGGCTCAGGCAGTGCTTCCTAATTACTACGAATACGAGCCAATGCTTACTTGGGAATCCGTTGAAGAAGCTAACCGAAAGATTGACTTCACGTTAGGAGAAGCTGTTAGAAACTGGGCTAACACGTTTGCTGACCAATTCCCAGAGCAGTGGGCAGAGCATGATGAATATGCTTATCGCATGCTTTTTGGAGAGTCTTTAATGGCTTTACCAGATGAGGAGGAAGAGTGATGAAAGTCAAAGAGCTTGCAGAAGTTATCTACCCAAATACTTCACTGTACATTGACGGTGTTTCTAATGTAGCTGGGTCTACCTTTATGAAGCTGTACTCCATCGAGTATCTTGTGGAGTATTATGGGGAACGGCTCGTTGAAGAGATTGAAACAGAACACGACTACGATGCCAGCTTCTTATATATTACATTGAAGGAGGAATAATAGATGTTAGAAAATGTTGAAAAAGAGTATGGCGTTTATGTTATTGGAGGAGACCCTCTGGATATCTTAGACCACGTTTTCCCAAGCTATGAAGAAGCTTTAGAGCATGCTAAGACGTTCCATGAATGTGATACTGTAATAGTTGGAGTAGTTCGTGAACAGGAGGAAGAATAGATGTTAGATATGCGTGTAGAAGATTATCGAATTAGCTCAGATGGCAACCAAGTAATCGTGGAAAAGGCTCGTCGAACAGACTCTGGAGAGATTTCCGTGCTAACTGATAAGAAGACTGGCGAAAAATTTGAGTCACGGTCTCTTGTGGGCTATTACCAAAACTTGTCGAAGGCTCTGGTAGGTATCCAAAGAGACTGGGTACTATCTAATAACGGACATTCCATCAAAACTATCCAAGACTATAAGAAGGCTATCGACGACATTACAAAAGCTTTCGAAGAGTCAATCGGCTTAGGGGAGGAATTTTAATGGATGCCAAGTTAAGAGAGTTCCATGCAGCCTATTGTGCAGCTTACGATAAGCTTTCCACAGCTGATGAAAAGCTTTCAGATGCTAGAAGGTACTCAGAGCTTTATGTAAGTAGTGTAGGTAACTTTCCAGAAGCTTCACTAACCCTGTCAGGAGATTACTCTGATGATAGAGTATTAAAAATACCTCGCAACTTACTCTCAGAAACTGTTGCAGAGTATATCTCACTTTTATCAGATGAAGTGAACGAAGCCGAAGGAGAGTTACAGGACTTAATTAATAGTATGAAGGAGGATGATCGATGAGCTATAAAGTAGAAGCTTGGGTATGCTTTAATGGAGGCGCTGATGTAGAGATGAAGGTAACTGTTCCAGAAGATGCTACAGAAGAGCAGATTGACGAAGCTGTCAAACAGGCTGCTATGGCACATCTCGACTGGGGTTGGGAAGACCCTTATGAAGAGCCTTATGAGGACACCTATCCATGTGGCTGTTGCATGTGCTGTGGATGCGACTGTGATTGGGACTATGATGAAGAAGATTGGGAGGACGAGTAAATGCTATTTAAAGCTAAACCAAAAGCTTCTGCACTGGAATCGACAGCCTATTCCTACCATTATGGAGAGTGGAATTTCCCTATAGATGCTGACGGATATATTCATGGATGGTATGTTGATGGGTATATTTTAGGAGCTATCGAAGAGTCTACCGAAGAGTATATTGCGCCAGAATTCTGGTGCCCTATTGAGAAAGACACTTTGGAAATTGATTTAGAGGCTATCTCAAAAATTGCTAGAGGAGAGGTTGAAGGGACTGAGCACATAGACAAGCTGTTAGCCCTTGAGGAACTTATTCCACGTGTGCTTTATTCAGATAGTTATAAGGAGGACAAGTAAATGTGGACATGGTTTTGGAAGAACTCTAATACAGAGACTTACAGTAAATACGGACTCCATGGTTCATTCATTGGAGACCCTCCTCGAGTAGCTGTGGGAGATGTTTATACAAGAGTTGATGGATACGCTCCATTAAATTATATTGTCACAGCTATTGACAAAGAGCGACAATTAGTTAAAATGGAATTAAACGCAAGATAATGGAGGGCTTCTGAATGGCTTTGGACAAGATTCATTTAACTAAAGACATCCTTGTGATGATTGATATACCAGAGTACCTAAGCCGTTATGATGTTTGGGAAAATGCTAAGTGGACTGACGAGCGACTAGTCTGCTCCAGTCCTTTTCGACCGGACTATTCGCCAAGCTTCTTTGTAAACTTTAACAATGAGTTTGCAGGGACTTGGGGAGACTCTGGTAGTGGAGATTCCGGAAACTTTATAAAGCTTGTATCACTACTCGACGAAACAGGCTACGAAGAAGCTTTGGACAAGCTTCGGGACGAGTTTATGTTAGGGGCTTATGACACTCCACAGATAAGCGTTGGGGTAACTGCTACCCAGAGTCGTGATAGCTTCCGGAAAGTCCCTTGGAATAAGTCTTTGTATCTACTTTCCAGAGGTATTTCAGAAGCTACTCAAGAAGCCTATGAGACATCTGAGGGAGACGACTTTATAAGACTTCCATATGTTGATGGAGTAGGAGAGTGGAGAGCTATTAAGTATCGTAAAACATTCTCTAAAGACTTCTTCTATGAAGCTGGTAACAATCATATCAAAGACTTGGTATTCGGCCATCGAGTTATTTACAAAGAGAATCCAACAACTCTTGCAATTTGCGAAGCTGAGATCGATGCTATGACAGCTTATGAAATGGGATATGTCGGAATCAGTCTTGGTTCAGCTAACTTGAGCGACTCTCAGATAAAGCTTATTCATAAGTTCGGAGTAGATAATATTCTGATAGCTACGGACAATGACTCCAAAGGTAACATGGCTGCTGAGGATATTCGCAAGGCCTTTGCAAAGACTCACAACGTTTATCGGGCAAATCTTCCGAATGGAGAAGACTTGAACGGATACTGGCAGAAGAACCACTCCAAAGTAAAATGGATAAAGCTGTCAGAAAGCAACTTACTAAACTTTCGAAAGGTGTGGTTTTAGTTATGGTAAAATATTTTTACTTAGAATGTGTAGACATTCCAGAGGATGCTTTGATTGCATGGCGGCATGAAGATGAAGTATTAATAAGCGTTCGGGAGGCTGACGAGGAAAACATTTCAGTGTTAAATTTAGAAGGAGTGAAGCAGCTGTTAAAGTTCCTTACAGAGCAAGCTTCTATATTGGAGGACGAATAATGTTAAAACGAATATATAGTAGGCTTGACCCAGATGAGTTTATAGAATTAGAAACCATATTAGGAACCTACCTTACTGTTGAATCAATGTATCATCCAAACCACGACTACTCTGGAAGGACAGGAGAGGCACATACTTTGAACAACTTTGTATCACTAGACAAGCATGAGGTCAGAACACTCATTGGAAGTCTGCAAGAAATGCTTAAAGAGATGGAGGAATCAGAATGGATGTAAAAGTAACTGTCTATTTAAAATCTGGTGGAGATACTAGCATGATAATTTATGATACTACATTAGAAGAGCAGGATAAGCAATATTCAAAATTCTTTGAGAAAGGTATTGAAAATAATATTATATGCCACCAAACCAATTCTGAGGTTATGTTCATTCCAGTTTCTAATATTGCAGGTCTAAGCTTAAAAGAGCTGCCTAAATAAACTTTCTGAGAGGCCTTGACAAGGCTTCTTTTTTATGCTATTCTTAATGAGTAGAAAAGCCACTAAAGGAGTTGCTAAATTGAAGAAATCAACCTTACTTAAAAAACTGATATTAGAGACTGGCAAAACTGAGGAACAAGTTAAGC
The DNA here is from genome assembly GCF_052116285.1 of Collinsella sp. Sow4_E3. Lineage (NCBI taxonomy): Bacteria > Bacillati > Actinomycetota > Coriobacteriia > Coriobacteriales > Coriobacteriaceae > Collinsella > Collinsella sp. Sow4_E3. The sequence continues at coordinate 54,269 of NZ_JBQKLJ010000013.1, forward strand.
AAACGCTATCTCACATCCATCTCCAGTTATTCGGGCTGTCTGGAGAGAGTGGCAAGTTTGGCTCTGCTAAGATACCTCTGGAATATAATGACTTATTCTTATTCAATAGCCCTGCCAAGGATGCTCAGCCAGCTACTTACGAGCTTTTGGAAAGCTATGTCAAGAGTTTCCGGAGATACTTTTCCAATCCAGAAGAGGAATCTATCAAGAATCTTTACTTGTGGAGTCCAGAGAAAGGTAACGGAAAGACTTCCACAGCTGCGGCACTGCTTAACGAATATATGTTCACAGCATGGAAAGCTTCGGTAAAGCTTAAGGCAACTATTCCACAGCCTCCTGCATACTTCCTAGATGTTAACAGCCTACAGACTTTGTATAACCGTTTCACTAGACAAGGAGTTTCCTATGACGTTACAGAAGAAGCCTCCAGAAAATACTATGCTGAGATGGATGTTGCAAAGGCTGCTCCAATGCTTGTAGCAGACGACATAGGAGTTCGATCAGCTACAGAGGCGTTTCGGGCAGACTTGCATGAAATTATCAATTACAGAATGGTTAAAGGACTTCCGACAATCTACACAAGCAACCTCCCACTAGTTGATATGGAGCAAGTCTTTGATGAACGTCTGTATGATAGGATGCGTGATAAGACTGTTATGATTAGGTTTGAGGGAGACTCTAAACGTGGGGTCAAGAATAAGTCCATTAAGGAGGCTAAATAATGGAAGAATCATGGAAGCCTATCACTAATTTTGAAGGTAAGTATGAAGTAAGTAATTTAGGTAATGTAAGAAGTTTAAAATACAGAAACAGCTCAGCAATTAAACTACTAGTTCTGACTACTAATGCTGATGGAAGAAAATATGTAGACTTGTATCAGAATGGAAACCGAACGAGAAAGCAAGTACACACATTGGTTGCTATTGAATTTGTTCCTAACCCAGACAGCTTAAAGGAGATTAATCATATAGACGAAAATCCCCTTAATAATCGAGCAGATAATCTCGAGTGGTGTACCAGAAAATATAATGTAAACTACGGCTCACGGAATATTAGACATTCAAAAGCAATGAAAAACGGTAAGTTATCAAAAGCAGTTGAAGCTTATTCTTGTGAAGGTAACTTAGTATACACATTCCCAAGTGCCTCTGAGGCAGGTAGAAATGGCTTCCATGCAAGTCATGTCTCTGCTTGTTGTAGAGGGGAATTGAAATCACACAAAGGCTTAGTATGGAAGTATATTAATAAGTCTAAGGGAGGCATTTAACTATGCGGAATGTTATTGGGGAGTTGCTACTTTCAAAGGTTATTAACGAGAATGATGTTGCAGCACTCAACCGCCATGGAATATCCAGAGAGATGTTTCCGGTAGCTTCCGAAAGGGATGCTTACGATTTTATTATACACTATTCAAGAACTAACGAAGGTAACGCCCCTAGCTTTGCCACAGTTATTGACAACGTTCCGGAATTCGACTACATTCCAAATACGGAAGACTCTTTTACTTATCTGTCGAAAGAGCTTAAGAAGAAGAAGTTCCAAGTAGAGCAAGCTAACTTCATTAATAATAAGCTATCAGACTTGTGGAATGAAGCTGATAAAGCTAACGATCCCGAAGGCTTTGCCAACGACATTATTAAAGCTTTCGAGGAGATGAAACACTCCAACAGAATATCTGGAAAAGCTGGCCATCTTTTAGAACACGCTGGGGACTGGTACTTGGAAGAGTTCTACAAGCGTAAGGAAGGCAAGTCTATCCGCTTTTGGAAGAGTCATTTTGAAGGACTTAATGACATCATCGGAGGAGGTTACCAAGAGTCTAATATGATTACTTGGTATGGCCGTTCTGGTAGAGGTAAGTCCACTATCACACTTATGGAAGGCCTTGAGGCAGCTTATCAAGGAGCTAATGTATTATTCTGGGTACTGGAGATGCCTAAATATGAGTTTGCCAGTCGTGCCCTAAGCTTTATCTCAGCTAAGGAAAAGCTTAAGAATTCAGTTATTGACGGAGTTGACTACTTAGCAGGGTTTAGCGTATACGACTTGACAAAAGCTTCTTTCAAAACTGTTGACGAGGAACAGTCGTTCGTAGACTTTGTAATGAAGTTGAACACAGTCTTAGAAGGCTCAATTACAATTCGTGCCATTGATGATGAAGACTTTATAGATCGATCAGTAAGAGCATTGGAAAGAGACATTGTAGAGAGTGAAGCAGATGTTGTAATCGTTGACCCAGCTTACTACATGGACTACGAGAAGAATACCTCAAAAACTAACGGAGGAGATGCCGCAGCTACTTCCAAAGCTCTTCGAAAGCTTGCCGGACGTACAAAAGTTGTTATGCACGTTATTACACAGGCTGAGGAAGACGACTCCGAGAAGCGTGGCGATGAGCGTGAGCTAAACATTCCAAAGCGTAGCCAAGTTAAGAAGACGAAAGCCTTGCTGGAGGATGCAGCTATTGTGTTAGCTTTCGACAGCTGTGATGGAATCTTTGGGCTAGAAGTTTCCAAAGGCCGTTCCGGAGGCGAGGGAGAAGGCATAGAAGGAATATTCTTACCTTCCATTGGGTATATTGAGGAGAACAGTCAGCAAGTCGTAGAAGAGTTGTTTGCAGACGATATTGAATTTTAAAGGAGAATGTTAAATGAAGTATAGAGTAGACTTTTTCAAAGAAGGGGTACAAATATGAAAGCAGTTAAGAATCCACTTTTTGTAACAACCTTTTCCAACAACTGGTCAGTAAGCGTGGCAAGAGTTGATGATGGAGAATATCGCTGGAGCGTATGCTATACAAATCCAGAAGGCTACTCTGTTTATAGTATGTATGAAACAGCTTCGGAAGTCTTTTCAGAGCTGGCTAAAGTACAGAAATATGAGGAGGACGAATAATGGTAGAATTTATGTTAAAGCTCTGGGCTTGGAGCAAGTTTTTTGAATGGGCTTTTGGAGCAGTCGTGGTAGTAGTTTTCGTAGTAGCTTTGTTAGTATACTGGGCAATCCCTTCGTACAAGCTTCGAAAAATAAATAAGAAATAGTATTGACAATTCCTCTAATTGATGTTATGATTAATTCATAAGTTGATTGGAGGAATTTTAAATGACATATGCACAACGTATGAAAACATTCTACAAGGCTCATGAAAACGACTTGGCCTTGATTGGTAATAAAATTGAATCACATAACTTCCAAGTAGTCTATGACAAAGACTCCGGAGAGTTTCTGAAAGTCCCTACGAAAGTCTCTTTCGCAGCTTGCAAAAATAAGGCATGCAAACTGTGTAAGGAGATTACTGAGCTAGGTAAGATAGCTGATGAAGTAGCTCATGCCAGAATCATTAGCAGAGGCTGGGAGAAGGCTTCTTTATACTCCATTGCACGACTGGCAGATACTGGGATGAATTTAGAGGACATTGCAGAGGCTTTGGAAACGACTCCAGAAGTTATCCGAGGGCTGATTAAGGACGATATCGAATCTGAGGGATGGTCGATGGAGGATGTTGTACGGCTATTCAGAACGACTTTCCAAGTCTCTACAACAGTTATGTATGAGCTAATTCCATATACTGCGGAAGACGTTCGGAAAGCTATTTTAATAAACGGTAAAAAGCTTACTACACTGACTGGTAAGCCACTACATTTAGAGGAGGAAGAAAGATGAATAAATACCATATATACTACCGTTTAATTGGGTCACAATTCACTGATTACTGTGTAGTAGTAACTAATTCTATACAGTCTGCAATTGACAATGCACTAGAAGATATAGAAATTAATGAGCACGTTTTTTTT
>NZ_JBQKLJ010000014.1:0-58016 GCF_052116285.1 Collinsella sp. Sow4_E3
TCGACTAAACGCGCAGCGTGCGCGGGCCCTCCCGACGGGAAACGAAAAAGCCCGGTTTAAAACCGGGCTCGAACAAACACGCCTATTGACAATGGCTTTCTCATATTAAAAAGGCAACCAACAATACAGCGACAGCGGTAACAATAATGATTGGCCTCTTCCGCTTCACGCTTGCTCCATCATTATTAGCTTCATTTTTCACAGCTTCAGGGGTTTTATTAGATTCTTCACTAGATAAACTGCCAATCTGATCCAAATCCTCTTTCTCATTGTTGAGCTTATCTAATTTTTCTCCGACATCAGCTTTATCCTGTTCATCGTCAATGATGTTAGCCATCTGTCCTCCTTTTCTCACCATCATTGATTACCATTCTCAATCATAAGAGGCGGGAAAGAAGGGCGAATTATCGCCGGAGCTTCATCTGGTTGTTTTCAATCGGTCAGTGGGTTTTATTTCATATTGTTGCTCAACTTTTTTACTAGTTAAGTGTTCGTTTTGCGCACGAGTAGGGAAACGAATGTGCGTATAGCTAATCAAAACAATGACGTAATGGGGGCGGCCCCATTACGTCGTCTTCAGCATGGTGTCCGATGGAACTTTTCTACATCCCTAGCTCGTCTTCACCAATTATCTCGATGGGAACCCCTTTGTTTTGCCAGTCCATAGCTTTTTTAACTTTCGATCCATATTTTCCGGTTGACCACATTTCGTTTCCGCAGCCACCCACAACCACATAGTTACACTTCTTGGCTACGCTTTTGACGCAGCTACCACCCATTTTCTCAATGTAGGAAGCAATTGCATCCTTAGGACCATGCTCAAAGTTTCCACTCAAGCAGAAATTGCGCCCTTCAAAGCAGACTTCCTTACCAGACCCATGGGCTACGGGATCCTCAAGCCTTCCGAATAACTCAATAAGGCCATCCGATTCCTCAGAGTCGATATCACCATCGATAAGCATCTCGGCCATCAATTCATAGATACGCGAAACCGTAGCATCTTCCCTGAGGTCAATGTGGCCCTCGATATAAGCCATGATGCTCATTGCCTCATCAAAGGATACGGAACCGCCTGAGATGACTTCATGGCTCAGGGCGATAAGGCCGCGCAGAGCCTCCGTTCGCGATGAGTAATGTCTTTCATGGCAAGTGCGCCTTTCATGACGCTCTAGACTGCCCAAGCTAAATGACTTAAAACGCTCTTCCGAACGCTCCTCCTCACACAGCTTCCAATATATTTCAAAACAGGCATCAACATCATCCATAGCATTATGGTGACATCCCATGGAAATATCCAAGTTGCTACAGACAGTCGGAAGCTTGTAATTCTCGTACTCAGGATGCAGTCTTTTGGCCATTTCCAAAGTGCACGCATAGACAAAATCCGGCTTTTCATACCCATAGCCAAGCAAAGACTTGCTTAAAACAGATAGGTCAAAGGGCGCATTGTGGGCAACGAGAATCGACCCCTCGATTCTATCCGACAGTTCGTTTTCCCAAAGAAACCGAAAGCAAGGACTGTCTTTTACCGCAACGGGAGATAAGCCCGTTAGACGCATGTTAAAGTCATCAAAAGGTTCCTCGGGATTAACCGTGAACTGAACGCGGTCGATTATTTTGCCTTCCGAAGTCGCCCGGATAAGCCCGATCGAACTTATCCGATCGTTTTTCTTATTAGGAGTCTCGACATCAAAAAATGTTAGATCCATATGAATCTCCTATCGCTCCGGGACAGCACCGGTCCGCAGGATCTCTTCAAGCTCTTCCTCGTTTAACACCGGCACTCCGAGCGATTCAGCTTTTGAAAGCTTGGAACCGGCATTCGGACCAGCCACAACAAACGATGTCCTCTTTGATACCGAGCCTGCAACCTTTGCGCCGAGAAGCTTGAGCGCTTCTCCGGCCTCGGAACGCGTACGTTTCTCAAGCGTACCGGTCAACACAAAAGTCAATCCAGTTAGTGGTTGCCCTGAAGCGAGATCAACGGAAATGCCAGCTTGCTCAGACTTTGTTTGCATCTCGCCCATAAGATCTTCCTCGAGAGAAAGACCGTATTCACGAAGTCGTTGGAGAACATCAAGATTTTCCGGAATAGAGAGGAACTCCCTTATGCTTTTTGCAATTTCCGGTCCAACTCCTTCGATCTGGGCCATATCTACCTCGTCAGCTACAACGAGCGCATCAATTGAAAGGTAGCGCCGAGCTATAAGCTCGGCAACGCTCTTTCCCACCAAGCGAATTCCCAAAGCAAATAGAACCCTTGAGAGCGGCAGCTGCCGAGATTTATTGAGCTCATCGATGATCTTTTCAGCCGTCTTAACACCCACCGGTATAGGCTCGCCCGCATTTTTAACGATTCGATCGGCTTTGTAAAGCCTTGGAGTACCATCTGCGTTGAGCATCGGCTTTCCATGCTTATCGAGCATGGGGTCGCCCTTGCGATGTCCTCCTTTTACCACGCGCCCCGTGTCCAGGCCTGCGATGTCGTCGACCGTGAGCTGGTAGAAGTCTGCGACGTCGTGAATCAGCCCGGCGGCGATCATCTTGTCGACGATCTCGTCGCCTAGGCCATCGACGTCCATGCAGCCGCGGCTCACCCAGTGGAGCAGGCGCTCCTTGAGCTGTGCGGGACAGTCGATGGACACGCAGCGGTAAGCCACCTCGCCATCCTCGTGGACCACGGGGCTACCGCACACGGGGCAGACCTCGGGCATGTGCCAGTCAACCGAATCGGCCGGGCGCTTGTCGAGCACCGGGCCCACGACCTCGGGGATAACGTCGCCCGCCTTGTGCACGATGATGGTGTCGCCCTCGCGCACGTTTTTGCGACGGATCTCGTCGATATTGTGCAGCGTGGCGCGCGCGATGGTGGAGCCGGCAACCGTCACCGGGTCGAACTCGGCGACCGGCGTGAGCACACCGGTGCGGCCCACCTGGATGCGAATTTCGCGCAAGATGGTCTGCTTTTCCTCGGGCGGAAACTTAAAGGCAATGGCCCAGCGTGGTGCGCGAGCGGTAAAGCCCAGGTCGAGCTGCTGCTGGAAGTTGTCAACCTTTACGACCACGCCGTCGATGTCGTAATCCAGGTCGCCGCGGTGCTCGAGCGCCTGGGCACAAAACTCGTGGACCTCGGCCGGCGTGGCACAACGAGCCACGTTAGGGTTGACGCTAAAGCCGGCGCTACGCAACCAGTCCAGAAACTCGCGCTGGCTGTGGACGTGCAGCGGATCGGTATCGGCGATGGCATAGATAAAGGTGGCCAGGTCGCGGCGCGCCGTGACCTTGGGATCCTTCTGGCGCAAGGATCCGGCAGCGGCGTTGCGCGGGTTGGCGAAGGGGTCGCGGCCCTCGGCATCGGCCTCTTCATTCAGACGAACAAAGCTGCCCTTGGGCATGTACACCTCGCCGCGCACTTCGATGGTACGCTCGCGGTCGGCGCCCATGTGAGCGAGCGCCGGCTCGGATAGGTGCATGGGCACATCCTTGATAGTGCGCACATTAAGCGACACGTCCTCGCCCGTGGTGCCGTCGCCGCGCGTGGCGGCGCGCACAAAGGTGCCGTTTTGGTAGGTAAGCGCGACGCCCAGACCGTCGATCTTAAGCTCACAGGCATAGGTGACGCTACCGGCGCCGAGCGCATCCTCGGTGCGCTGGAGCCAAGCGTCGAGCTCGTCCAGATCCATGGCATCGTCCATGGAATACATGCGCGCCATGTGCGTGACCGGCGTAAACTGCTCGCTCACGTAGCCGCCCACGCGCTGGGTATAGCTGTCGGGCGTCACCAGGTCGGGGTAGGTAGCCTCGATTTCCTGCAGCTCAACGAGCATTTTGTCAAAGGCAGCGTCCGTGATCTCGGGCGCATCGAGCATGTAGTAGCGGTAGGCGTGGTAATCGAGCTCGTGGCGCAACTCAGCCGCGCGCGCTGCCGCCTGGGCACGGGTATCGGCCGGCGCGGCGGTATCCGTGCTCGCTGGCGTTTCGGTATCGATGTCCACGCCGTCACCAAACAGGCTCGATTGCTCCATAGCGGCACTCCTTCGCTCGATTTCAAACGGATACAAGAGTACCACCGGTCGCGATGGGGCCGAATAGCAGTCTCAAACCGCACCGAATCGGCAGCCGCCAGACCGGGGTTGGACAGTTAGTTCAGATTTGTATAATTACGCGCGCCGAATCGAGGTGAAATATCGGCTTTTCGCCCCAATCAATCGTTCTGGACGGCAAATTAGGTTTGCTTCCGTCTTCGAGACACCCATCTCGGCCCATCTTTCATTTCAAAACCGCTCAAAACACGCCTCAGACCGCACCCGTTTTATACAAATCTGAACTAACTGTCCAAGCCGTTCCGAACCATGCCCTTGCCATTTCTAAATGATCCGTTTTCCTCCGTCCCCAACGGATCAATAAGAGAAGAGGGGCTGTCCCGCGCTGGCGGAACAGCCCCTCTGGCTTCGATATGTGCGATACAGCTCGTTAGAAACCCTGACCGTAGCCTTGCCCCTGACCCTGTTGGCCCAGCAGTTCTTCCAGGTACTGGCGCAGTTGCTCGTCGGTAATGCCGCCGTTGCCGGTGTCGGTCGCGCTGTCGTTCTGCTGCTGGTTCTGCAGCTCCTCATCAGAACCCAGCTCGACCGTGACCTTCTTCTCTTCCTTGCCGCGCACGAGCGTAATCTCGACCTTCTCGCCCACCTCGTGGCTGCGCAGCGCGATAATCAGGCCATCGGCGCTCGTAATCTCATCGTCACCCAGCTTGGTGATGACATCGCCCTCTTGGATGCCCGCCTTGGCGGCAGGACCGTCCTCGACGACACTCGCCACATACGCGCCGCTATCGGTGCCGAGATTGTTAGTGCGGGCGTTGAGCGCGTTGACGCTCGAAAGCGTGGCGCCCAGGTACGGATGAACCGGCGTCTTGCCGTCGATGATCTGGTCGGCGATGTTCTTGGCATAGTTGACCGGAATGGCAAAGCCCACGCCCGAGCTGGAGCCCGAGTAGCTCTCGATAAGAGAGTTAATACCCACGAGTTCGCCATTGTCGTTAACGAGCGCGCCGCCGGAGTTGCCCGGGTTGATGGCGGCATCGGTCTGAATCATGTTGGCGTAGATGGTGTTGCCGCTGGTAGAACTCATGGCCGTGGAGCGATACAGCGCCGACACAATGCCCGTGGAGACAGATTGCTCGTTGCCGAACGGCGAGCCGATCGCCATGACCCACTCGCCCACGTTGAGCTTGGAGGAATCACCAATCTCGATCGGCGTGAGCTTGGAGGCGTCAGCATCCTTGAGCTTGATGACGGCCAGGTCGCTCGAGGCGTCGTTGCCCACGAACTCGGCCTCGTAGGTGGTACCGTCGTCCATGGTAACCACGTACTGATCGTAACCATCGACCACATGGTTGTTGGTGAGGATGTGGCCCTCGGTATCGAGCACCACGCCCGAACCGACGCTGCCCGAACCATCCGACTCGTCGGCAGACTGCGAAAGCGAGCCATTCTGGCTACCGCTCGAAGTGGCGGTGATGGAAACGACGGAGGGCAGGGCCTTGGCAGAAACGGCCTCGGCAAGCGTGGTGTCCTCGGAGTCGATCGTAATCTTTTGCGTCGATGAACCCGAAGCACCCGCCGTCACGACATTCTTTCCGCCGCCAATGTTGAGCGTGCCACTCATAATGAGCGCGATGACCAGCAGGGCGCCGCAGGCGCAGCCGGCGAGCGCCGTAATAAAGATCGGCAGCTTTTTGGTCTTGGTCTTGACCACCGTGTGCTTGGTTACAACCTGCTGACCGCCCAGCGGCTGGCCGGTCCGTGTGTCGTAGGCCTGCACGTAGGGAATGTTGCCGTCGGCAGGCGTCGACTCCACCTGCACGCGCGGCTGCTGCTGGGTCTCGCCAGCGTTGCCCGCATCCTGGGGACGCTGGGAATCGTTCTCGCTCATGACTGCGATCCTTTCGTCTAATAACCAAAGGCCCGCCAAACATGTGGCGGGCCATCATTGTTCACGTTGAGTTGTACCCCAATATGCGGGCGAACGTGTATGAGAACGCAATCTTTAAGGAATGCTTAAGTTCTGCTGCAAACTCGAAAGGGATCCACGCATGCGGCAAAACCACCACGAAGGCGCCTGCCCCCTTTGCGGTGAAAAGCTAGTCCTTAAACAGATAACCCACGCCACGGACGGTGGTAATGTGCGCCGCGATCTGCGGGCCCACCTTGGAGCGGATGCGTCGAATGTGCACGTCGACGGTGCGCGTGCCGCCGCAGTACTCAAAGCCCCACACGCGGTGCAGCAGCACCTCGCGGCTGTAAGCACGGTTGGGATGCGTCGCCAAAAAGCTCAGCAGCGAGTACTCCATCAACGTCAGGTCGATGGGCTCGTCGTCGAGTGTCACCTGGTAGGTAGCCAGGTTAATCTCGAGGTTATCGATGTTGAGCACATCGTCGGCGGCGACGGTCTCCTCCTCGCCCATCAGGCGCTGCGCACGAGCCTTAAGCTCGTTGGGCGTCGCCGTGGGGCATACAAAGTCGGCATGCGCGTGATTGGGCAGGCGCAGGGCGCCGAGCGCCTCGTCGTCGACGATTACCAACATGGGAACGCCGCCGCGGTCGTCGAGCCATTTGGCAATCTGATCGATGCGGTCGCTGCGGATGCCATCGGAATCGAGGATCAGCAGGTCAAAGTCATGCGCCGCAGTCGGCGAATCGGGGGTTGCCAGGCTCACCTCGACACCCAGGGTGGTCGTCAAGCTGCGGGCAAACTCGTGGAAGCGCGTCGTGCGCGCCATGAACAGGGCACTCTTTTCGGACATATCGGCCTCCAAGGAAATGAGCTCAATCGTACTGGAACGAACCAGCGCGATTAGGAGTTCGCCAGATAATGCTTGATCTCCCACTCGGTAATCGTGGACTCAAACTTATGCCACTCGTCGCGCTTCTTTTTGAGGAAGAAGCTGTGGATGTGCTCGCCGAGGGCATCCTTCATAAACTGCGAGTCCTCAAACACGTCGAGCGCCTCTTTGAGCGAGCGCGGCAGCGGCGTATAGCCGGCCTCGACCATCTGACGGTCGGTAAGCTTGAGCGTCTCGGCCGTTGCCTCGGGCGGGAGTTCCAGCTTGCGCTCGATGCCGTCCAGACCAGCCGCCAGCGTGACGGCGTTGACCAGGTACGGATTGGCCATGGGATCAGGACTGCGCAGCTCGATGCGCGTGGACAGCTGCTTGCCGGGCTTGTAGACCGGGATGCGGACCATGCTCGCGCGGTTGCGCAGGCCCCACGTAGCGTACTGTGGCACGGAGTCGCCGCCCGTGGTGATGCGCTTGTACGAGTTGACCGTGGGGTTGGTGATGGCGCTGATCTCGCGCGCGTGTGCCAGAATGCCGGCCATATAGTGCTTGGCGATATCGGAGAGGTGGTACTTCTCGTCGTCCTCGCCCCAAAAGACGTTGTTGCCGTCGTGGTCGAACAGCGACTGATGCAAAAACATGGCGCTGCCGTCCTCGCCCGCCAGCGGCTTGGGCATAAAGGAGGCGTGGCAACCGCTCTCGTAGGCCTGCTGCTTAATGATGAGTTTGGCCGTGGTGATGGCGTCGGACATGCTCAGGGCCTCGGCGTGACGCAAGCTCATGCCGTGCTGCGAGCGGCCGGCGGCGTGGAAAGTGTACTCCACGGGCACGGACATCTTCTCGAGCGTGAGCACCGTATTGCGGCGCAGGTCGCGAGCGGCATCGCTCACCGAAAGGTCGAAGTAGCCCACGTTGTCGAGCGGCTCGGGGGTGTGCTCGTCGGGGAAGTAGTAATACTCCAGCGCGGCACCCACGTTGAGCAGGTAGCCGGCCTTCTCGGCCTTATAGAACATGCGGCGCAGGGCGTCGCGCGGGTCGCCGGCAAACGGCTTGCGATCGGGAGTGCACACATCGCAGAACACGCGGGCGACGCCGTTATGGCTCGGGCGCCACGGCAGGATCTGGAAGGTCGAGGCGTCAGGGAACGCGAGCATGTCGGCTTCCTCGGGCGTGGCAAAGCCCTCGATGGCGGAGCCGTCAAAGCCAATACCCTCCTCAAAAGCGACCTCGAGGTCTTCGGGGCTAATGGCAAAGTTCTTGAGGCGGCCGAGAATGTCGACAAACCACAGACGCACAAAGCGGATGTCACGCTGCTCTACGGAACGGAGTACGTAATCGATGTTCTGCTGGTTCATGTCGCTCCCCTTTCTTTTGGGCGGGTTTCGACTGGTCTATATCGCAGATACTATCGCAGAAAAATGTTTCCGCAGGGTTAAAGCGTATCAAGCGCCCAAAAACGTGCGCGAACAGGCAGTTACGAACGAGCGGCTAACGTGAGGTCGAAGCGCGGTGTTCGATGTGGCCGGGAACCTCGATGCGTTTAGGGGCGAGCTTTGCGGCATCGCCCACGGTGGTGGTAACAACGTCGATACGCTCGGAGAGGCGATCGACCACGCGCTCGGCGATGGTGAGGGTGTCCTGCGCGGCCGTGGTAACTCCACCAAAGAGCACATGGTTCCAGGGATAGTCGTCAAACGTCGCGATCTTGAGCCCCGCCGGCAGCGAGGGACCAAGCTGCGCCAGCGCCTCGGTCAGGCGCAGGAAAACCAGGCCGTTGACGGTAATGAGGCCGAGCTCTTTTCCTGCATAGCCACGGATGGTCTTGTCCAGGCGGCCGACGCCCGTGGCGCCGCCATCGGCCAGGGTGACGACCTCGCCGGAAAGGCCGCGGCGCGAAAGCTCGTCGGTAAAGGCCTCGGCGCGCTCGCGACGGACGGGGCTGTCGTCGCTTGCCTCGGCGAGCAGGCACAGGTGCTCGCTGCCCGCAGCAGCCAAGGCGTCTACCAGGCCGGCGACCAGCTCACGGTTGTTAGATGTCACCAGATCGACACCGCCGTCGGCAACGTCGCGGTCGAGCAGCACAACGGGCAGGCGTCCCGCTGCCGCGACGATCGCCTCGTCGTTACCACCGCAGGTATTGACGACCAGGCCGTCCACGCCAGCGTCGATAAGCCTGGTGAGCGACTCGGCCTCCTTGGCGGGATCGTTGCCGCTAATGGCTGTCATGAGCGAGCAGCCGCGCGCGGCGGCGCTGGCGGAAAGGCCCTCGAGCATGGCGCTGGAGAACGGGTTGGCGATGTCGGCCAAGATCACGCCGATGAGGTTGGTACGCGAGCTGCGCAGATTGCGCGCGGCGGCACGTGGGCGATAGCCGGTACGCTCGATAACCGCCGCGATGCGAGCACGGGTTTCCTCGGTCATTTGCCCGGGGCGGTTATTGAGATAGCGCGAGACCGTGGCCGGGCTCACACCCGCCTCGACGGCAATGTCCTTGATTCTCATCTGCGCCATAGCGCACCCCGTTTCCCCATTGTCGGCAGTCTGAGCCATTTTAGGCATTTTTAAAATTCTCGGTTGCAAAACGCTGTAGGTGAGCAGCATCGTTTTTGCGTCTCGAGCAGATGCGATAATGGGCTAGATAGCCGAGTCTTTGGACAGCTCAAAATAATCGGGATGTAAGGCGATAACCGGACCTTGCTCTTCGGGCATCAGGTGCAGGTGTGTCTCGGCCAGATAGCTCGCCGCGTCGGTATCGCCCCTCTTAATGGCCTCGAGAATCCGGCGATGCTGCCGACGAATCGGCTCCCAATCTAGATCCTGCGACACCATACGCAACCAGTTGTATCGCTCAAAATGCGTATTGACGCTCTTCATCCATTCCCACAACATGTGACGGCCGGCAATCTCAAAACACGTCTCATGGAACAGGTTGTCCAGGTCAAAGAAACGACGCGTTTCGCCATGGTCGAGCGACTCGGACTCGGCAAGAATCTGATCGAGCCGATGCTTTTGCTCGGGCGTGGCGACCGAGCAGCATTTAATGAGTACGCTTCGCTCGAGTTTCTCGCGCAAGAAACAGGCGTTCTCGGCGCGCTCCATGCTGATCTTAGAGACGTAGGTGCCGCTTTTGGGACGCGTTTCCACCAGCTCCTGTTCACGCAGGCGCACAAAGGACTCGCGAATGGGCGTACGCCCGATTCCCGTCTCCTTTTCCAGACCAATCGCCGAAAGGCGCGTGCCGGGCTTGAGCTCGGCATAGATGATCTTGGAGCGCAGTGCATTGTATGCCTGATCTTGCAAGCTTTGATTATGCTGGTGCTGTTCCATAAAGCCCTCGGATGAAGCCCGCGGTTAGTCGAATACCACCATGCAATACTATCGCATCGACACGCCCCAGCTCCCAATCAGTCATTTTGGGACGGGGCTCTTTTAGCTACCCTAGCCCGCAGATCGGCCCCTTGCCACAAAAGTGGCCCATCTGCTACGTTAACACGGATAGCCTCGGCCATACCAAAAACCGTGAAAACAAAACCGCAGGTAGGCAGCTTGTCGATTTTCGAAAAAGCCGACTATGGTTGACCCCTGCGGCTTAAACGTAGTAGATAGGCCCTTTTCGTGGCGCAGCACTACTGCACCCCAAATTGGCACCCCGAGCCTGTAATAAGTTGCTGCGAAATACGGGCGGTTGATGATCAAGGCGCGCTATGCGGGTTGCTATAGCTCGAACGTCCCACGTCCGATGCACCAAAGCATTTGCGACAGCTTCGCGAAACGCCTCGAGAGGAATTCGATCGATTTGGACGCGCTCCATCCCTTCGATACGCTCATAACGGTAGTAGCGTGCAAACATAGCCACCGCCCTGTCCACCTGCTCAATTGCGGATACATTTGTCGCCGCCTCGCGATCCAAGATCACATCCTCGGTATCACCAAAACGGACGCAGTCGATGCCCGGAAAATCATTCTTATCCGCCAAAATCGCCGCAGCGTTGGTATAGCCATCTTTGCCGAGCAAGCGAAGCGTGCGCATAATATCCGGCGTTAGCTCAGAAATGCCGAGATGTTCAACACACTTATGCTCGAGCGTGTGAAAACTCAAGTCCTGGCGAGCCGACGTGAGCGCGTCGAACGTTACGTTGCTGCCTTCGAGCGTCAGCCTGCCATACTCAAACCGGTCGACCTCCACCGTTGCCGAATCGTTTCGCCTGTAGGCCTTCAAGATATAAGACGAAAACCGTTTGCGTACTGATTTATCCGAGACGCAAACGGTTTTCGTCTTGATTTGCGTACGGAATTAAGACGCATAATTTCGCTTTCGTATGGCTCAATCGATCACGATACGATGTATCTGCACCTGGCCTACAACCGCAACATGATTGTGGAAGGCACACAGACAAAAGGCATTTAAGGCTCGGCAATGATCTTTCTATGATAAAACGCAAGCGGCGGCCGCCCAAACACGGGACGGCCGCCGCTTGCGTTTTATCAAATGGTGCAATGGGGTCAGGTTCACATGCACCAAGTTGGTGCAAAGCAACCTGTCCCCATGCAACAAGGGGTTGACTAGAGCTCGCAGGCGACCTTGTAGCCATCGCCGATGGCGTCGCGAATGTTGCCGCACTTGTTGGCATCGCCCAGCACGTGAGTGGTAACGCCGGCTGCCGCCAGGTCGTCGGCCAGCTTGGTATTGGGACGATAGCCCATAGCAAGCACCAGCGTATCGGCACCGGCGATGGTGTGGACCTCGCCGTCCTTCTCGTAGCTGATAGTGTCCTCGGTAATCTCGGTCACCTTGGCCTCGGTCAGCACGTGAACGCCCTTTGAGAGCATGCGCGTGATGAGCACCGCGCGACCGGCACCACCCTCGTTGGCGGCGAGCGTCTTGGTCATCTCGATGACGGTGACGTCGCGGTTGGCCGGCGACAGGTCGTTGACCAATGGGGCCAGGTAATCGGCCGTCTCGCAGCCAACGGTGCCGCCACCCACGATGACGATCTTCTTGCCCGGGAAAGCCTTGCCGCCCAGCAGGTCGTCAGCCGTCATAACCTGCTTAAAGCCCTGCATGAAGGCCGGGGCGATAGGCTCGGCGCCATAGGCCAGGACGACCTCGTAGCCGGCGTAGTCACGCTGAATGTCCTCGGCAGTAAGCTCGGTGCCAAAGACGCACTTTACGCCGGCCTCGGCCAGGCGACGGTACTGATACTTGATCACGCGGGTGAGTTCCTGCTTTGCCGGCGGAACGGCTGCGATGCGCATCTCGCCGCCCGGCTCGTCCTGCTTATCCACGAGCACCACGTTATGACCGCGTTTGGCGGCAATGTAGGCTGCCTCCATACCCGCGGGACCGGCGCCCACAACCAGTACGTTCTTGGCCTCGGCGGCAGGCTCGTAGCCAGCCTCGTCGCGCTCCACGTCCGGGTTGACGGTGCAGGAGATGCGCTTGCCAAACATAATGCCGTTCAGGCAACGCAGGCAACCGATGCAGGGACGGATCTCGTCGGCGTTGCCAGCGGCTGCCTTGTTGCAGAACTCGGCATCGCACAGATTGGCGCGGCCCATCATACAGATGTCGGCCGCGCCGTCCTCAATCAGCTCCTCGGCGATCCAGGCCTCGTTAATGCGTCCGACGGTGGCGACGGGAATGTTGACGTGCTTTTTAATCTCGCGCGAGCAGGCGGCGTGCGAGGCCTGCTGGGTACCGGCGGCGGGAATCGCGGAGCCACGCTTGATGGTGGTGCCGCCCGACACGTGAATCATGTCGACGCCGGCCTTTTCCAGGCGACGCGAGACGTAGATCATGTCGTTGAGGGTCAGGCCGCCATCGGTGTACTCATCGCCCGAGATGCGGACGTCGATGATAAAGTCCTTGCCGCAGCGCTCGCGAATCTCGGCGATGACCTCGAGCAAGAAGCGCATGCGAGCGTCGAGCGAGCCGCCGTACTCGTCGGTACGCTTGTTGTAGAGCGGAGTCAAAAAGCCGCCGAGCATGCCGTGGGCGTGTGCCGCATGGACCTCGACGCCATCGACACCGGCCTTCTGCATACGTACGGCAGCGTCGCCAAACTGATGCGTGAGCTCGTGAATCTCATCGACCGTGATAGGACGCGGTGCCTCGCGGGCATAGGACGGGCCCACAAAGGACGGAGCGATCAGGCGCGGCGTGCCCGGAATGTTAAAGGCCATGTAGGCGGGGTGGAAGAGCTGCGGCATGATCTTGCAGCCATACTCGTGGACGGCCGCGGCGAGCTTTTCCCAGCCGGGGATAAACGTGTCGTCGTAGCAGCACATGTCACCCGGTAGATAGGTATAGGTGGGCTCGACCGTCACGACCTCGGTGATGATGAGGCCCACGCCGCCCTTGGCACGGGCACGGTAATGATCGACCAAGTCGTCGGTCACATAGCCGTGATCGGCCAAGTTGGTGGACACCGGCGGCATAAAGACGCGGTTCTTAACCTCGGTCGTACCGACCTTGATCGGGCTAAAGAGCATCGGGTAGGCACAGGACTCCATACAGGCTTCCTTTCGTTTAAGCCGCTCGGCGGCAGTTGCTAACACACCTATCGTATCAGCAACTGCCGTATCCGCAGTCATACATGCCCAAACGCCGATCGGCTAATGAATACCGCGGCCCAAGTCTTCGGCGATTTTGTCCACGCCCTTAAGTGCGGCACACGTCTTTTTGTTGGAGCAATGCCCCGTGCAAACGCCACCCTGAGCACAGTCGGCGCAGGTGCCCTTGCGGTAGATGCGCACGCATACCGCGACAAACGCAATACCGATAACAGCCAGAACAACAATATCGATAGGTGCCATAGCAAGCCTCCTCTAGTTAACCATCACTTACTTTACCCCATTTCCACCTACCAAAAAGGGACAGGTTTATTTTGGTCGGTTTTATCTGCGGAAACGCCACATCTCCCCCACCGCCAAAAAGCCCGAGTGTCGCTGGGACACCCGGGCTCGTGGAAAGGGGCTAATCCTTATTCGGACTTAAGCGGAAACTGCGGCGGAAGCAGTGCTGGTCTCGTCCTCGTCGGTCCATGCATGCGCAGGGATAGGACGAAAGATCTGGAAGAGCATCGCAACCAGCAGCACGATGGCCACAATCGTCCAGATACCAAACTGCCCCAGAACAAGCAGGTTGTAGAACTGGTTGATGAACAGGCCGATCACCCAAGCGAAGGCGCACTCGTAACCGATGGCAATCGCGGTCCACTTTCCGGAATCCATCTGGTTGCGGATAGTGCCCATGGCGGCAAAGCACGGAGCGCACAGCAGGTTGAATGCGCCAAAGGCAACGCAAGCGCCCATGGTGGGGAACATGCCGGCAAACGCGGTCCACAGGCTCGGGTCGGTCTCGGCGGCATCAGCCACGGACAGCAGCGAGCCGGCGGTGGCGACGACGTTCTCCTTAGCCACAAGGCCCGAGACGGTCAGCGCAGTTGCCTGCCAGGTGCTAAAGCCGAGCGGAGCGAAGATCCAAGCGACCAGGTTACCGAGCATGGCAAGCACGGAGTAGTCCATGAACTCCTCGGGGATGCCGTCCATTGCAGGCAGGAAGCCAAAGGAACCGTTGTAGCTTCCAAAGTTGGAGAGGAACCAAACAACGACGGTGGATGCGAAGATGACCGTGCCGGCCTTCTTGATAAAGGCCCAGCAGCGCTCCCACACGTGCAGTGCCCAAGAGCGGATCGCCGGGAAGTGGTAGGCAGGAAGCTCCATAACGAACGGCGTCGGGCGACCGGCGAAGAGCTTGGTCTTCTTGAGCATAAGGCCCGAGGCGATGACGGCGAAGACGCCCAGGAAGTAGAAGAGCGGGCTGATCCACGCGGCGGTGGTGGAAGAATCGCCGATGATGGAACCCATGAGCAGGGCGATGATCGGCAGCTTGGCGCCACAGGGAATAAACGTGGTGGTCATGACCGTCATGCGGCGGTCCTTCTCGTTCTCGATGGTCTTGGTGGCCATGACGCCGGGAACGCCACAGCCCGAGGACACGAGCATGGGGATAAAGGACTTACCGGACAGGCCAAAGCGGCGGAACACGCGATCCATGATGAAGGCGACGCGGGCCATATAGCCGCAGTCCTCCAGGAAGGACAGCATGACGAACAGCAGGAACATCTGCGGCACAAAGCCAAAGATGGCGCCCAAACCGCCGACGATGCCGTCGCAGACCAGCGAATCGACCAGGCCGCCGTCCTCGGTGCCACCCGCCACAAGGGCATCGTGCACCACGGTGGTGATACCCGGGACATAGGGGCCGTACTGCGCCGGGTCAACCGAGTCGGCATCGTCGCCCGCAGCCTCGACGGCTGCATCGTAGGCGTCGCGGCCCTGACCGAGCACATACCAACCGTCGGTACCAAAGAGCTGGTCGTTGGTGAAGTCGGTCACCGTGCCGCCTAAGGTGGAAACGGCGATGTAGTACACGCAGAACATGATGACCACAAAGATCGGCAGGCCCAGGATACGGTTGGTAACCACACGGTCGATCTTCTCGGAGGTGCTCATCTTGGCCGGAGCCTTGGTGAGGCACTCGTCGATGATGTGCGCGATGACGCCATAGCGCTCACCGGTGATGATGGACTCGGCGTCGTCATCGCAGTCCTGCTCGCACTGGGCGACCAGCTCTTCCACGCGAGCGGCCTTCTCCTTGGTGAGGTTGATGAGCTTGCAGGCGTCCGCATCACGCTCGAACAGCTTGACCGCGTAGTAGCGACGCTTGTTGGCGGGAACGCTCGCCGGCAGGTTGTTTTCGATGTGGTCCAGAACGTCCTCGATGGAGGAATCGAACTTGTGCTCCGGCACCTGGCCCTTGGAAGCAGCGGACTTCTTAACCTGCTCGAACAGCTCCTTAATACCCTTGTTCTTAAGGGCCGAAATCATCATGACCGGACAGCCGAGCTTCTTGGAGAGCTTGTCCGTGTCGATCTTGTCGCCGTTCTTCTCGACCAAGTCGGCCATGTTAAGGGCAACGACCACGGGTAGGCCGGTCTCGATAACCTGAAGCGCCAGGTACAGGTTGCGCTCGAGGTTGGTGGCGTCGACCACCTGGACGACCACATCGGGCTCGCCGCTCATGAGGTAATCGCGCGAGCATTGCTCCTCGGGGCTGTAGGGGGAAAGCGAGTAGATACCGGGGAGGTCCGTGATGGTAACGTTCTTGTCGCTTAGGAGCTTGGCCTCCTTTTTCTCAACCGTGACGCCGGGCCAGTTGCCAACGTAGCCGTTGGCGCCGGTGATCAGGTTGAAAAGCGTGGTCTTGCCGCAGTTGGGGTTACCCGCCAGCGCGACATGGATCTGAGAATCCGCCATTCAATCCTTCTTCCTCGTTTGCCCGCGCTGCTTTCTCCGCGCAGGCTGGATAATGTGCTTCAAAGTTGCTGCATTAAGTTAGAAACCCCTAACTTTATCTGCAGAAATAAACGCCGTGGGCCCTTACTGGACCTCGACGACGGCCGCCTCCTCCTTGCGGATGGAAAGCTCGTAGCCGCGCACGTTGATCTCGACCGGATCACCGAGCGGTGCAACCTTCACGACCTTGAACGAAGTGCCCTTGATGAGCCCCAGGTCCATAAGGTGGCGGCGAAGCGCGCCTTCACCGTGAAGCTTGACGATGGTAGAGCTCTCGCCCACCTTAACGTCACCCAACGTCTTCATCCTCTTGTCCCCCTTTCGGTTTTTATGAAATGCTGCGGATTAACCGACGGTCATGATGTGCATGGCAACCTTGGAATCGATGCCAAAGCGTGCGCCCAGCACCGTGACGATGATATTGGCGCCACTTGAGCTCACCACGTGGATCTCGCTGCCCTCGATAAAGCCGAGGTCCTTGAGGTGGTGCTTCATGTCCTCATTGCCCTTTACACGAGACACGTGCACGGTTTCGCCCGCTTTTACCATCGAAAGCGGCATGGCCGGCATCTGCGGTCCGCAAGACATGAGTGAGCTCCTAACATCGGTTCGTCCTCAACATCGACGCGATAAAAGTTAACCGCGTCTATGTTCGAAATAGTAAAATAACACGTGGTTAACTTTTTGGAAAGGATCTCTATTCAGTTTTCGAAAAAGTTTCCCATTTTAAACAAAGGCTCCGCAAAGACGGTCTCTTTGCGGTGCCTTGTCATACCGATGTATGCAACAGAGGGGACTCTCCCCTTTTTACATTGTTCCGCTTAGAGTGAGAGATTTCTGATCGATGTGACGCAGGAGGCCTCATCCACGCCCGAAACACGAAAGACGATGCTCTCACCGCACTCACCATAGAGGGCCATGAGTCCCATGATATCGCGGCCATCCGTGTGGCGATCGCCGATGCTGACCGACACGTCACTACGATGCTTGGCGATAATGTCATAGAGAAGCGCAACCGGGCGGGCATGTAGTCCCAACGGATCTTTAATCGTCTTTGTAAACTCGACCATGTCCCCTCCCGCAGCATCGCACATTTGGCCGGCCAAACCCAGCCACGTGGTAGTTATTGTACGTTACCGGCCGCATCCCCGTCCCACAAAAAACGAGGGAAGGCACGCGTCCTTCCCTCGTTGCGGGCAATAGGTAGCCGCTCGCCTACATCAAGCGCAGGCTGACGTCCTTGAGCTGGGCGCCGGAAACGGCACTCGGGGCGCCCGACATGAGGTCGGAGCCGCTGGCCGTCTTGGGGAACGCCATGACGTCGCGGATGGAATCGGAGCCAGTAAGCAGCATGCACACGCGGTCCAGACCCAGGGCAAAACCGCCCATCGGGGGCGCACCAAACTTGAGCGCCTCCATGAGGAAGCCAAACTGCGACTCGGCGCGCTCCTCGGTAAAGCCCAGGAGCTTGAGCATGGACATCTGCATCTCGGCGTTATGGATGCGCATGCCACCGCCGCCGGCCTCAAAACCGTCCATGACAAAGTCGTAGGTGCAGGAACCGGCAGCCAACGGGTCGGCCTCGATCTTGGCGATGTCGGTCTCGGTCGGCAGAGTGAACGGCTGGTGCTCGGCTGCATAGGCCTTGCGGTCCTCATCCCAGTGGAACAGCGGGAAGTTGACGACCCACAGGAAGTCGTGACCCTCGCGTTTGATCTCGAGTGCGTTGGCCATGTGAGAGCGCATGCCGCCCAGGATCTCGTCAGAGAGCAGGCGCGGGCCGGCGGCGAACATCACGAGGTCGCCAGGCTCGACGTTCATGCGCTCGCGCAGAGCCGCCATCTCCTCGTCCGAGAAGAACTTGACGATGGGGCTGTTGATGGAGCCGTCCTCGCGGAAAGCGATCCAGGCCAGACCCTTGGCGCCAAACGTGGAGGCCACGCCGGCGAGCTTATCGATCTTGGCACGTGCCCAGGCACCGGCGCCCTTGGCGTTGATGGCCTTGACGACAGAGCCCTCCTCGTTTGCGGCAGTCGCAAAGACCTTGAACTTGGAGTTGGCAAAGATGTCGGTCAGATCGACCAGATGCATGCCATAGCGGGTATCGGGCTTGTCGGAGCCATAGGTGTCCATGGCCTCCCAGTAGTCCATGCGACGCAGCGGCGTGGGCATCTCGACACCCATGCGACCGAAGGCGTCGGCCAAGACCTCTTCGAGTGCGCTCATGACGTCGTTCTGGTCCACGAAGGACATCTCGATATCGACCTGGGTGAACTCGGGCTGACGGTCGGCACGCAAGTCCTCGTCGCGGAAGCACTTGGCAACCTGGTAGTAGCGCTCGACGCCACCGACCATGAGCAGCTGCTTTAGGAGCTGCGGGGACTGCGGCAGGGCGTAGAAGTTACCCGGCTGAATACGGCTGGGAACGATGAAGTCGCGGGCGCCCTCGGGCGTAGACTTGAACAGGGAGGGTGTCTCGACCTCCATGAACTCACGGTTGTGAAGCGCCTCGCGAATGGCAAAGGTGAAGTCGGAGCGCAGCTTGAGGTTGGCCATCATCTCGGGACGACGGAGGTCCAGATAGCGATAGCGCAGACGGGTGTCCTCGCTGGTCTCGATGCCGTCTTCGATCTGGAACGGCGGAGTAACGGAGGTGTTGAGCACCTCGGCGTGGTCGGTCAGGACCTCGATCTCGCCGGTCGCGAGCTTGGCGTTGGTGGTTTCCTCGCCACGGGCGCGCACGACGCCGTGAATCTTGATGGGCCACTCGGGACGCATGGTCTCGGCGATCTTAAAGGCATCGCCGTCGGAGTGCTCGGGGTCGAAGGTGAGCTGCGTGATGCCCTCGCGGTCGCGAAGGTCGCAGAAGATAAGGCCGCCGTGGTCGCGGCGACGGCTCACCCAACCGGTAAGGGTGACCTCTTCGCCCACGTTCTCGCGGCGAAGCTCGCCGCAGGTACGGGTGTGCATGGAATGCTCGTCGATGGGACGGGTCTGGCTCATACCAGTGATCCTCCTTTATGGATCTGTGCCGCCCCGTGTCGTTCCGGGCGGCGTCGTACAGATTTGCCCAGCCTGCGTAAACCGCGCAGCCGGACATGGCGTTCTATCTTATCGCACCCGCGCCGATGTACCGCGAAAAAGTAACTCTTGCCCAAAGACTTGACGGAGACGAAACAATTGGCGCACCGCACTGCCCGCCCGCGCTTGTCACGTGCGACAATGTGCCTACAATACAACCGCACTCGGAAAGGCCCACCATGACTGCACGCCTCATCGTTATGGATATCGATTCCACGCTCATCAACCAGGAGGTCATCGACCTGTTGGGCGAGGAAGCAGGCGTGGGCGGGCAAGTTGCGCGGATCACCGAACGCGCCATGCGCGGCGAGCTCGACTTTAAGCAGGCGCTCGAGGAGCGCGTGGGGCTGCTTGCCGGCCTGGACGAGAGCGTTTTCGAGCGCACCTTTGAGCGCGTGACGTTTACCCCCGGCGCACTGGAGCTTGTGCGCTCGGCGCACAGCAAAGGCTGGAAGGTCGGCGTGGTAAGCGGCGGCTTCCACGAGGTCGCCGACAAGATCGTAGCTGCCGCGGGCATCGATTTTTGCCTGGCCAACCGCCTGGAGGTCGTAGACGGCAAGCTCACGGGCAAGCTGGCGGCAGACATTGTGACCAAGGAATCCAAGCTTATCCAGCTACTGGATTGGGCGGTTGAGTGCGGTGTCGATATGGCCCATACCGTGGCGATCGGCGACGGTGCCAACGACATCCCCATGATTCAGGCCGCGGGCACGGGCATCGCATTTTGCGCCAAGCCCAAAACGCGCGAGGCCGCTCCGTTTGCCATCGACGAGCGCAACCTGATGCTCGCCATGGATATCATCCTGCGTGACTAGCCGATCCATCTAACAACAGAATCAAATCCCCTATATCTAGTTTCCGAACAATTTTGTCTTAGTGTTCGGAAACATACCCTTTGAGTGCTAGACTTTGCGCCGTCGAAGGGAACTTATATGGATAAGCGAGATCTAGAGCAGCTGCTGAGCGATGTTGCCGGCGGATCAGTCACCCCGGCAGTCGCCCTTACGCGCATCCAAACGGCGCCGACCGCCGATCTGGGTTTTGCGCAGCTCGATCTTTCGCGCGGGGTGCGCCAGGGGGCCGGTGAGGTTGTCTACGGCGCCGGTAAAACCGCCGAGCAGATTGCCGCCATTATCAAAGCGCTGCGCGATGCCGGTCAGGAGCGCACCCTGGTTACGCGCCTGGATGCCGAAAAAGCAGCCCGCACCTCGGAGCTTCTCGACAATGGGATCGACCTGGGATATGTCCCGAACGCCCAGCTCGCCCTCGTGGGCGGTAAGCCCTCCCCTACCGGTAACGGACGCATCGTTGTCGCCTGCGCCGGCACGAGCGACTTGCCCGTCGCCGAAGAAGCCGCGTTGACGGCCGAGTTCTACGGCAACGAGGTCGACCGCCTCTACGACGTAGGTGTCGCCGGCCTGCACCGTCTGCTCGCGCATGCCGAGGAACTTGCCCAGGCACAGGTGGTCATCGCCATCGCCGGCATGGAGGGCGCGCTGGCGAGCGTTATCGGCGGTCTGGTAAGCTGTCCGGTCATCGCCGTTCCCACCAGCGTGGGCTACGGCGCGAGCTTTGGTGGCGTAGCCGCGCTGCTCGCCATGCTCAACTCCTGCGCCAGCGGCGTTTCGGTCGTCAATATCGACAATGGCTTTGGTGCCGCCTACCAGGCAAGTCTTATCAATCATCTGAGCGCCGGAACACCCTGCGCCCGTTAAGGAGCATTCCATGTCCAACCATCAGCATACGCTTATCATCGACGGCACCTCGGGCATCAGCGGCGATATGACCGTCGCGGCCCTGCTCGACCTGGGCGCCAGCGAGGAGCACCTGCGCGAACAGCTCGCCACGCTGCCGGTCGACGGCTTTACGATCGCCGTCACGCGTGCAAACAAGCATGGTATCGACGCCTGCGACTTTGACGTTCATTTGGCAGAGGAGCTCGAGAACCACGACCACGATATGGCCTGGCTCTTTGGCAACGAAGCAGCTGCCGAGCACACGCACGAGCATGAGCACCATCATGACCATGGCGGGCATGAACACGAACACTGCCACGAGCATACGCACGAGCATGACCATGAGGCCCACGGCCATGACCACGAGGACCATCACCACGCCCACCACCATCACCACCGTTCTTTGGCGGACGTCACCGCCATCATCGACGGCTCACAGCTAAGCGATGGCGCCAAGCGTCGCGCGCTCGCCATCTTTACCGCACTCGCTGCTGCCGAGGCCAAAGCTCACGGCAAAACGCTCGACACCGTCATGTTCCACGAGGTGGGCGCCATCGACTCCATCGTCGACGTCTGCTCTGTCGCCATCTGCCTCGACGACCTGGGCATTGAGGATGTTGTGATCGAGTCGCTCTCCGAGGGCCACGGAACCATCCGCTGCGCCCACGGCCTCATGCCCATTCCCGTCCCCGCTGTCGTCAACCTGTGCCAGGCAGGCAATATCGCCCTCACGCCTGCACCGGTCGCCGGCGAGCTCGTGACGCCAACGGGCGCCGCCATCGTCACCGCGCTGCGCACGTCCGACCAACTGCCCTCACGCTACCACATCGAAGCCGTCGGCTACGGCGCCGGCAAACGCCCCTACGAGGGTTGCTCCGGCACGCTCCGCTGTCTGCTCGTTCACGCGGACGCATAGCCATGGATGCCCGCAAGGCAAAAAGCCGCGCTGCCATCGTTGCGGCGTTCTCCGAGCTCCTGCGCGAAGAGGACTACGGCAAGATTACCGTCGGCGACATCATCGCTCGCGCCCATGTAGGTCGGGCAACGTTCTACGGCCTCTTCAAGAGCAAAGATGACCTGCTCGCTGAGTTCGTGTGCGATATCTGCACCCATGCCCTCGACGATGACGGTACACCCCTCAATGACCCGCTCGTACAGGTCGAACATATCCTCAACAACCTCTGGGATCGTCGTCAGGGCGTACGCGCCCTCGTAGCCGGCGCCGGCTCGCGCGTCTTCGCCGACTGTCTCCGCAAGACCATCATGTCGCGCGCAGCCGAAACCGTCCCTGTCGACCCCGCAGGCCCCGCCAGCACCATGGATCGCAACTTCCTCCTCCACCACATAGCCTCAAGCTTCGTAGCCACCGTCCAATGGTGGGCCTGGCACAACTTCCAAGCCGACAAGGCCGACGTAGCCAAAGACTACCTATCAGCCATAAAACCCCTCTTCACTTAAGTAAGAGGCTCATCCCAGAGCATTGCCCCAACCCAAGGCGCCACGCATCCCAACGTGTCACTCGCACTTCAACGCCCCCCCCAACAGCGACAAGCCCCTCCCATCCAAATTCAGAAATATGTTGGATTGCTTGTACGAATGCAACAAAGACCCCGCAGCTGGCCGCATGGGGTAACCTCCCAGCGCATTCCACAGGACGAAAGAACCCCCGCCGCACGTAGTGCGCAGCGGGGGTTCTTTCATGTCCGAGGACGCGCTGGGAAGTCACCCCATGCGGCCAGCGGACTACTATGCGGCCTTGGACTAGAACATGCCCAAGAAACCGTGCACAAACAGCGCGGCCAGAGCGGCACCGATAAACGGCGCGATGCCAGGAACGAGCAGGCCGTACTTCCAGTTGTTGTCAGCCTTGTTCTTGATCGGCAGCACCTGATAGGCCATGCGAGGACCAAGGTCGCGTGCCTGGTTCATGGCGAAGCCGGTGATGCCACCCATGCCCATGCCAACGGCCCAAACGATCAGGCCGACGCAGATAGCGAGCATCAGAACGTTCTCGCCGGCGCGGCTAGCGGCAGCAAGGATGGCGCTGATGAACACAAAGGTGCAGATAGCCTCACAGAAGAAGTTGCGGGCATAGTTCGTGCCCTCGGTGGTGGGGTTGGTCGAGAAGATGTTGCGCTGGGCAATGGGGTCGACGACGCCCTCGGAAGCCTTGAACTCATCGGTATACATAAACCAAGCGATTACGGCGCCCACAAAGCCGCCGAGCATATCGGCAATCATGAAGGGGATGCAGCTGCTCCACGGCACCAGACCGACGATGCACTGGGCAAGCACCATAGCCGGGTTCATGCACACGGCGCCGCCAAAGACAAACAGGCAGACCGAGATGCCAAAAGACCAGGTGGTGATGGCAAACATGTGGCCGGAGCCCTGATACTTGGTGCCCTTAAGCACGGTATCGCAGTGTACGCCCACGCCAAAGATGATCATGAGGGCCGTTGCGCCGAATTCGCAGAGGAGCTTGGTAAGCATAAAACCTTATCTTTCTTGTCGGTTACAAACGATTCGTTTAGGCCGCGCGCTAGTGCTGAGCGACGACAACGCCCAGGCCATCGGGAATGACGGCTACCTTGGCATCGGCACCCTTCATTTCAAAGGCGAGCTTGAGCGCCTCCTCGAGGGTGTTGACCGGTGTCATATGCATATCCTTGAGCATCTGGTGATCGCACAGGTCGGTAACCATGATCACAGGGTGATGCGCCAGGATGCGGGCAAAGATCTGGCTCGTCCACTGGTCGGGCAGGGTCTCGTCCTTAGGACGGTCGATGCAGGCGCGCTCAAACTCTGCCGGATCGTTGTCGGCGATGTTGTGATAGAAGCCCTCGCCACCGTGACCATCGGCGCAACCGGCGACATCGATGATCACGCCGCCCTCGGGAAGTGTGGCCTCGGCAGCGCACATGCCCTTCACGGCCTGATAGACGTTCTGATCGAGCGGATAGCCACCGTTGGTGGTGATGGCAATCTCGCACTCGACGGGCTCAACGCCGGCAAGGCTCTTCACAAACTCGCAGCCGGCCTCGTGCGCCTTGTGAATGTCGCCGGCAAAGGAGCCGATGACCTCGTGCTTGCCGTTGAGCACCACGTTGAGCACAAAGGCAAGGTGAGCCATCTCGGCAGCGGCAAACATGTCCTCGCTCACGTGGTTGTGGCACAGGTTGCCGGCGCGCGAATGGGAATCGTTCACAAACTGGCCGTTGTGGTTGTACATGATGGTCTTGTAGCTGGCGATGCCGGGCAGCACGGACTTGCGGCTGCCAGAAAAACCGGCAAAGAAGTGCGGCTCAATAAAGCCCTCGGCAAGCAGTAGATCGCAATCGGCGGCAATCTTGTTGATGATGCACTCGCCACCAGAAGGCAGGGTGCCAATCTTTTCCATCATGCTGTCGTCGGTCGCGACGTGCATGACAATTTCCTCGTTGGCAACGATCTCCTCGCCATACTTGTT
This sequence comes from Collinsella sp. Sow4_E3, assembly GCF_052116285.1. Classification (NCBI taxonomy): domain Bacteria; kingdom Bacillati; phylum Actinomycetota; class Coriobacteriia; order Coriobacteriales; family Coriobacteriaceae; genus Collinsella; species Collinsella sp. Sow4_E3. The sequence continues at coordinate 24,485 of NZ_JBQKLJ010000014.1, forward strand.
GATGAGTTCCTCGTGCGTCGATGGACGATGCATACCCGTAGCAACCAGAATGCGAACGTGCGCCTCAGGCGCAGCGGAGTGGATGTGATGCAGCAGAATAGGCATCGTCACACGCGAGGGAACGGGGCGCGTATGGTCGGAGCTAATGATGACAATATCCTTCTTGCCAGCGCAAAGCTCCTCGAGCGAAGGCGATCCATAAGGGTTGGCAAGCGACTCCTCTACCAGCTCTTCCTGCGATTTTGCAGTCTTAAACTCGTTTTGGTGACCTTCCATCACACCCGCGAAGTTCTTATCCTCGAGCTCCAGATGCAATGTCTTGTGGTCAAACGGCAGTTCACATTCAAACAATGACGAGCGCCCTCTTCCTTTCAACTGACACACTAGATAAACCGTTGGAAGGATACGCCGCTCACCGAAAAACGCCACCGTCCACCGAGTCGTTAACACAACGTTCATATTTGACCCACAATAAAACGGCCGCGATCCCAAACGGGACCGCGGCCTCCTGTCAAAGAAGCTATGGGCAGGGTGGATTACGCAGCGCCGAGGCAAACATCAATCCTGTGGCGTGCGCGTGTAAGCTATCTTGCATAAATAGGTCAATATACTGCATAGAATGACGCATTGGGTTTCGAACCGCAACATGGTAGCCCCCTCCGGAGCGTGCATTTTTGCGAGTATTCAGCATCGCAAGATAAGATTTTCGTGTCAAAAGTCTTTCAAAAGGTAGATCGTCCTCATGACTCGTCCCATCTGGATAACATGCGGCGAGAAACCAGCCATATATGAGCATCGCCAAGGCCCAATTGTCTTGCAAAATCATCAACAAAGGCAGCGAGGGCCGGCTATGGCCTTATGCATCGATTTTTGGCTGCTGAAAACTCCGTTTTTTGCACGTCGCCCCAGGCACCACCCTCACCCAGCGGCCTTCCGCTGAAGCTGGACATCGCAAGGCCCGCCATAAGTTTACTTTTAGGCACACTCCGCAGGACGCAAGAAGCCCTCGCCGCACTCCACGCTATGCGCGAAGCGCGCCATTCTTCTCCTCAGCTTTAACTCCAGAGGACCGAGGACGAAGGGGCCCGACGGGCTTCCCTCTGAATGCATTCCGCAGCACGAAGCCCTTTCCAAACGCGCGAAGCGCGCCATTATTCCCCCAGCAGTAATCCGCCGAAGACCGGACATCGCAGGGCCCGCCATCAGTTTACTTTTAGGCACACTCCGCAGGACGCAAGAAGCCCTCGCCGCACTCCACGCTATGCGCGAAGCGCGCCATTCTTCTCCTCAGCTTTAATTCCAGAGGACCGAGGACGAAGGGGCCCGACGGGTTTCCCTCTGAATGCATTCCGCAGCACGAAGCCCCCTTATCCGCAGCTCCGAAGGAGCAGGATAAGGGGGCTTCAAGTGCGAGGACGCATTCAGAGGGAAACCCGTCGGGCCCCGGTGAGAGCCACAGGGCTATCGATTACCCCGTGTTCTGCAGACCTGCCGAGACGCCGGTCACAGTCGAAAGAATCAGGCTCATGTACTCGGCCTTCTTCTCCTCGGCCATCTCGTCCTGGTTCATACGCACCTCGCGAAGGGCGCGGACCTGGGCGATGGACAGGGCGTCGACGTAGGGGTTACGCACGCGAACGGCACAGCCGAGCACGCGACGACGCTGCAGCGGCCACTCGTCACCAACGATGGCAAGGACCCACTTACGGGTGAGCTGCATCTCGGTAAAGACCTTCTTGGACAGATCATCGCGGTCGCCCAAATGCAGATACATCTTGGCAATGCGCTGATCGGTCTTAGCAATCGACATCTCGATGTTATCGATAAAGGTGCGGAAGAACGGCCACTCCTGGTAGGCAGCCTTGAGCTGGTCAAGATCGCCCAGCTGCTCGCAGGCGGTGCCCAGGCCGTACCAAGCGGCCAAGTTAATGCGTGCCTGGCTCCAGCTGAAAATCCACGGAATGGTACGCAGGTCGTCGAGCGACTTGGCACCCAAGCCGCGCTTGGCGGGACGCGAGCCAATCGGCAGCAGACCGACCTCGGTCAGCGGCGTCACAGTCGAGAACCACGGTGCAAAGTCCTCGGTGTTCAGCAGGTCCAGATAGCGCTCGTGGCTTGCGGCGTTGAGTTTCTCGGCCATATCCCAGAACTTCTGCGTGGTCTCGGTGTTGGTCTTCTCGACGCTCGGGGCCGACTGCAAAAGCGTTGCGGCGGCAACGGACTCAACATGGCGCTGAGCCAGCGTGCGGTTGCCGTAACGGGCAAAGATGACCTCACCCTGCTCGGTGAGCTTAAAGAAGCAGTTGACTGAACCCTTGGGCTGCGCCAGTACGGCCTTGTTGGCCGGGCCGCCACCACGGCCCACGGCGCCGCCGCGACCGTGCATGAGCACCAGGTCGATATCGTTCTTCTCGGCCCACTTGGCGATGCGCTCCTGCGCGGAGTGCAGCGCAAGCATGGCCGTGGTAGGACCGGCATCCTTGGAGGAGTCGGAGTAACCCAGCATAACCTCCATGCGGCGGTTGGTCTGGGCAAGACGCTTCTGCACCACGGGCAGCGTAAGCATCTGGTCGAGCACGTCAACACAGCCCTCGAGGTCCTCGAGCTGCTCGAACAGCGGGATCACGTCGAGCTCGGGAACGTCCTCCTCGTGTGCGAAGGACAGGTGGGCCAGCTCAAAGACGTCGGCCACATGCTGGGCACTCTTGGTAAACGAGATGATGTAGCGGTGTGCCATCTTCTTACCGTAGCGCTTTTGGATGGAGCCGATAGCGCGGAAGGTGTCGATGACCTCGCGCGTCATGGGCTGCAGGTCGCCATGGATACCGTTTTCGTGGATATCCTTAAGGGCGCGGGCATGCACCACGGAGTGCTGACGGAACTCCATCTCGACCATATGGAAGCCGAAGGACTCGACCTGCCAGATGATGGTCTGCACCGGGCCGTAGGCGGCACGGACGGCACCGCAGGCAGCCAGCGAACGCTGGACGACGCGCAGGTCATCCAGGAACTCGTCGGCGCTGTGATACATGGTGTCGGTGATACGGCGTACGGTGGCGTTCAGACGGTCGGCCATGACGAGCATGACGGCGCGATGCGGCTCGTGCTCGGAGATAAGCTCGGCGCGGGCCGTGTAATGGGCACTCATCTCGACCTGATGGTTCCACAGGTTGATGAGCTCGGCAGACGGCTTGCTGTAGGTGGCCTCGAGCGTGAGGTTGCGGCCGATGCGGCGGCACTTGTCCTCGAGCTTGAGCACCATGTGGGTGAAGTACTTGGCGGCGACCTCACGGCTCACCTTGGCGGTGACGTTGGGGTTACCGTCGCGGTCGGAACCGATCCAGCTGCCGGGATGGAAGAACGCCGGGCACAGCGGCGGCACGGTACCGGCCTTGTCACCCAGCACCCAGTCGTCAAAGCGACGATAGATGACGGGGATGACGTCGAACAGCGTGTTATCGAAGATGTCGATGATGGTATCGGCTTCCTCGACCGGCGTGGGCTTCTTGAGCGCGATGGGGCTCGTACGCACCAGGGCGTCGATCTCCTGCAGCATATGGCGCTCGTTCTCCACCAGGTCGGAGCCGCCCAGACGCGGACGCTCCTCCAGCAGGTTAGAGATACGGCGAATCTTGCCCTCGACGGCCTTGCGACGGGCCTCGGTGGGATGCGCGGTAAAGACGGGATGGAACTCAAGCTTGCCGAGCAGCTCGTTGGCGCCCTCGACACCCATCTCATCCACCAGCTGGTGATAGGCGACGGTGAGTTCGTTGGCGGGATCGACCTCGGTATCGGTCGATGCACCGGCCTCACGCTCGCGCAGCTGCGTCACACGGTAGTTCTCCTCCGACAGGTTTGCCAGATGGAAGAAGCTCGTAAAGGCACGGACGATAACCTGCTGCTTATCGAGCGGCAGGCTGTCGATCAAATCGACGACCTCGCGAAACGCCACAGCAGTGGGCTCGTCGGCGGTGGGCACGCCCTGCTCGTCGACGGCCTCGTCGGCGGCACGGCTACCGGGGTTGCCGGCATTGGCCACGATCTCGGCCGACAGAATCTTGTCGAACAGGTCCGCGATCTCGGGATCATACTCGCTAAGCACACGGCGCTCCAGGCGCAGGAACAGCGCAAGGTTGTCGCGCAGCTCCTCGGGAATCTCAATCTCGGCGAGACGCTCCCTGGACTCGGCATTCGAGCCGATTCGGTTAACGAGGCGGTTGACCACGGCAGCGACGCGCGCCGCGGCTTCGGGTACAGACTGGTTGCTTAGGTTCTCAGCCACGTTTCCTCCCATTCCTCCTTCTATGCACGTAACATGCGGTATTCATTATAGGCACTTGAGAAACACTTTCGATACTGATTGCGCTTTACCACACAAAAGTATTTTCTGCATTGCAAGGCTTTTTGCCCCAAATGGTCGTATTTCTCGGTGGGCGGCATATGCAAACGGGGACATTCCGCATAAAAGCGAAACACCCCCGTAACAATCGTTCGCCGCGAGCGGGACGCGTTAGCGGACCCGCAGCTCAAAATGATGCGCTACAGACGCTCGCGAACCGCCTCGACCACGTTGGACAAATCGACCAGTACCTCGTCATGGCTCTGCATGTCGCGCACCTTGACCTTGCCGGCGGCAAGCTCGTCGCCGCCCAAGACCAAAATGAGCTTGGCGCCCACCTTGTCGGCCTGCTTAAACTGAGCCTTGAGCGAACGACCCTGATAGTCTGCCTCGGTCACGATGCCTGCGGCGCGAAGCTTCTGCGTAATGGCAAAAACGTTCTGACGCAGTTCCTTGCCGGCGTTGGCAACGTAGACACACGGAGCCTCATCGGCGCCCAGGTCGCTGCCAAAGGCCTGCAGGGCCAGCAGGGCGCGCTCAAAACCGACGGCGAAGCCGACACCGGCCGTGGGCTTGCCGCCCTCGAGCTCGACCAGGCCGTCGTAGCGGCCGCCGCCACCGATGGAGCCGACGCCGGCGCCGGGGGCCTCGACCTCAAAGACGGTACGGGTGTAGTAGTCCAGGCCGCGCACCAGGGTGGGATCCTCGACATACTCGATGCCGGCGGCATCCAGATAGCGCTTGACCTGCTCGTAGTGCTCGCGGCACTCGTCGCACAGGTTGTCACCCATCAGCGGGGCCTCGGCCATGATCTCGCGGCAATGGTCGTTCTTGCAGTCGAAGGCGCGCAGCGGGTTGAGCTCGGCGCGCTCGCGGCACTCATCGCACATCTCGTCGGCGTGATCGAGAATGAACTGCTTGACCTGCTCGCGATAGGCCGGACGGCACTGGGCATCACCCATCGAGTTAATGAGCAGACGGAGCTTGGAAAGATCGAAGCCCAGACGCTTGTAGAACTCCATGAGCATAATGATGCACTCGGCGTCCGCAGCCGGATCGGGAGCACCGAGCCACTCGATGCCCACCTGATGGAACTGACGCAGGCGGCCCTTCTGGGGGCGCTCGCCGCGAAACATGGCCTCGGCATAGTAGGCCTTAAACGGCGTGGAGCCCTGGGGCACCAGGTTGTTCTCCACGACGGCGCGCACCACGCCGGCAGTGCCCTCGGGACGAAGCGCCAAGCGCTGTTTGGGCTTGAGCTTGGCATCGGTGCCCTCGGTAAAGACACGCTCCAGGTTGGCGCCGCTAAACACGCGGAACATCTCCTTGCGCACGACATCGGTCGACTGGCCGATGCCGTGGACAAACACGTCCACCTGCTCGATCGCGGGCGTCTCGATGGGCTTAAAGCCAAACGGCTCAAACACGCCGGCAGCGATCCGCTGCATCTTTTGCCAGGCGCGCATCTCGGCGCCGATAAGGTCGCGGGTTCCCTCCGCCTTCTGTGCCTGCATGGGCAAACACCTTTCTTTTAGTATCGCGTCATAGGTAGTGGTCATTATACGGCACAAAAACAAAACGCGGCGACGCGTCTGACCGAACGAGGGTATGGGAGCTCGTTCGGCCAGACGTGCCGCCGCTGCAGCCGATCCGCTTTCCTCCGCCCCCTTCGAATCACACGATCTGTTGGGGACAGAGGAAAACGGATCATTTTGTATGCCCGTGGCCGCCTTGGAAACCGAATGGTGGTACGAGCATCCATTCGGCTTCCAAGGCGGCCACGGACAGAACACGGGGCGAACAGAAAAGAGCGACGGACGTCTACTCCCCCGCCACGCTCGCACGCAGCTTAGCGGCGATGGGCTCGGATGCCAGCAGGAATACGAGCATGACCGCAGAACACACCAGGCACACGATCCAGGTGCTCGCAAAGGAGCCCGTGGCATCGAACAGCACGCCCGAGACAATGGCACCCACGGTGCCGCCGACCATCTCGAGCGAGGTAATGGTGCCCGTGACCTTGCCCAGATCGGCCATGCCAAACTGCTTGGACGCGGCGATAGTGGGCGTGATGGTGCCCATGCACGTTCCGACACCAAAGCTCACGGCAGCCACGATGGGACCAAGATCGGTCGCGGGGAAGCACAGGGCGACGCAGGCGATAATGCACGCAACGGATCCCAACACGTTGCCAAAACGTAGGCCAAAGCGATCGTAAATGACGCCGAGCGAAATCTTGGCGATAACGACGGTGACCATATAGGCCGAAAGCACAGTGCCCGCCCACACGGGATCGTGACCGCCCGTGACAATCTTGGCGCCGTTGACGGTAACGCTCGTCATGTTGGTGACCTGGTTGGGCAAGATGGCACCGTTAACGAGGCCCATAAAGAGGAAGGCAACGACAAGCAGCCAAAACGCCGGGCTCTTCTTGATGCGAGACCAACCGACGTTAACCTCGGGAGCCGTGTGCTCGTCCTTGTCGCCAGCTGTCGAGACGGACGGATCGCCCGGGTTCTCGCCGAGCGGCTTAAGGCCTATCTCAGAAGGCTTGGTGCGGAAGGAATAGGCCGTGATGGGCAGCGCCGCCACCATGCAGATAGCCGCGAGCACCAGGAAGGCGGAACGCCAACCAACGCTCACGATAAGCGAGCTCACGGTGGGAGACAGAACAGCGCCTCCAAAGCCCGAGCCCGAAAGTGCTATGGAGATCGCAAGACCTCGCTTGGCCGTAAACCAGTTGGCGGTCACAAGGCTAATGAGCAGGCGGGTCGAGGCGACGGCAAAGCAGCCCGAGACGGCAAAGAGCACGTAGACCTGCCACAGCTCACCGACAAAGCTCATCCCGGCAAGAACGGCAGAGGTGGCGATAACGGTAAGGGAACCCAAGATGCGACCGCTCACTTTGTCGGCAACATGGCCAATGACAAGCGAGCCGACAACGCTCACCACGGTTGAGATGGCGTTGGAGATGTTGTACTGAGCAAGGGAAATGCCCAAGTCGCTCACGATAAGCGGCTGAAACAGGCTCATGCAGTTAACGAAAATCGTGTAACACGTGGCCATGATGACAAAGCCGGAGGCCACGACGAGCCAACCGGGGAAGAATTTATGCTGCTGGGACATGGATTACTCCTTGTGGTCGGCGATATAGCCCAGGGCGACCGCCGCATAAGCCGCGGCGCCGAGCGGCAACTCGGCATCGCTAAAGCGTGCCTTGGGATGGTGCTGGGCAAAGTGCTCGTCCGTATCGGTCACAGCCGCACCGAACGTAAAGTACGCGCTCGGTATCTCGCTCGAGATAAGCGCAAAGTCCTCGCTCGCCATGGCATGGAACAGCGGCAGGAAGGCGGCCTTGGGCAACGTCGCACCCACATAGCCAAGCGAAGCCTGGGTCATATCGTCATCGAGCACGAGCGGGGGAACATCCGAGAGCGTCTCGATAGTCGCCGGCGTACGATAAGTCGTGGCAACGCCTTTGACGACCTCCGCGATGCGGGTCTTGAGGTGCTCCATGAGCCCAACGTCAAAGCCGCGCAATGTTCCCTCGAGCACGCAGGTGTCGGGAATCACATTGGCCGCTTGGCCACCGGCAAACTTACCCACGGTGAGCGCGACCTCCTTGGCCGCCGGCACCTCGCGAGCGATAAGCTCCTGGAGCGCCAGGTGCACATGCACGCCTGCCGTGATGGGGTCGATGCAGATCTCGGGGCTCGAACCGTGGCCGCCCTTGCCCTGCAGCGTGATGCGGAAACCGTACACACCCGAAAGCGCCGGGCTGCCGTAGAGCACCAGACCAAGCGGCGACTGGCTGTTGACATGCATGGCAAAAGCCGCCTGAGGACGCGGGTTCTCGAGCAAGCCGTCGGCGATGGCAGCACGTGCCCCCTCAAAGGTCTCCTCGCCCGGCTGGAACAACAGCTTGACGGTGGCATTGGCGTCGACAAGCGCGGCCTCGCGAGCCTTGAGCAGGCGCGCCGCACCAAGCAGCGCCGTCGCGTGCATATCGTGACCGCAAGCATGCATGCAGCCATTGGTAGATGCAAAGGGCTCGCCGGATTCCTCGACAACGGGCAGGGCATCCATGTCGCCGCGCAGCATAACGACCGTACCGGCCTGTTCGTCCGTGCAGACGCCATTGCCCTGGGCCGCGGCGGCACCGGCACCGACAAGGCCCACAACGCAGGAACCATCGACGAGCGTGGAAAATGGGATGTCCATCTCGTTCAGGCGCGCTTGGATATACGCAGAGGTCTGTGGGAGGTCGTTACCGAGTTCGGGCATCCGATGCAGATCGTGACGCCATGCGGCAAGCTCATCGGCAAAAGCCTGAGCCTCTTTGACCAGACCGTCACCAATGGCGGCTTGCGCCGCCGCTGAGGTCTGAAGCGCTGGTTGTGGTTGGAAATCGGACAGAGCTGGTGCCATAGATGCCCTCCAGTAAGGTTTTAGCAGCAAGCACTTTCATACTCTAAAGTGCAAGGCATAACTTTAAAGGCGACGCATAAAAAACGCCGCCCCAGAGGGACGGCGCAACAGATTGTTTACAAACGCGCTCGCGGCTTTTTACGCAAAAAGCCAAAGTGCGTCTCGCTCAAGATAATCGACAGGAAGATGAGCGCAAAGCCGGCAAACAAACGCGAGGTGAGCACCTCCCCCATCAGCAGCACCGAGAACAGCACGCCCGATGGCGACTCCATCGAAAGCAGTAGTGAGCCCGTCGAGGCCGGGACATGCGCCAAGCCCACGTTTTGGATGAGCAAGCCCACGCATGTGCAGCCCACCGAGAGGAATGCCATCACGCCAATGAAGCTCGGCGTCCACACGGATAAAGGCGCCTGGGTCTCGAACGGCAGCGAAGAGATCAGGCACAGCACACCGTTGCCCGCAAACATCCAAAACGTAATGACGTTGATGTCCATCTTGCGACCGTACTTAGCGGCCACCGCCATCTGGATGGCAAAGAAGACCGCGCCGCCCAGCGTAATAACATCGCCGGCATTGAACTCGACGCTATCAAGCGCCACCAAGCCAATGCCCGCCAGACACAGCAACGCGGCGCCCAAGTTGTAACGGGTAAGTTTTTCGCCGCTTAGGACATAGCTCGCAAACGGAACCAAGATACAGTACGTGCCCGTCAAAAACGCGCTTTTGCCTGCCGTGGTCTGCGCCAGGCCAATCGTCTGCAAACCGTAGGCACCCCACATGAGCGCGCCCATGCCAAGTCCAACAATCAGATTTCGAGCGTTGAAATGGGCAACAATGCGCTTGTGGAAGACGGCAAGCATGACCAGCGACGCCGGAAGAAAGCGAATGTAGAGCAGCTCGAACACCGGAATGGTATCGAGCGCGTCCTTCATGGTGGTAAAGGAATAGCCCCAGATGACCGCTATCGAAAGCAGCAAGACCTTCCAGAACAGCGGCGAGCGCGCACCGGCACCGCGAGAGGCACCGCCGGCACCCAGGTCTTCGCGGGCTACAGGGCTATCGGGCATATTTTCGATTTCAATAGCGGCATGATGGGCCATAGGGCATCCTCGCGCTCGGTCTGGGCGTGGTGTCCGCACGCGCGCGACCGCATGCCGCCTCATGGTCAAATAAAACGGGACGCGCCGGACCCCCGGCACGCCCCGCAACTGTAGCAACAATCAAGCAGCCCACGCAATTCAGCCCACTAAAGCGTTTTGTTCCGCCGTTCTACCGAACGGCGGACCGGCCGACGCTGCGCGAGCCGCATTCACGCCAATCTGACGTTCAATTTCAAGGGCGCGACCAGAAGGTCAGCGCCCTTTCATTTCACGTCACCTTGGCGCAAATGCGGCTCGCTCGCTGGCATTAGTTCTACATCAGCGTTAACGTTGCCGCACTAAATTAGCTTTGTCGACTCCAGCTTTTCGATAATCCAGTCGTTGGCTTTGATGACTGGACGACGGAAGACCACACCCAGGGCCAGCGACGGAATCAGATAGCTCGCCAGAATACCCAGCTCAACCCAGTACTCCATATGGTAGGCACCGGCCATGGCGGCATGCATGGCATTGATGCCATGGGTAAACGGCAGGAACGGGTAGATCGCCTGGAACACGGGACCGGTCATCTCGATGGGGAACGTACCGCCCGAACCGCCGACCTGCATGACCAGCAGCACGACGGCGAGGGCCTTACCGATATCTCCAAACGATACCGTAAGCGTGTAGACGATATTGGAGAACACGAGGCTCGCGACCCAGCCGGCAAGCACAAACTGCAGGGGGTTGTCGCACTGAATGCCAAAGAACAGAATGTCGCCCGCGCACACGAGCGTCGCCTGCAGCAAGGCCAAGCCGCCAAAGAACAAGTAGCGGCCCAAATAGATCTCGTGCAGGCGCACGGGGATGAGCTCGTTGATAAGCTCATCGTCGACCGAGACCTTCATCATGGCTGCCAGTACGATCGAGCCAACCCAGAGCGACAGAATCGTGTAGAACGGTGCCATGGCCGAACCGTAGTTGCGGATCGGATAGACCGGCTTGCGGTCGAGCGCAACGGGGCCGGAAAGCGACGCGGCGAGGCCCTCGGGGTCGTTGCCGATCATCGTCTTGATCGTGGCTAGATCATCAGACATAAGGGCACCGTCGAGCTCGTCCTTAAACGCGCCGATCTTGTCCGACGCCTCGCCCAGCTGATCGGAAGCCTTGTTGACCAGCTTTGCAGCCTTGGAGAGGCCCTTTGACAGCGAACCGGATGCGTCGGTCAGGCCGTCTACGGCGCTATCCAGATCGCCCGAGATACCATCGAGCGAATCCAAAACGCCTGAAATAGTCTTCTTGAGTTCTTTGGCCTTGACCGAAAACGTAGAGTCATAGTCAATCTTGGCGCCCGAGATGCCAGCCTTGGCATCCGCTATTGCCTGGTCGACCTCGGCACGCGACTTGTTAACCTCTAACATACTGTTCGTGAGCGACGTCTCGATATTCGACAGCTCATTGGCATTGTTGCGGTACTCCTTCTCGGTTTTGTCAAGCTCAGCAGCCGCGTCCTCAAGCCCTGCCTTGAGCTTATCGTTACTCACCTGGCCAGCAAGACTACGGAGCTCATTCGCCGTGTCAGCAATCTTGTCGGCACGCGCATAGAGCGAGTCGGCAGAGGCCTTAAGCTGAGACACGGTAAGGTCGACATGTTGCTTCGCAGCATCGAATGCATTTGCGAGCTCGGTGGATACGTTATCGAACGAGTCCGCGCTTCCGTCTATTGCAGAATCGACGGCATCGCTGGCGGACTTGAGCGCTTGCTCGGAATCGGCAATACCGCTCTCGGCATGCTGCATGAGCTGCTTCACCGACTCCTCGGTCGATCCGGACTGCTTGAGCATACCGCTCGCCGACGTCAGTGAATCGGACGTAGAGCTCAAAATGCCCGCGAGCGACGTCGCGCTCGCCTGAACGTCCCGCAGGTCCTCGACCGAATCGCCAAGCGTAGAGGACAGATTGGCGATAAAGTTGCTCACCTGGTCGGTGCTCATGTAATCGAGCAGGCTGGACACCGTCTTAAGGCCGATGGTCGTGATGGTCTTGGTAAAGGTCTCATTGACTTGGCTCTGGACGGCGCTCGAGCCCTTCTCGGTCACAATCTGGGCAATGGCGTTGGCCTTCTGGTTCTCGTAAAACTCGATATCGGCGTGCTTCACCTCAGTCGAGAAAAGCGTCATCATGTCGGCGCTAAACGTTTTAGGGATAACGACGGCAGCGTAGTACGCGCCCGACTTAACGCCCTCGATCGCCTTATCGCGGTCGTTGAGGACAACCCAGTCGAAGTTCTCGTTGCCGCGCAGGGTGGCGGTTACGTTTTCGCCCACGTTGACCTCGACGGGAATCAGATCGCTCTCGTAGCCCTCGTCGGTGTTGACCACGGCAATCTTAAGATTGCCGGTATTGCCGTAGGGATCCCAGCTGCCGGCGATGTTAAACCACGCGTACAGGCACGGCACGATAATGAGGCCCATTACGACGATCATGCCGATCACGGAGCGAGACACGTTTTGGACATCGCGCTTAAACAGGTGCAGGATGTTCTTCATTTATGCCTCACCTCCTTTAGAGTGCTTGCCAAGTGGGGTGGTATCTCCATCATTTGTGGCTGTGCTGTCGCTGCCCTGAGATTTATGGTGCGAGCCTATATGCGGCAAGCGGCCCGTGGACTGATCGCCGCCCTTGACACCACGCTCGCTGGCGTTGAGGCCAAACATGTGGCGGGCGGCAGGAATGGCGGCCGTGTGTTCGCGCATCTCGCGACGCAAGTCCTCATCCGAAAGCGCCGAGATGCGCATCTGGGTATTGAGGCTCGCGCGGATATATTCGATATTGATAAGCCAGCCGCAGATGGCAATAACCGAAATGATCCAGATAACGAGCAGGATGATCTTGCCGTTATTGTCGATATCGAGAACCGTCGACAGGACAAAGAGCAGGACCTGAACGCCCACCACGGCGGCAAAACCGCCCTTGATGTAGTACGGGTAGCGATGTTCAAAGGCGACCGCATGATCGAGCAGCTCGCGACGGTACGAATCGGAATCGAGCATGACACGCATGGCCGTGCGCAGCGAGTAGCGCTGGCGCGGCAGGTCGTTGGACTCGCAAATCATCATACCGGTCGTGGAAAGCTGTTTATCAAAGAGCAGGTTAAGGTTGAGCAGCAGCGGACGCAGCTGCAGGCCGATAAAGAGCGCCACGATCAAGAACACGCCCAGAATGCACAGGTTAAACAGGTAGTTGAACGAATACATGCCGCCGACCGTCTCGCGCAGCAGATTGATGCCGTAGGTAAAGGGCAGCAGCGGATGCAGCCACTGGAAGAAGCCGGGCATCATCTCGATGGGGTACATGCCCGAAGAGCCCGGAATCTGCACGATAACCAGAATGACGCCGATCGCCTTGCCGATATGCTTAAACGTGGTGGACAGCGCATAGATGATATTGACGTAGGTGAACGAAATGGCGATGCCGCCCAGCACGAACAGCAGCGGGCTGACGCACTGCACGCCAATCACCAGATCGCCTACCGTAACGATAATGGCCTGGAACGCGCCCAGGATCACCAGTAGCAGCCAGCGGCCAAAGTAGCCCTGACGCGCGGTAAAGCTGCCGATGCCTTCGCGGTCGACCTCGAGCTTGTAGATAGCGATAAGCACGTAGCCGCCCACCCAAAGCGCCAGATTGGTATAGAAGGGAGCGATGCCCGAGCCAAAGCTCTTGACCGGGAAAATTGACTTGGAAGTCAGCTCTACGGGAGATGCCATAAAGTCTGCCACGTCATTGACGTCGACACCCATCAGATCAGCCAGCTCGCCCATGGACTCGGAGGTCTGCAGCGCCGCAATGTCGTTGGCGGCGGTTGCGAGCTTGTCCTGGACCTTGGCAAGCGAGGCATCGGTCTGGGACAGCGTGGTCTTGGCCTGACCGAGCGTAGCGTTGAGTTGCGAAAGTGTACCGCGCGCACTTGCAATAGCAGGCGTGAGGCCAGACACGATTCCCGTCAGATCACCCGAGACGGCGGCAAATGAATCAAGCGCGCTCGAGGCCTTCGGCAGCGCGTTTTGACCCAGGTCCGTCTGGGCCTGGCCAAGGTTAGTCGCACCGGTCTGGATTGCGTTATTGATAGCGTCGCTGGCACCCGAGACAGCCGCGGCGTCATTCGCCATGGCGCTCGACTGCGCAGACAGACTATCCTTGATGCTCTGAAGCTTTTCATTCTGCTCGCGGAGCAAATCGATGGTCGATACAATGCGCGCGTCAATTTCCTCGGAACCTGTCGACGTGTCATTAACGAGAATTTCCAAGTGCTCGATAACGGCCTTATTGTGGTCGATCGTCGCCTGGAGAGACTCAAGCGAGTTGTCGATACGGGTGGTCGTAGATGTGACCGTGCCCGTCAGCTTGCCAATCGCAGCGTTCGCGGAGGCTGACGTCTTGGTGAGCGCAAGGCTGCCTTCCGAGAGCGCCTTGGAGAGCGAGGTGATGGAATTACCCGCCGTGGCGCGAGCCTCGCCCAGCAGGTCGTTGCCCTGGGAGATCGCCTGCGTCAGCGACGGCGCCTGACCCTGTAGACCGGCAAGTGCTGCATCTGCCGAGGCAATGGAACCACTCGTCTTATCGATGGCGGCATTCATGTCGCCAATCGAACCACGCACCTCGCCCAAGGTATCGGATGCCTCGGACACCGAACTTGCCAGCGAATCCTGGGTCTGGGTTGCCTTGTCCTTTAAATCGACTCCGGCATCCTTGGCGATACCGGCAACGGTCTCGCCCGCCGTGGAGACAAATTCCGAGTTGATCTGCTCCTCGATGGTGCTTGCACCGGTGTCGGTAACCTTCGGCGCAATAGCGCTCTTCTTCTCATTGACGTAGTACGTAAGCTTGGGCTGATGGTAGTTGCCGTCGAGCATCGAAACCAGGTTATCCGAGAAGTTCTTGGGGATTACGATGGCCGCATAGTACTTACCGCTCTCGACGCCCTCTTTGGCATCGGCCGCCGAATCGACGAAGGTCCAGCCCAGCCGATCGTTCTCCTTGAGCTGATCGACGACCTTATCGCCCGCGTTGAGCTCGCCCACCAAATCGCTTTGGGTGCCCTGATCGTTGTTGGCGATGGCAATCTTGATACCCTGGGTGTTTCCGTACGGATCCCAGTTGGCAACGATGTTGTACCAGGCATACAGCGAGGGAATAACGCACACGCCGAGGGTAACCACCAGGGCGACGGGGTTCACGATCAATCGCTTAATGTCACGCTTAAATATCGCAAAGGAGACCTTTGCATCGGATAGTTTGCTGCCGAGACTCACGCTTGGACCATCCATCCTGTCGTTGAATCGAATCGTACTATCGACAACCATTGTACGAAGGCGTTTTAACGTCTCGATGCACAATGGTATTGAGTTTTGCGGGTAGCAATATACTACGAAGATGAGTTAACGTACAGTTGTACAGTATCTTAAATTTCAGCAGGTCACAAAACCACAACCCGCACAAATTAGCAACCCAACTAGTCGTTGGGGACGTTCTTTAGTCATTGGGGACGTTCTTAAACGACCAGTCAAACAAGAACGTCCCCAACGACTAGTTTGGACCACGGTAACGTCGATGTTTTGGCAATGCCAGCGAGCGGGCACCAGAGCGAACAAATTGGCATTCAAAGAGGACGGCATAGACCTTCTGGTCATGCCGTCCTCTTTGAATGACAAGTTGTCGCTCTGGTGCCCGCGCAGCGTCGACCGGTCCGCCGTTCGGCAGAACGGCGGAACCAATTACATAAGCTCGCAGACAGCCGCCGCGAAGGCAACGGGGTCCTCGGGCAAAATACCCTCGACGAGCAGGGCCTGGTCATAGAGCAGGCCGGAGTACTGCTTGATCTTGTCGGCGTCGCCCGCCTTCTGAGCAGCGACGAGCTTGGCAAAGACCGGGTGCTTGGCGTTGAGCTCGAGCACACGCTGGCTCTTGGGCATACCGTCGGGCGCACCCTCGGGACCCTTCTGAAGCACCTTCTCCATCTCGAGCGAAAGCGGACCCTCGGTGGTGATGCACGCGGGAGCATCGGTCAGGCGCGCAGAGACGGCGACCTTCTCGACCTTGTCACCGAGTGCCTCCTTCATGGCGCTAAAGAGGTCCTCGTTCTCCTTAGTGGCGTCCTCGGCCTCCTTCTTCTCGTCCTCGGTCGCCAGGTCAAGATCGCCGGTAGCGACATTCTTGAGCTCCAGGTGACGATCTTCGACCTCGGGCTCGGCACCGTCGGCAACGGCCTTCTCGGCAGCCTCGCGGGCAGCGTCGTCCTCGTAGATCTTGGGCATATCGACGGCAACGTACTCACGCATAGCCTGGAACGTGAACTCATCCACATCCTGCGTCAGCAGCAGCACGTCATAGCCGCGGTCGAGTACGCCCTTTACCACGGGCATCTTGGTCAAACGCTCACGCGAGTCGCCGGCGGCGTAGTAGATGGCCTTCTGATCTTCGGGCATGCCCTTGGCATACTCGGCCAGGGTAATCATCTTCTGCTCCTTGGCAGACCAGAACAGCAGCAGGTCGGCGAGCTCATCGGCCTTCATGCCATAGCTCGAATAGATGCCGTACTTAAGGCCACGGCCAAAGTTCTCAAAGAACTTCTCGTAGGCCTCGCGGTCGTTGTCACGCATATCCTCAAGGTCGGCGGTAATCTTCTTTTCCACACGCTTGGCGATAGCCTTGAGCTGACGGTTCTGCTGCAGCGTCTCGCGCGAGATGTTGAGCGACACGTCGGCGGAATCCACGACGCCGCGGACAAAGTTATAGTAGTCGGGAAGCAGGTCGTCGCACTTCTCCATGATCAGGACGTTGGAGCTGTAGAGCGCCAGGCCCTTCTCGTAGTCCTTGCTGTACAAATCGAACGGCGCGCGGCCCGGCACAAACAGCAGGGCGTCGTACTCGAGCGTACCCTCGGCGTGGAAGCTGATGGTGCGCGCAGGATCGTCAAAGTCGTGGAACGTAGACTTGTAGAACTCGTCATAGTCCTTCTGCTCAACATCGGAGCTGCGCTTCTTCCAGATCGGCGTCATGGAGTTAACGGTCTCGAGCTCCTGGTAGTCCTCGTACTCGGGCTTGTAATCCTCCGGCGCGTCCTCGGGCTTGGGTTTCTGGCGGCTCTTGGAGACCATCATTTGGATCGGGTAGCGCACATAGTTGCTGTACTGCTGAATCAGGCTCTTGAGGCCCCACTCGGTCAGGAAGCGATCGTAGGTCTCGGCCTCGCCATCGGCGTCGAGCTTCTCGTTCTCGCGCAGCGTCAGGATGACATCGGTGCCGTGCTCGGCGCGCTCGCCGTCCTCGATGGTATAGCCCTCAAGACCGTCGGATTCCCACACATGGGCGACATCCTCGCCATAAGCGCGGCTGACCACCTTCACGTGGCTGGCGACCATAAAGGCCGAGTAGAAGCCCACGCCAAACTGACCGATGATGTCGACATCCGAGCCCTGCTGCTCGGCGTTCTCGGTCTTAAACTCCTCGGAGCCGGAATGGGCGATGGTGCCCAGGTTGCGCTCGAGCTCCTCGGCGGTCATGCCAATGCCGTTATCCGAGATGGTAATGGTGCGGGCGTCTTTATCAAAGGAGACGCGAATAGCCAGGTCGCCCTGGTCGAGCTTGACGCTCGGATCCTGCAGGCTCTTAAAGTTGAGCTTGTCGACGGCGTCGCTCGCGTTAGAGATAAGCTCGCGCAGGAAGATTTCCTTGTTGGTGTAGATGGAGTTGATCATGAGGTCGAGCAACTTTTTGCTCTCGGTCTTAAATTGACGCATGTGCAGTCCTTTCGCGCTACCCCCGTCCGCAAAAACAGCTCGGTTGCCCGAGCCGTATCGCAGACCTGCTATGTTCAGACTTAGATTTTATAACCCATTAGCGCGCATATATACATGCGGAATCGAAAAACTGTATGTCCGAGCACTCCGATGCGCCAATTGCCAAGGAGTGTCCCCAACTGTCGACAGAAAAGGAACGTCCCTATCTGCCATCTACGCGCTTGGCCATCCAGGCATGGGGCTGACCCTCGTCTTCGTAGTCAACCGGGGCAATTTGTGTGTAGCCAGCCTTTTCATAGAGTGGCAACACGTATTCCTGCGCGTGCAGCTTAATAAGTCTAGCTCCGGCATCGCGTGCGCATGTATCGCTGGCCTCGACGATCGCGCTTGCCAACCCGCGACGACGCATAGCCGGCAGCACGGCGACGCGCCCCATAATGTAGGTCTCCCCCGCGGCGACGCCTTCGTCCAAGTCGCACGCCGGTGGCACCGGAGCCTCCGCATCTGCCGCGCGCTCCAGCTCCTCGGGAAACACGCGCGAGCAGCCGGTGAGTTGGCCATCCACATACAGCGTCACATGGATGCAGCCCGGGTCCTCGTCAATCTGGTCAAACTCGTTTTCATAGCCTTGTTCGTCCATAAAAACGGCGCGGCGCACCAGCGCCGCGTCCTCAAAGCAACCTGTCTTAAGTTGGATATCCAAGGCGGCCCCTTCATTCAGTAAGAACGTTAGGGACAGATTTTAGCGAAAATGAGCCCCGCGCACGCTAAACTTCGCACGCGCTTTTGCCAGGCAATCGTAGTGGCCCACGTTATGGGCGTCACTCGCGATAAAGCTGTACAAGTTCTGGTCGAACAGGCGCTGCGCCGGCTTTTTCTCGCGACCAAAGCGGCCGCCGGCGATAAAGTCTGCCGAAGCTTGCAGCTTGCAGCCCATATCGACCAGACGCTCGGCTACACTCACATCCTTTTGAACAGCGCGATATCGCTCGGGATGAGCGATGATCACCTGGTAGCCGCGGCATTGCAAATCGTAAATCATACTCTCGTACTCTCTAAACGCATAGGAATCAGCATGCGTCGAAAGCTCGAGCAGGAACTCGTTGGTTCCATCGAAATGCAGGTATTCCGCAGCGTCGATGCCCAGCTCGACGAGCTTTCGGTGGTTGACCTCAAAGCCCATCTGAAGCGGAAAACCATCTGCGTTATCCCGCAATAGCTCAAAGGCATCCCACATCTTGTCGTAGTCAAAATAGGGATCTCGGCAATGCGGGGTACAGACAATTCTGGTTACGCCAGCCTGCTTGGCAGCTGCAAGCATCGCCAAGCTCTCATCAAGATCGGCAGCGCCGTCGTCTACACCCGGCAAGATATGACAATGAATGTCGCGCATAGGTCGACCTTAATCAACTAAACGTTTGCCCGATTGGTAAAGATGCCCATTTTAGAAGCACCCTGAGCAGGGGAACCGTTCTTTACCTTCTTACCTTCCTTGGTGTAGTAAGAATAGTAATAATCGCTGGTCTCGGTCTCGCAGTAATTCATAACGGTACCGATGAGCTTGACCTTCTCGGACTTCTTAAGCTGAGCGATGGCGTTGAGCGCCTCCTCGCGCTTGGTGAAGTCTTCGCGCACCACAAACAGCGTGCCGTCAGTCAGGCTGGCGATCTCGGCAGCATCGATGAAGGTGCAGACCGGAGGAGCGTCAAAGATGACATACTGGAACTTGGCAGACAACGCCTTAACCAGCTTGGCAAAACGGTGAGACACGATGATGTCGGCAGGATTGGGAATATGAGGCTCAGCATCGAGGAAGTAGAAGTTCTTCTGACCCGTCTCGACGATTGCCTGGTCAATGGAAATCTGCTCGGACAGGACTGCGTAGAGTCCGCCACGCGAACGAACGCCAAGCATATCGGAAAGAGACCTGCGGCGCATGTCTCCCTCGACCAGAAGAACGCTCTTGCCGCTGGTGGCGATAGCCTGGGCAAGGTTGATGGAAACCGTAGACTTGCCCTCGTCGGGAATCGAGGACGTAACGGTAATGGTGCGAATGGGATCGTCTACGCTCGAAAAGCGAATGTTGGCCAAAAGGGTCTTGGCGGCATTCTGCACAACAAGTTTATCGGTGCTCTTCGCCTTAGCCATGCCTATTTACCACCTTTCATAGCCGGAATTCGGCCAACAACGGGAATACCCAGGAGCTCTTCCGCCTCTTCGGCACCGCGAATACGCGTGTTGAGCATATCTTCCAAAACAACGTAGGCAATTGCGATAAAGACGCCGGCAAGGAACGCAACGGCAACGTACAGCAAGCGCTTGGGGCCGCTCGGAGACTCAGGGGTCTTGGCCTCATCGACCACGTTAATGCTCTGGGCGGCGCCAACATTTTGGGCGACCGTGCTTACCGAGTTGGCCATGGCCCTTGCAACCTGGGCCGTCTCCTTGGCATCGGTACCCGTCACCGAAAGCGTAATGACGCGCGTCGTGGTCTCAGACGAAACGGCAATCTTGTAATCATCCAGATCGGAAAGGCCCAGATCCTTGGCGGCACTACTCTTAACGCTATCGCTGTCGAGCAGCGTGGCGATATCGTTGGAAAGCATCTGGCTCGCCGAAAGGTCGTTATAGCTCATCTGACCGCCGTCGGTCTTAGCGAGAATGTACATGCTCGTCGTGGCGGTGTAGGTATTGTCCATCATGGCAAAGGACGCGATACCCATGACGATCGCACAGACCACCGGAAGGGTAATGACCAGCTTGAGATGCTTTTTAAGCAGCTGGAACAATTCGAGAAGGGTCATGCAGCTTGCCTTTCAGTTCCCGAGTTCGTATTGACAAAACTGCTCGTATAATATCGCATATTTCTACCATGCCCAAGCTCTATACATAAGATACAGCGTCCGCGTGTAAGTTGCGCAACAATTCACGCGGTAGCCGAGGCGCGGGCGTACCGCCTAATCCTCGGTTTTTGCTATGCCGCTACGCGAACAGTCCCTCTTGTTGCACGGGAAACGTTACCGTAATGGTGGTTCCCACGCCCGGCTCACTCGACAGGTCAATCGCGGCGTGATGGTACAGAGCGGCGTGTTTGACGATCGCCAAACCCAGGCCGGTTCCGCCACGCGCCTTAGAACGACTCTTGTCCACGCGATAAAAACGCTCGAACACTTTACCCTGCTCCTCGGGCGCGATACCGATACCCGTATCGGCAACAGACAGGTACGGATGACCCTCGTCATTGGTCCCGCAGCGCAGCGTGACCGTACCGCCAGGTCGGTTGTAGCGAATGGCGTTGCTTGCAAGGTTGTAGATCAGCTCGTCAATCAGGCGCGGCACGCCTTCGATCACCATGGGCTTCGTCTCGTGCCCAATGGTCACATTCGACTGCCGGGCAACTTGCTCAAGACGCTGTTCCACCGTCAACATGGCGCGAGAGAGCTCGATGGGTTCTGTGGACCCAATGGGCACCGCCTCGCCCTCGGATGCTCGCTCCGCCTCGTCCAAGTTGGAAAGCGTAAGAATGTCGTTGACGAGCGCTGCCAGGCGGCCCGCCTCGCGATAGATGCGGCCACCAAAGTTGCGCAAGTCGTCCTCGCCCTCAACCATGCCGTTTGCAATAAGCTCGGCATACCCCGAAATCGCGGTAAGCGGGGTCTTGAGCTCATGGGTGATATTGGCCGTGAACTCACGGCGCATTCGGTCGTTGTCCGCTAGCACCGCCATTTGGCGCTTGAGTTCCTGGCGCTGCGACTCAATACGCTCAAGCATGGGGACCATCTCGGCATAGGCGTGCTCATAGCTACGGCGTGGGTGGTCCAAATCCACCTCTTGCAACGGCGCGATGATTGCACGGGACTCGCGGCGCGCCATAAAAAACGAGAGTACTGCACCCGCTGCTGCGATAAGCAGCATCGGCGCCACCATCGACAGCAAAATCGCCGCAACGCCAGGCTGGGCTTGCGCCAAGCGGACAACCTGGCCGTTATCAAGGGCGACGGCGCGATACAGCATAATCTCGTCGAGCGTAGAGCTTGCGCGCTCCGCGGAACCCAAACCACTCTCAAAGGCCTCGATGACCTCGGGGCGATCGCCATGGTTGGGCAGTGAGGAAGGCGACGCCTCGTTGTCGTAGGCAACCGATCCATCCTTGTTAATCAGCGTGATGCGCAAGTCCTCGCGATCGAGGCTACGCAAGAACGGGATGGGCTCCTGCTGTTCGTCGAGGGCGGCAGCAATGAGCTCGGTTTCCTGCGCCAGATTGGCACTCGTGGCATCCGCCAAGGTGTTTTGCACAAAGAACGCACCCAGCACCGTAAACGCCACGATAACCGCCATGGCGCAAACAAAGATCGTCACAAAAACGCGGTGCGACAGCGTATGTTTTCCCTGGGGGGCGAAGACCACGGGTTACTCCTCCGATGCGGTGGCCGCGGTGTCGTCACCTTCGGCACCGTCACCGGCAGAAGGCTCGGCCAAACGGTAGCCCACGCCGCGCACGGTCTCGATGGCGCTGGCATGCTCGCCCAGTTTTTGGCGAAGCGTCTGCACGTGCACGTCAACGGTGCGCGAACCGCCGTCGAAGTCCCAGCCCCACACGCTCTGCAGCAACGACTCGCGGGTAAAGACCACGCCGGGCTTGCGCATGAGGTACTCGAGCAGGTCGAACTCGCGCAGGGTGAGCTTAAGCGGCTCGCCGGCAACGGTCACCTCGCGATGGCTGGGCGAAAGCACGATATCGCCCACGCTGAGCACATCGCTCGCCTGCTTGACCATGCCGCCGCGACGCAGCAGTGCGCGGCAGCGGCTCGCAAGCTCCATGAGCGAAAACGGCTTAGTCAGATAATCGTCGGCACCGCCATCGAGCGCCATCACCTTGTCGAGCTCGGTATCCTTGGCGGTAAGCATCATGATGGGCACCGTCTCCGTCAGGCGATCGGCACGCAGGCGACGCATAATCGCCAAGCCATCGGTATCGGGCAGCATGATATCGAGCAGCACGGCATCGGGCACCCGTCGCGCCACGGCAGCCTTAAACTCACCGTCGCACGAAAAGCCTTCGGCCTCGATCCCCTGCTTGCGCAGCGCATAGACCGTCAAATCCCTGATGTTGTCATCGTCCTCGACGTAATAGATCATGTTGAACCCCTTTGCGGCCGGCATGACCGCATCTTAATCCTAAAGGCACCTTTACTAGATGGTATCAGCCAAAACGCCCCGTCAAATAATCCGCCGTACGCGGGTCGGTAGGATTTTTGAAAAGCTGAGCGGTGGGCGCGTGCTCCACCAACTCACCTAGCAAGAAAAACGCGACGGAATCGGATATGCGCGCCGCCTGCTGCATATTGTGTGTAACGACCACGAGCGTGCAGGTCTCTTTGAGCTCGCAGGCCAGCTGCTCCACCACGAGCGTCGACACGGGGTCGAGCGCCGAGGTCGGCTCGTCCATCAGCAGAACATCGGGCCGCACGGCAAGCGCACGGGCGATGCACAAACGTTGCTGCTGTCCGCCCGAAAGCCCCAGACCAGACTCCTTGAGTTTGTCCTTGACTTCGTCCCACAGGGCAGCGCGGCGCAGGGAATCCTCGACCAGCTCATCCAGCACAGCGCGATCGCGCACACCCATACCGCGGGGGCCATAGGCGACGTTGTCGTAGATGCTCATGGGAAACGGGTTGGGGCGCTGGAACACCATGCCCACGCGCTGGCGAAGGCGGCAGATGTCGTAATCGCCCAGGATATCTTGACCATCGAGCGCAATCTTGCCCTCGATGCGGCAGTCCTTGATGCCATCGTTCATGCGGTTAAAGCAACGCAGCAACGTCGACTTGCCGCAGCCCGAAGGACCGATAAACGAGGTAATCTGCTTGTCGCGGATCTTGATGGACACATCCTTAAGCGCGTGGTGATCGCCATAGAACAGGTCGAGGCCCTCGACATCGATGCGCGTCGGCGAGGTGGCAAGGTCCTCTGCCGTGGGGCGAGTCGCATCCCCAACTTCGCGCTCATGCGCGGCCTCGGCCTGCGCTTCCATTAGCTCCTCGAGCTCCGTGGGCCCCACAGCCGCAGCAGCCGTCATACCGCATACCTCCACATCGATATCAAATCAGCAATATCGATAGTAAAAATCGCAGCTCATATATGCGTGAGCGTATTGTCAAGTATTTGTAAGGACCTCCTCGATACGCGACGGGCAATCATATCGACCGTGCACACCCAAGCGTCCGCTCAGACACGAAGATAAACCGCACGCGCCAAACCCCAAGCGGCACAGCCGGTAAACGATATACTCTAGAGCCAAAGGAGACCATCCCGTCGAAAGCGAAATCAGTGAAGCATCTTACCCCTCTTGTAAAGCGTTCCGCGCAGCTGACCGTTGGCCTTGCCTGCGCCGTCGCCCTTGTCGCCGGTATTCCGTCTGTCGCCGGCGCCCAAGTGCTCACGACCGATAACATCTGCGGCAAAGCCGCCGATGCACGCGGCATTGCAGCCGAAGACCTGCCCGATATCGATGCCTCCAATGCGTTTGTCATGGGTAAAAACGGCACCGTCTACTATGCCCGTAGCGCCGACGAGCAAGTCAAAATCGCCTCGATCACCAAGGTCATGACTGCAATCCTCGCGGTCGAGAACTGCAAAATGGACGAGAAAATCACCGTGAGCAACGCGGCGGCAGCCGTAGGCAACTCGACCGCGGGACTCCTCGAAGGCGACGAGCTCACCGTCGAGCAAGCGCTGCGCGGCCTGATGATCCCCTCGGGCAACGACGCCGCCATCGCGCTTGCCGAACACGTGGGCAAAAAACTTGACCCCAAGACCAAAGATGCCGTCGCTACGTTTGTAAAAGCCATGAACGAGCAGGCCGAGAAGCTCGGCTGCACGGGAACGCTCTTCGAGAACCCGCACGGGCTGGATTTTGACGAATGGGCCGGCGATATGCATTCAACCGCACACGATGTGGCATTGATGATGCAAGAGGCCATGAAGGACGACACGATTCGCGAAGTCATGGCGAGCAAAGATCCCTGGATCGAAGTGACGGGCGCCGACGGCTCCGATCATTCGCATTCCATGGATACGCACAATGTTTTATTGGGCCAAGACGGCAATATCGGCGGTAAGACCGGCACCACCGACAATGCCGGATACTGCTTTGCAAGCGCCTACAATCGCGATGGCGACGAGATCTATACCGTTGTCTTGAACTCCAGCACCACCGACCAGCGTTTTGCCGATACGGCCACACTTGCTAGTTGGTATTACGACCACAAGGTAACGGTCGAAATCGCCAATACGCAAAAGAAGACCGCCAACGGAAATCCGCTGATGGCACGTGTCAGTCAAACCGACTGGACAGACAAAACGATCGACGCCACGCTTGCCGACCCCACCGCGCAGGCAACGGTGTTCTCACTCGCCGGCGAAGTGACCGAAAAGGTTAGCTACGATGACCTTTCGGGCACGGTGCATGTTGGCGATAAGGTGGGCAGCGTTACGCTTAAGCAGGACGGCACCAAGATTGCCGTCATGGACCTGGTTGCCGACGAGGAAGGAACGGGGCCCAATCCCATCGAGTGGCTGCTCGTGAAGCTCGACCGCCTGGGCCGCCGCATCGACAACCGCCCGCTCACAGCCGAGAGCGAGACCGTAGCCAAGGCTCCTGAGGTGTAGGGCCAAAGCGATATCACATCGAACCAAATGAGGCGTCCAACGGGGCGCCTCATTTTTTGAGGGTTCGAATCCCCAGCTAACATTCTTCTAATCAAAAAAGGGCCCCAAATGGGACCCTTCTTTCAAGTCATACTGGCGGAGAGCTGGGGATTCGAACCCCAGATGCCCTTTTGGGGCATACTCGCTTAGCAGGCGAGCACCTTCGGCCTCTCGGTCAGCTCTCCGTAACAGCCGTTCCATAGTAACCAAACACTCGAATCCGGGCAAGGGGAAATTTTGATAATTGGCCGGCCGGCTTTCCTCCCCCATAAATCAAACCCCTATCCCAACGACCGGCTGAGGGATCCGAGCTCATCGTTTCCCATCGTGCGCCACATTTGGAAGATGCAGACGCGTGCCAGGAAAAAGAAACCGTTATCGACCAGCTGCACAGCCGCGTCTGCCAGCTGGTTGGACACGGCGGGCACCGGCGGCAGTTCGAGCCCGGCCTTACTGATGGTCTCAACCGCTTCCTCGAACGTCGGTGGCTCATTGACACCCATCTCGTTCATAAGGCCCTGCATTTCCTCCAGTGCGTTGCTACCCGACTCCTCACCGCGCGGTACCAAGCGGTAGCACGCCAACGCCAGCTCGAGCTGATCGCAGTTCCAGTAGGCAAACGCTAGGCGATAGAACAGGTAGCCGATTGAGGAACGGTCACTGGCAATGCGCAGGCCGTGGCGCGCCACCTCAATGACCTCGTCATAGCGCTCCAGACGCGCCAGCACGTTGATGAGTGCAAAATGTGATTGCATGGATGAGCGCGCCAGATCGTAAAGATGACGCACCTCGGGCAATGCCCGCTCAAAATCCTCCTGATCGGCGTAAAAGCTGCAAATCTCATGCTGGGCAAAGTACAGCGCATCGGGAGCGCGCAAAATACGAACGGAGCGGTCTTCCTCCATTACCGGCAGCACCATACGCACCAGTTGGTTGTCGCAAAACAGCGTCTGGACCGGTCCTGTCGCCAAAAGCTCGGCAACGGCGCACTTGGCCTCCAGCTCCTCAACAAGACGGGAAAAGCCCTCAAACGCACCCGCGCGGTCGACTTTTGCCCGCTCGCGCAACTCAGCGACGCGCGCCACATACGGGTCATCGCCCTCCTCCATAACCTCAAGCTCATCAGCCGTATCGGCAAGCAGCAGGTCGCGCAACGCCGGCGGCAGCGAACGGTGGTCGTCACGCGGGCGAGCATGAACCTCAGCGGGCTCAATCGCATCCGGCGCATCCGACTCATATGCCTCAAGCATGCGCTTGCACGGCATATCATCCATATCCATACTTTCAAAATTCTTAGCGGCGGGAACGCAATTGGCCAGATAGGCCGCACGCCCAAAGGAATATGTTGCAATGATGCGCTCGCCCTGCTCGCCATCGGGAGCCGCAATCTGAACGTAGCAGCGCGTAATGCTGGCACCGGCAGCAAAACAAGCCGCTGCCAGCGTGAGCGCCACGCGCGCGTCGTGCTCCGCGGCCCAAATCGTACGCACGTCCTCGTCCAACTCACGCCAGACGTCATCCTGGGCGTCGTATTCACGTTGGGGCATGGCATCCACGACCGAGCGCCCAAACCGAACGAGCATAATCCCCTCGGCAACGTTTGCCCGATAGGTATAGTCAAGCCGCGTGACCACGTTGAGGGCTTCGACCGCGCGCGCAAAACGGGTGCGCACGTCCCACTCACCGCCTGGCTGGCAAGCTACCGTACCCGGTTTGCCCCACGGGTTGTCACTCGAGGCCGTATCGAGCAGTCGGGGAACATCGTTGGTCGTCTTGGCGATATGCCACGCGTCAAAGAGCGCGCAGCCCTCAAGGCTCGGCGAGGATGCCGCAGGGGCCAATCCGGCCCCGATGCGCTCAAGGATGCCGGAGAGGCGGTTAAGACGACACTCGATAGCAAGCAGCATGTCAATCTCGTCCTGGTCCAGCAGGCTACGATCAAAATTGAGATAGAACAGCTTTGAGCGGTCGATACGCGCTAGGCCCATCTCGGACTTGGCAGCGATGGTGCGCAGTCGGGGCAAATCGACCTCGCTCATAAGGGCGGCGGCATAACGCTCGATACCGCTCGGATTATCGGCATGGTCAACGCGGTAGAGCAGCGTCTCGATAGCATCGGGGAGCGGTGCCGTGTTAAAGCCCAAAAACACCTCGACCGGCTCGGGCAACTTTACGAGTTTGATCTTGTTGGCGGTGTTTTTTATACCCTCATCGAGCTCGTCGGCAGGTACCGTGTTCGCAAGAGTGTTGTTGGGGTCGGCAAATATCACGTAGCGCAAGAACATCGAGGCCATAAACTCGCCATAAGGGAGAGCACGGCTCGAATTCCATGTCTCGTGGTCGGACTGCTCACGCATGGGCCCTTCGGGAGAGCCGACCGTTCGCGCGCAAGCGCGCATTGCACCGTTGGCTCCCCGCACCAAAATCTCGCCAACACTGGAATCGGACTCGTCAAGGACCAATTTCATGTCGGGGCTCTTGGGCAATGGCACTTTCTGAACAGGGCCGTCAACCTTATAGACCTCACCTGACACGCTCACGTAGCCCAAAAGCGATATGTGGCTTTTGCCTACGAATTCGACGACGTAGCAAGACTCTTTAGGATCCTCGCCAAAAACTTTCCAGACAACACCATACGAGCGCCCCGCGGGTTGCTCTGGCATCGATGGAAAACGCTTTTTGGGGTCGAGAAACCTGAGCTTGTATGTCGGACGCTCTGCCACGAAATATCACCCTGATCGGTCGTCTAGCGAAGGAGTGGTCGCGGACGGACCGCGACATCTACTCGGAATCTTACACGAGTAGATAAGAAATAGTCTCCCGCGGGCGGAGGCGCACGATTCCAGTCGAGTGTCTGGCGTCGAATGGCGGCGTAAAAGAAAAGCCCCCGTTGCCGGAGGCTTCAAGTTCGATTGGTGCGGCGTATAGGATTCCGCGCATCCGCTTCGCGGATCCGCACCGGCTTCGCCCGCCTGCCGGCGCGCTCGCCCGCTCGCTAAAAACGCTCCGCGTTTTCTTTACGCTCGCGCCTCGACCGAGGTTCGAATCCATGCATGGCTTCCAAAAAAGAAAAGCCCCCGTTGCCGGGAGCTTTAAAGTCAATTGGTGCGGCGTATAGGATTCCGCGCATCCGCTTCGCGGATCCGCACCGGCTTCGCCCGCCTGCCGGCGCGCTCGCCCGCTCGCTAAAAACGCTTCGCGTTTTCTTTACGCTCGCGCCTCGACCGAGGTTCGAATCCATGCATGGCTTCCAAAAAAGAAAAGCCCCCGTTGCCGGAGGCTTCAAGTTCGATTGGTGCGGCGTATAGGATTCGAACCTATGACGTTCTGATTCGTAGTCAGACCCTCTATCCAGCTGAGGTAACGCCGCAGCGCAAGACATATGAAACCATTTTAGTTAATTGGAGTCAAGCACAATCTTGATTTTTTTTCTAGACCATTTTCCTCATGCAGCTCCGCATGTATCACCGTTTCCCATACGATCGATCGGCTTTTCAACCACATCGAACCCAACACCGAGATCCCTCAATAGCGAGCGCACCCGCTGGGCGCAATCATACTCGGCAAACGAGATACTCAGCATGCGTGCCACCTGGTTAGAAGTCCCGACTCCATAGAACCGTTCGAGTGTTGCAAGCCCTTCGTGCGTCACAAAGGTCTCAACTACATGTGGCGACTCCTCAAAGCACCATTGGGTCAACGGACCCTCGCTCGTTTGCCTCACCACCAAGCCACCCATACCCGATGGCTCACACGTAACTAGCAGGTGCTCCCCACCTTCATCGCTCTCAAACAAAACTACCCGCTCATCAAACAGGTCCATCACATCCCCTTCTCTCGCTCGTATCTAGTAAAAGCATAGCAGGTAGACGACCGTATACAGAACATTTGTTCGTGTATTTTCTATTGAGCTGTCCGCGCGACATGGTAAGGCTCCGCGCACAAAAAAGGCGCCCCGGATAGGGGCGCCCCCGCAAATCGCTTATGCAGCAAACCTACGCGACCGGCTCGATCTTCTCGAGGCCGCCCATGTAAGGACGCAGAACCTCGGGGATCGTAATGGTACCGTCGGCGTTCTGGTAGTTCTCCAGAATGGCGGCCATGGTGCGGCCAGCCGGTAGACCGGAACCGTTAAGGGTGTGCAGGTAGCGCGAGCCCTTGAAGTTCTCGGGATCGCGATACTTGATGTTGGCGCGGCGAGCCTGGAAGTCGCCGCAGTTGGAGCAGGAGCTAATCTCCTTGTAGGCGTTGTAGCTCGGCAGCCAGACCTCGATGTCGTAGGTCTGACGGGCAGAGAAGCCCAGGTCGCCGGTGCACAGGCTAATCACGCGATACGGAAGACCCAGCTGCTGAAGCAGGAACTCGGCCTCGGCGGTCATGCTCTCGAGCTCCTCGTCGGACTCCTCCGGCTTGGCAAACTTGACCATCTCGACCTTGTCGAACTCGTGCTGGCGGATGATGCCGCGGGTGTCGCGACCAGCAGAGCCGGCCTCCTCGCGGAAGCAGGGGGTGAAGGCGGTGTAGCGGCGCGGCAGGGTGTTGGCATCGAGAACCTCGCCGGCATGCAGGTTGGTAAGCACGACCTCGGCGGTGGGGATCAGGAAGTTATCGCCCGAGACATGATAGGCGTCGTCCTCGAACTTGGGCAGCTGGCCCGTGCCAAACATGGTCTGACGCTTGACGACGATGGGCGGCCACCACTCCTTAAAACCACGGCTGGTGTGCGTATCGAGGAAGAAGTTGATGAGGGCGCGCTCCAGACGGGCGCCGGCGCCACCGAGAACGGTGAAGCGGCTACCGGAGAGCTTGTTGCCGCGCTCGAAGTCGAGGATGTCGAGGTCGGTGCCCAGATCCCAGTGCGGTTTAAAGTCGAAGTCGAACTCACGCGGGGTGCCCCAACGACGGCGCTCGATGTTCTCGTCCTCGTCCTTGCCGTACGGGGTGGCCTCGCAGGGAATGTTGGGCAGGTGAGCCATAAAGTCGTACTGCTCCTGCTCGAGAACGGTGCGGCGCTCGGCCAGACCGTCGATCTTCTCGTTGACGGCGCGCACGGCCTCCTTGGCGGCCTCGGCCTCGTCCTTCTTGCCCTCCTTCATCAGGGCGCCGATCTTCTTGGACTCGGCATTACGCGTGGCCTGGAGCTCCTCGACCTCGGTGATGACGGCACGACGCTCATCGTCGAGCTCAAAGAACTTCTCGCGATCCCAAGACGTCTGGCGGTTAGCCATGGCGGTATCGATGGCATCGGGGTTCTCGCGAACAAACTTGATATCAAGCATTAGATCCTCCGGCGATATACATTCCAT
The DNA here is from genome assembly GCF_052116285.1 of Collinsella sp. Sow4_E3. NCBI lineage: Bacteria > Bacillati > Actinomycetota > Coriobacteriia > Coriobacteriales > Coriobacteriaceae > Collinsella > Collinsella sp. Sow4_E3. Next base: position 55,149 of record NZ_JBQKLJ010000014.1, read on the forward strand.
TTAGGTTGCAACCTTGTACATGTATGGGCAAGTATATACTTATGAGCGTTTACGACCCAACTCAACTACGCAAGAAGGCACCCAATGGACGCAGTTTTTTCCTTTTTGTTTGGCACCCGCACCGGTTTTGCCATCCTTTTCGCCGGCGGCATCCTGCTGTTTGCGATTCTTGCCTTTGTAATGGAGAAGCGCACCCATAAGCTCTACGTCGACCGCGGGCCCAAATCCGAAGAAGATCAAGACAGCTTCTGGGACTAACCTGCCATTTAGGGACAGGTTTATTTTGGTCGGTTTTATCTGGGCAAACGCAAGCGCCCCGCAACCGGTATCAACCCGGTTGCGGGGCGCTTTTCGCTATAGAGATAAAACCGCAGGAAAAACCTGCCAAAATAAACCTGTCCCTAAATGGCAGGTTTACTGAAGGGTGGCGTCGATGGCCTTGACCAGGGCGCTGCGCATGCCGGCGTCCTCGAGCGCGACGACGCCCTTGATGGTTGCGCCGCCGGGCGAGCACACGGCATCCTTCATCGCCGCAGGATGCTTCCCAGTTGCAAGCTGCAGTTTCGCCGTACCCAGAACCATCTGGCTCACAATGCGATAGGCGTCGGCGCGCGGAATGCCGTGCTTGACGGCCGCGTCGCCCAGGGCCTCAATCGCCATGGCAACAAATGCCGGGGCGCAACCGCCCACGGTACCGCCCACAAACAGCAAGCTCGTATCGAGCTCAACGACAGTGCCAATCTTTCCGAGCAGATCGAGCACCACGGCACGCTGCTCGCCGTTGAGCGTAGAGGACTTCTCGCAGGCGATGACGCCCTCGCCCACCGAAACCGGTGTATTGGGGACCGTCGAGATGTGCGCGACACCCGGCAGAACCTGCTCCCACTTGACACTGTCCCAAGTCCAGGCGACCGAAAGGACGACCTTATCGGCAAGAGTATCCTTGAGCGGAGCGAAGACCTTCTCGATCATGTACGGCTTGACCGCAGCAACCACGATATCGGATACAGCGACAACCTCCGCCGCATCACGACAGGCAAGTATTCCACGCGCCTCACAGCGCTCAACCAGGGCATCGTAGCGGCCCGCGCAGGCACACATGTCGCTCGCAGCCACACCGGCGGCAATCCAGCCATCGGCCATAGCGCTCGCCATATTGCCAAAACCGACAAATCCAATCTTCATATCTCATAGTCCTCTCAGACAGGTTCTTCGAATCGAGAGCTATTGTCCCACGGCATTGTTTCGTGTTGCCGACCTATTTGTGATACGGCTCACCACGGCTAATCTTGCAGGCGCGGTAGACCTGCTCCAGCAGCACCACGCGCGCCAAGTTATGCGGCAAGGTAATGCGTCCAAAGCTGAGCATTTCGTCAGCTCGTGAGCGAACATCGTCGCTCACGCCGTCCGATCCGCCAATCACAAAGGCGATGTCGCTGTTGCCTCGCAACATAAGATCATCGAGCCGCGCCGAGAGTTCCTCACTCGAGCGCTCTTTGCCCTCAATGGCCAGCAGGATCACATGCGCTCGGGGCGGCAGGGCTGCAAGAATCGCCGCTCCCTCCTTGTCGCGCGCGGCATCCACGCCGCCCGCCTTGGCCGGGTCGATATCGGCCACCTCGCGCATATCCACCTTGGCATAGGCGCCCAGGCGCTTGGTGTACTCGGCGCAGGCATCCTTCCAAAAACGCTCTTTGAGCTTACCGACGCATACAACGGTGCACTTCACGCGCGCCTACTCCTTCGAATCGTTTTGAACTTTGCCGGCGGTCAGCATCTGCTCGAACATAGAGGCCGACTGCGAAAAGTCGCTCGGCAGCACGACCGTCGATGTTTTACCCGTGCGAGCGAACTCCGTCATCATCTCGGACCATTGCGTAAACATGAACAGCTGGTTGGCCTCATCGTTGCCGACGCCCGTCTCCTGGATAATCTCGAGCGAATCCTTGATACCCAGCGCGATGGCCTTGCGCTGGTTGGCGATGCCTTCGCCCGCCTTTTCCATTGCCTCGGCCTCGGCGGTCGCCTCGGTAACGCGCTTGATGCGGTCGGCCTCAGCGAGCTCCTGCGCAGCAGCGCGCTTACGCTGGGCGGCGTTGATGTCATTCATAGAGTTCTCGACCTCGGTCGGCAGCGCGATCTTGGTGATGAGCGTCGACACGAGGGTAAAGCCGTAGGCGGCCATCTGCTCGGATACGGTGGCGTTGACGTCCTTGGCAATGTCATCCTTCTTGGCAAAGACCTCATCAAGGGTATAGCCAGGGATGGAAGAGCGCAGGGCATCGGTAATGAAGTCGCGCATCTGGTCGACGGGCTCCTGCAGCATGTAGTAGCTCTTGTAGATGCCCGAATCTGCCGGGCCGGCTCCCATGTCATAGCTCACGTGGTACTGAGCAGAGACCTCAAGGCCGATAGTCACGTTGTCCTGGGTCTTAACGTCGATCCCAAAACCGTTTTTCATGGTGCGCAGACTCACCGTGGCGGCCTTGCGGTCGATCACGGGCACCTTCATGTGGAAACCCGCGTTGACGATGCGGTTAAACTTGCCCAGGCGCTCGATGATCACAGCATGCTGCTGTTCAACGACATAGCAGGCGTTGGGAAGCAGTAGCAACAAAATGATGATGGGAAGTAGAAGGCTCGTAAGGGCAGCGATAATACCGGATAACAGCATGGTCTCTCCTCCGATGGGCACACGTTGGCACTAGGATACCCGCACAAAGCAGCCATGTGACACCATCAGGAGGCCCATAACAAAAAAGCTCCCATTGCTGGGAGCTCTTTCAATCAATGGTGCGGGCGAAAGGACGTCCGCGTATCCGCTGCGCGGATCCGCACCGGCTTCGCCCGCCTGCCGGCGGACTCGCC
>NZ_JBQKLJ010000015.1:0-47860 GCF_052116285.1 Collinsella sp. Sow4_E3
CAGCAGGAGCGGCGGCCTCGCAAACGAAGACGACGCAGATGATGGTCGAAATGACCGTCAGGAAGGAAAGCTTTTTCTTTCCGTCACTCATATTTAATCCTTTGCTCAGTCGTTTTCAGACAGGGCGCCAGTGCTTACACGCAGTGGCGCAGATGATGGGCAGCAAGAGACAAGCATCTGCTGCTGCCCATCAGAAAGCATCGTACAGGCCATACCACACGTCGGTGTAGATGAAGTCGGCGCCCTTGATGCACTCGGTTGTCGTCGGAGACTTTGCAGTTCTCCTCGCCGATGGCCATGAGGTCGCCCATCTCCTGCGAAGGCGGGCGAGCCGTAGCTCGCCCGACCTGGTACGTCTTACAGACCGTGCTTACCGAAAGCGGCCATGCGCTCATTGATGGTGGCGCGGTATGCCGCAGCCTTCTCCTCGTCGGGCTCGCTCTGGGGGCACAGAGTAGCCAGGATGGCGCGAATGGAGTGCTTGCGGTTCTCGGCCTCGACCCAGCACAGGGAGCGCTCGGGATCGTCCATGACCTCGTCGACGACTTCCTCGCCACGGTTGGCGGGCAGGCAGTGCATGAACATGCTGTTCGGACCGGCAACGTTCATCATATCCCAGGTCACCTGGTACTTCGGATAGAACACATCCATGTAGCTGGAGCTGGAGACTTCACTGTCGTAGAGGCCGTACCACACATCGGTGTACACGAAGTCGGCGCCCTCGATGCAGGAAATGTCGTCGGAAATGGTGATGGTGCCGCCGGAGACCTTGCAGTTCTCCTCGCCGATAGCCATGAGATGCTTGCCGAACTCGGCGCGCTCCTCATCGGTGCCAATATGCAGGCAGCCGTCGGGAATCTGATGCCCCTTCGGTCCGAACTGCACGAAGTCCATGCCCATCTTCGTGCAGATGAACATGAGCGACGCGCAGGTCTGGGTGGCATCGCCGATCCAGGCAAACTTGCAGTCCTCGATCTTCTTGCCCTCGGGGAGGTTCTCGATCATGGTCATGAGGTCGCCGAGCTCCTGGGTGGGATGGTTGTACTCGCTCATGCCGTTGATGACGGGGGCCGCGGAGTACTTCGCCAAGCTCACTACATCCTTATGACGATCGACGCGGGCCATGAGGATGTCGACGAGGCTTCCCATAACGCGGCCGGAGTCCTCGATGGACTCATGGCCACCCAGCTGGATGGAGCCGGGGCCGAAGAACTCGGCGTGACCGCCGAGGTCGGTCATGGCCGTCTCGAAGGAGATGCGGGTACGGGTGGACACCTGCTGGAAAATCATGCCGAGGGTCTTGTCCTTCAGCAGGTGCGGGTACTCGCCGCCCTCCTTGATGAGCCCCTTCATGGCGATGGCCAGATCTACCATGCCGAGCAGCTCTTCTTTTGTGAAGTCGTTGGTGTCGATGTAATCTTTGACCATTGAAATCTCCTTCAAAATTCGTTGGCCGGACCGCCCCTTGCGGACCGCGCTCCCATGAAGCGCCCCGAAATGAGCGAGACGCTCCCTTGCGCCACACAGCATGGGGCGCACCCGTAGTTTTGAGAAGAAATAACCAGGATTATTTTCAGATTACATTAGCTCACCGCACACCTTGCCCTGGCTAATCCTAGCTAATCCTAACTAATCCTAACTAGTCCTAACGCCTAAACGGATTGATATTGAACTGGTTTCTTCGCCCTGTGCGCCGCTGTCAACACCTTGCGCCTCCGTTCTAAGGAACCGACGCGCCCGACGCCCAAGAATACGTAGACGGCTGATCCCGTAGGGGGCGGCCGCATAGCCGCACCGACCCCCAGCCTCTCAGAGCCCGGCCCTCTTGCGGCCGCTCAGTTCCTTTCTAAGTTTTTGCGCAAGCTCGTCTCGGCCACTCACACCAAGCTTGGCGTAAATATTCGATATGTGGGTTTTCACCGTGTTGACGGAAATGCATTCTTGCTCAGCAATCTCCTTGTTCGATGCGCCCTTTTCAAGGAGCGACAACAGTGCTTCCTCGCGCTTGGTCAGCCCGTATTCGCGAGCAATCCAGGGCACAAGGGATTCCGCCAACCGCACATTACGCATCCGCCGATGATGTGCAAGAAAGACATACGCAGCCACGGTGAAGCAAAGCGCCATAATCTCAACGGGAACCCTACGAGGAGAGGCGGAGCGCGCGCCGCCCTCCTGTCTAAAGGCCAAATACGTTGCTGCTTCCGCCAAGGCATATATGAGCACAAGTAAGAGCGAGAGAACCCATCGCCATCGGCTCATGCGTCGAAACTCTGCCGCCAAACAGAAGATGCCGTACCCTATTACCCAGATCGCCAACAACCTGGTAAAGAGAAACTCGCGCCATAGTGCAACCGATTCGACTGACGAAGCGCCACTTGCCAAAGCCACCATCATGCAAACTGCCCAAAATAATCCCTCGACGGGAGAGATGCTGCGCGAGAGCAAGCTGCCGAGCACGAGCCGATACAAGAGGATTACCACCATGTTGAATGCAAAGCGGAGCATAGGATAGGCGTTTCGCGTGCCCTCGAATTGCATCGCGAATTCCGGAACGAACTCATACATGAATACAGAACATATATCTATCGTATACAAAAGGAAGGTGAGCGCGACGAAGAGATAGCCCCGCCTGCGCTCGACATAGTGCAGACTCCCATAGGCAGCACTGACTAACGCATAGGCGATGCAACTTGCCACATTGTAGAGAAAAGCGAGGGACACGACTCCTCCTTCATCAAGCGGCAACATTATAGAAGATTTAGCACCCAAGGCTAAAACTACCCCAACGTCCGATTTGTCTCCCTGCATTTTCGCTGTTCAGAGACAGGGGGATAGAAAATCATCCTCCGATTAATCTCAAATCCCTCTCTGTTTTTCTTAACAAAGAACCCCCTGACTCTTAAGGTTCAATTACTGCAGCGCAAAAAAAGAGACAGCGCTGCAACCAAATTAAGGAGGGTCTTATGAGCACATCCCATCAGAAGCAACCTCTCAGCCGCCGTCGTTTCGTCATTGGATCGAGCGCCCTAGCGGCTGCCGCGTTCTCGGGCGGACTCTGGGGATGCGCATCCGGGGAGCAGCCTGGATCAAATGCCACGCCCGGTTCCGCCGATCAAAACATTGCCGATATCGTGCTCCGCAACGGCCATGTGCAGACCATGGTGTCAGAAAGCGATGTTGCATCAGCCGTCGCTATCGCGGGCAACAAGATCGTGTACGTGGGCGACGATTCGGGCATCGATGCTTTCGTAGGAGACAAGACTCAAGTCATCGACCTCGATGGCAAGTTCGTCTCCCCCGGCTTCATTGACGGCCACATCCACGCCCCTGGCAACTGGTTCAACGCCCTCTTCCAGATCGACCTGACGGGGCTTACCACCAACGAGGAATACCTCGAGGCAATCCGCGCCTTCGTGGAAGACCATCCCGACGAGGAGGGCTACATCGGAGCGCCTTTCATGCTCAATGCCTACCAGCTTCCCGACGGCTCGAATCCCGGGCCCTCGAAAGAAGATCTAGATGCCATCTGCCCCGATAAGCCCATTCTCATCCACGACGTCTCCTACCACGCCGCTTGGGTCAATTCCAAGGCCCTCGAAATGGCTGGCGTAACTGCCGACACCCCCGACCCAGAAGGCGGCCTGTTCTATCGCAATGAGAAGGGAGAGCCTTCGGGGTGCGTCTCCGATGCCGCCAAGGGAATTGTATTCGCCATCATGCCCAACACCATGACCAACGATAATCTGAAAAAGGCCATGCGCAAATTCATGAAGGAAGCAAACTCCTATGGCATAACCGGCATTACAAATATCACCCAAGGCGGTCTTGATATTATCGACATGTATCACAAGTTGGAGGACGAGGGCAATTTGACCCTGCGCATGCGCGTCGTCCCCACTATGAAAGAAGGCCGCACCTATGACGAGGTGCTTTCCGCCATCAAGTCCTACAACGACTCCGCCACAGACATGATTTCTTCGAATACCGTGAAGATTTTCTACGACGGAGTGACCGAAAGAGGCACCGCCGTCTTCCTGGAACCCTACCAGGAATCAACGGGACTCGGCGATCATTGGTGCGGCGAACCCATCTGGTCTCAGGAAGACTTTACCCGTCTTGTACACGACTTTGATGCAGAAGGCGTTCAGGTGCACGTGCACGCCATGGGCGACGGCGCCGTTCACGGCACCCTTGATGCCTTCGAGGAGGCTCGGGCGACCAATGGGAAGCGCGACGCGCGGCACACGATCACCCACGTATGCGCCATTACCGATGAGGATATCCAGCGCATGGCCGATTTGGATGTAGTGGCGAATCTCCAATTCCTGATGATGTACCACGATGATCTCATGGACCTGGAGCGCGCCTATATCGGCGACGAGCGCGCCATGGCGTTGTACCCAACAAAGCACTTGGCCGAGGCAGGCATCTGCATCAGCGGCTCCTCAGACGCCCCCGTCATTCCATTTGCCCCGCTCGATGCGATCGAGGTTGGCGTTACCCGCAACTCGCCCTATCCCGAGGAAGAGGACACCGACATGACCCGCTGGCCCGAACAGGGGCTCACAGCCTATCAGCTGCTCGAGGCCTACACCAAGAACGACGCCTACCAGAACTTCATGGACGATATTATCGGCACCGTTGAAGTAGGCAAGTTCGCCGATCTCGTCGTGCTGGATACCAACATTCTCGAAGCCGATGCCAAGGCCATCTCCGACACGCGCGTGGTCTACACCATCTCCGACGGCCGCATCGTCTACAAGGGATAGAACCACGTCAAAAGGTGCCAGCATTACAGAACGGCTCACAAACCCTCGAACACAAGCCCCCGCGGCTCAGCGGTCATTAGTCCCGCAGAGCCGCGGGGGCCAATCTATGCGACTTCGCAGTCCTTACCGGCACTGCGGCAATACGCAAACACGCTGTATCCCGAAAGGGCTTCTCGCTCTCCAATTTGCTTTAGCGCACTTTACTACCGGCGAGAAAATCAGGTACTACCGTAAGCTTCGCGGGCTCTATCAGGGAGAGCTGGGCGAGAAAATCGGCGTCTCCAAGGGCGCGATCCGTCACTATGAGACGGATTTCAGGACTCCCAAGCAGCCTCAGGTGGAAGCCATCGCCGAAGCTCTCGACATCTCTCCGCTTGCCTGTTGGACTTCAGGGCAGAGAACGCCCGAGACCTCCTGGGCCTCCTTCTGCAGCTGGAGGACGAGTTCGGCATCGTGCCTGTCGAGAATGGATCGGGCCTTTCAATCGATGTATCTGCCGAGAAGGCGCCCGCCGCTACCCGGCCTCCCTCAGGGTCTCAACGTGCATAAGGTCGACGGCCAGCCCCCTCAGCTCGATCCCCGCCCTCAGCCTCGGCCTGCTAGTCATGTGCCTGTTCACCTGGGAGAAAGCATGCCAAAGGCAGCGCTGGACCATGGTTTGCGGCCAGGTCTCGCGCACGGCCTTGGCGAACCCGCCCCCGCCGTCGGGGGGGGCGAGCGTGGACCAGACCTCCCAGAACTCGGCCGTCCTGCTCCTGAAGGCCGCCCGCCGCAGTAGGGGCAATAGACGGTCTTCATGGGCACCTCTTCCGAAAAGGTATTTAACGGTTCCGGAAAAGGTTATATACCTGTGGGAACGATAGGCAACCGGACACACATTCTATCCGAGCGGTTAAAAGCGGGCACGGAATTTATACGGCTGAAAAAGGGGCGTCGACCTGCGCCGATGCCCCCCAACGTGGACACACATTTTGTCCTATAAGTCTTAGCCAACAGATTGCCTGCGCAAAAAACATGGCCACCCGCAAAGAGCGGCCATGTAGATTCTATCTGCAAGAAATCTTTTGCGTGCGTGGTGTGCTTTCGCGCATTCAGTCATGCGCACCTTCGCGCATTCACACTCTAGCACGTTCATGCGTTCATGCGTTCACGCTTTCCGCATTCTCGCGTTCGCGCTTTCGTACTGGTCTATTCGCCTGTACGAATTACCACGTGCGGGAATTCATCTGGCGGAACTGAGCAACGGTTGGAGCGTGCGAATTCATGCCGCCGTCAACGTTGATGATCTGTCCCGTGGTGTAGGTACTTTCATCGGAGCCAAAATATACGGCTGCATGAGCAATGTCTTCTGGGCAACCGTAGCGGTTAACCATGATGCTACCCAAGAAGATATCTTTGAGCATCTGAGGAACCTTCGCCTCGTTTTCTGGCGTAACAATCAAGCCTGGACGGATGCAATTGCAGCGGATGTTGTCTTTGCCGTATTGCAAGGCAACGTATTGCGTGAAGATGTCTACGCCCGCCTTGGCGCATGCATAAGCGGTAGAACCTAAGTCGCCTGCACATGATGCCATAGAGCCAATGTTGACGATTGCGCCGCCACCAATTTCTTTCATGTAGGGGATAGCGCACTTCGTTGCATAGAAGGTGCCGCGCAGGTCGCTTTCCAAAATAGCGTCCCACATTTCAAGGGTGAGCTCGTCAACACGACCGTCCTTGAGGGCAACGTTTGCTGCATTGTTTACCAAAATATCGAGCTTGCCGTATTGCTCTACAGTGTCTGCAATAAGCGCTTCGATGCTTGCTGGTTCGGTAATGTCGAAATAGTGGAAGCTTGCCTTGCCGCCTGCTTCAACAATTTGATCAACTACAACTTGGCCTTTTTCGGCACGACGACCACTAATAACAACCGTTGCGCCCTCGGCTGCGTATACCTTTGCGATACCGATGCCAATACCGCTGGTGGAGCCCGTTACGATAGCAACTTTGCCTTCGAGTCTACCCATTGTGTTCCCTTTCTCGTCAAATAATCGATAAGGTATTTTTATTCCTTTTTCGCGTTTTTGTGAATATTTGCATAGAAAAAGCGGATGGCAGGCGTGGGGATTTCGGCAGGAAGGGAAGGGGCCGGCCGCGTTGCGTGCACTGCCGTATTCTTTTCTGCAGGAAAATATGTTGAGCTGCTCGTTTTTCTGTTTGAATAGTAGACAGATTTAGCATGGTCAGAGGCTGCTGGCAAACAATTTACTCCCTCAACAAAACGCTTGCTCTCTGACATGCCATGCTCGGCGCACAAAGTTGGCACCTTCCCAGACGGGAAGGTGCCTTTTCTGATTATCTTAGCGCTTCATTTCAATGGAGCTGCACCAATGGTATCCGTGCTTATTTATAGTTGTTGCGCTTTCTGAACGTGAAGAGCGCCCCAGCACCGGCAGCGATCGCAACGCCGCAGATGCCCATTGCATAGAGGGCGGCACTATCGCCGGTGTGAGGGAGATTGGATGCAGACTTATCGGAGTCGCCCCCGACGATGGTCAGCTTGGCATCGTCGATGTTCACGGTGAACTGGTCGGTCACATCGTTGCCGTCGGAATCGATGACGACGGCTTGGCCGGAAACCTTGACAGGGTACTCGCCTGCATCGGTGCCCGTTGCAGAAGCCTCAACGCCGGAAACGTAGAAGGTCTGACCATTGATCTGGAACTCCAGGGTCTCGAAACCGGATGCGGACTTCTCGGTGCCGTCGTAGGTCACGGACTTGGAATTGGGAGTGAGGGTGATATGGTACTTCTCGCTACGGTCGGTAACGGTCAGGGTCCCGTACGTCTTGTTGATCTGATAGTTGTCCAGATTGGTTCCCTCGTTGGGGATGCATTCGAACGCATTCTCGGAGGAGCCGACGATCTTCTGCGAGCCGGTGAAAGAATAGGTGGCACCTTGGCCATCGACCCAACCAGTGCCCCAGGCAGCCTCCCCAACGGTGACCTCGTGATTGGTCAAGGGCTTGCCGTCGTACTCCTTGGAACCACTCGCGGAGGTCAGGGTGACCGGACGCTTTTCGACCCTCAAGACACCATAACGTATGGAAATATTGTAGTGTTTCTCGAAGTATTCCTCACTACCTAAAGGTAACACTACGTCAAACGTATTTTCCGATTCGCCAGCATTCGTCTGAGACCCGGTAATATTGAATCGAACTCCGTCTTCGTCAAGAGGAGCCCAACCGTCCCCATCGACACTAATTCCTCCGATAGTAAGAGGGGTGCCGCCATAGATCTTGTAGTCGCTCGAGGAAGACAACCTTACGTCACGCTTTGTAATCTCGATTTCGAAGCGTTCCTCATCCGCATCACCCCCCGAAACCATCAAAGTCACGTGGCCGAGTTCAGTTCCCGTTACAGAAACGGTCTGCCCATTAGGCGATTTGTCAATACTCGAGATTTCGATAGCTCCACCGTCCTCAGAGGACCAAGTCCAATTATATTCAGACCTTGATGTTCCATTGGTATATTGCGCAGTCATGTAGTACTTAATCTGATTTGGGCCACTGATTGCAGGGGCATCAGCGAAAGCTGCGACGGGCAGAAAAGATGCTGCCAGCACTGCCGCCAGCATCACCCTCGCAAATCTTTTCGCAAGCGATTGGGAGAGAACTGCAGTTGCGACCTCTCCCCATTTGGAGAATTTGGAATCCATGAAGCTCATGTCTGCTCCAATCGCATCGAATTGAACCAACGTAAAACGCAACACGACGTACAGTGTGTTGCTGCGTTTTTTCGATTTGGTAAAGAATAACCGAATCTTTGTTGGCTATGCGTCGGTTGAATGTAATTACCCCTCTAATAAATCATATTTGTTACTTTTCTGCACCACCAAACCAGATTCTGCCTCCTTCGAACCAGGCACCCACCCCATCAAGACCACGAAGCATCCCCGTCCAGAGCAAGCCCGAGCCGAGCAAGGGACATGCCCGAAAATAATTCTCTGTTAACATGAAATGCAATGTTGCAATAGGGAACGCACGCTTGAATTGGAGGATACGATGAAGATACAGGCTAAAGAGACCTTGGCCAGGCGCCGGACGGTTTTCGTCCTCACGCTCGCAGCCATCGTCGGCGTTTGCGCCTTCACCTTCTCCGGCACCCAGAATTACGCCTGGGCTGAAGGCGAAGAGCCCATTGCCACTTGGAATGAAGTCAAAGCGCCGGGATATGGCGTCGTTGAAGCAAATGAAAAGAACCTTTCGCTTGAAATAAAAATAGATAGCCGGAACGATCACCTGGAGGCCCATATCACGAATAACGACGGAGGTCCAATTCCCCCATCTGTCCTCGAGTTGACAACGAATGATGGACAAACATTAATCGCCAAATTTACAGACCCTATTCCTAATGGCGGCCAAACCGGAGCACCTTCCATTGAAGGCTCGAAACCCACTACCCGATTCACTAAAGCAGAGCTTTACGAAACCGTCACCGTGACCTTCAATATGAACAGCCACGGAACCCAGATCATCAACCCCATTACGGTCAAGAAGGGGACGTCCGTCACCCTGCCCCAGCCCACAGACCCGAATTATGACTTCGGCGGCTGGTTCACCGATGAGAGCCTCACCACCTCGTTCAACGGCACCGCCGCTACGAACATGACCGTCTACGCCAAATGGACCGAAAAGGAAAAGGTCACCGTTTCCTTCGAATCCGAATTCGGGACCGCACCTGAAGCCGTGACCGTGAACAAGGGCCAAGTCGTCGAACTCCCTGACCTCGGCACTGACGGCGACTACACATTCGTTGGCTGGATTCCTAAGGGCTCCGAAGGCACCGATCCCCTTAAAGGCGAATACACCGCTAAAGAAAACATCACCTTCACGGCTGTCTGGGAAGCTCCCTCCACTCCCATCATCGAAATGGTCGATGTCACCTTCGACATGAACGGCCACGGCGACAGTGTGACCAAGCAGACCAAGAGGGGCAAGCCCATCACCCTTATCGATGATCCCACCGCTGAAGGCTACACCTTCAAAGGCTGGACCTACGACAAGGAAGGCAAGCAGGCCTTCGACCCCAAGAAGAACGCAGACCAGGACACCACCCTGTACGCCCAGTGGGAAAAGAATGTCGACTCCGCTCCCACCAACTCAATAATCCCCCGGACCGGTGACAACCAGATGGCACTCCTGGCATCCCTCTGCTTCAGTGCAGCAGCCCTGATAGCAGTCGGCATCGCGTTAGCCGCGTATCGCAAATGCAAGCACGTATAAAGCATACGTGACGTTACCGTTCTAATTCTCGATCTAAACAGAGGGGAGTCCCGCGGGACTCCCCTCCCCATTCGCGTACCTAATTACGCTGTTCCTACTAAAATTGGGAATTCTATTCCCAATTTTCTCCTATTCCCACTCAATAATCAAATCGTGCCGTATTTTCTTCAGTTTTTGTCGTAGTGCGGCATTTTGAAGAGTTTTACGCTGGATTAAACAAAATTCGCGAAAATCCATGTTGTCAAAATGTTGTCACGGGCTGTTTTTCGCGTGACAAACGCCTTCGTTTTGGACCAATGGCTTAGAGGTCTGAAAATAAAGTTAATTACCATAGGCAGTTCTCGATTCTGCCTTACGTTTAGTGGCTCGGCTGATGTTCGGCCGAGCCACTTTTGCTTTTGCGATTAGCTGCAACCCTTCAGATGGGGAATCCGCCTTACTCGACGGGCAGTTGGATCTCGGTGAGCCATTCGTCAACGGACTCCTTGTTCCAAATGCCGTCGATGTAGCTTTCACGGGAGAAGCCGGCCACCTTGTAGCCGTTGTCCTCGGCATACTTCATGATGAACGAATAGGCCTCGCCGATGTTGTCATAGGCGCCCTGGTGGTAGATGCTCAGCACCTTGGTTTCGGGGACCTCGCGGAACTTGATGTTGTCACTTTCCACGCCGAACGCTTCCACGGCCTCGGAGTGGCGCACGCGCACATCGGATTCGCGGTACTCGCAATCCAGGTACTCCACGAACTCATAAGGTGGTTCGGCGCACTTCAGGCCGGGGTTCAGGGCCTTCGCCTCGGCGCCCTGGGCGGGAATCCAGCTCATGGCGTCGGAGTAGCGAGAAAGCGTGGCCTCGGAGTAGTAGACGATGCAAGCGGGGATGGTCTTTTCGGTTACTTGGTACTTCATGCCGTTTCCTTCCAGTAGGTGGTGGATGACGGAAAGGCTTTTGGCAATCTCTGCTTCTTGCTGTTGGAGCGTGCGCGCCTGCTCCAGGAGAATCTCCCGCTGGTCTGCGCCGGCAAGTATGGCCTTGATCTGGGCAACCGGAATGCCCAGCTGGCGAAGGGCCTTGACGTGCGCCGCGTCCTTGAGCTGCGATGTCTCGTACAGGCGATAGCCCGTCCATGGGTCTACCTGGGCGGGCTGCAAAAGGCCCTCCTTCTCGTAGAAGCGCAGGGTCTTCACCGTGAGCATGGACAATTTGGAGAACTCTCCGATTTTCAGCATCTGAGATGCCTCCTTTCCTCTGACGACGCCTATTTTGAGGCCTCCCCTTTGGGGAGGGTCAAGAAGATTATTTCCTCTTTTTCGGAAGGGGGAGCTGGGGGAGCATGGCATCGACCACTGCCGCGATTAGCGTTGGATTTTCGCTATCAACGAGAAGCATCGGCTTCGCCCCCTCATAGGGGACTTGCTCCGTTGAAAAGGCTTCCCGTGCGGCCGGGACGTCTTTCAGAAGGAATCTGTCGTCGTAGATGCCGCCGAACAGGACACCGTCGCTGTACAACAGGTATTCGCCCATCATCTTGCGATAGGTCGGGGCGGGAACCTCATGCAACAGGTCCAGTATGTAATTTAGATACTCCGCGCTCGACGACATCAGTTTTCTCCTTGGTCGAATGGAATCCGAAAGTGGTTGAGCTGCATTTTGCCTTCGGTTTCCGCAGGAGGCCATGGGATGCAGCATTGCGCCTTGCTGAATCTTGTAGGGATTGCTTGGATTGAGGTTGGTGCTTGGACGCACGATGCTGCACCCGTTCGGGCATGGCCGCCAGCATGAAAGTCTGGTTACGGGTGTTGTGTATGGGCATCGCTAGTTCCTCATGCACCTGAGCCTTTCTCTCGCCGGTGCTTGCCGAAGGCTTCGGCTGGTTCTCAACACGCCTATTGTAGATTGCTGCGAGGGGCGGGACCGCCGCGAATCCTTGAAAAAAATCGAACAATGTGCGCTAGCCGCTTCCCTGTCGATTCCCATCGTTGACCTACGGGAGCGGGAATCAGCATGTAAACATTGGCGTTATTGACTCGGCGCCAACAACGCGAACAAAGCCGACAGTGTCGCTGACATCCCATTTTACTTTTCATTTCAGCATAAGATAAAAGGATGGTAAAACGATGAAAATGCCGATGAGGGCGACCCTCTGAAGAGCTGTTTTCTCTTCCCTCGATAGCAGAGTTAGATCCGATCGCCAGCACCCTGCAGAAGGTGCGGCAAGTGCGCCAGGGCGCATCGCTGTGGCGTAAGCTTTCGTGGAGAAGCGCCGTCTGACAGTGGCCACATTACCATACTCTGGTCAAGATTTTCAGTCTTGAACTTGGCGCCCCCACGCGATATTAGGCATTGACCGCGATTTTGGAAGGGGTGTTGTCCATGGGATTTGACATGTGGCTTGCGTTTTCAACGAGCGTCGCGGGGTCGACGTTGGCCGAGGTGAACGGGCGGCTTGCTTCAGGTGGCCTCTCGATCACGCGGGAGGACTATCGGATGCTGGCCGAGCGCCGGGTTGAGGCGCTGGCTGACACCGAGCGGGTGGAGTTCGGGCTGCCGGCTATCGTCGAGGTAGCCGGAGCTGTGTCAGGCTCGCCGTATCTTTCGCAAACCAGCGTGGCGAAGGTGCTTGCAGAGCTGCAGGACGCCTTCTATGCCATCCGCGACGAGCTGTCCGTCGACGTGCCTGACGCGGAGATCGCCGACGCCCTGCGAAACTGCCTGGACGCGTGGGGAGACGCTGCCGAGGTCGCATCGATGCCGGCGAAGGAGGTCATGCGCTTCTCCGCCGAATACATGCGCGCGGCCGAGGCGGGGGACGACGGCGAGTACCGCATCGTCGACGACGAGGGGCGCGCGTACACATTCGATTCCGCCGAGTGGGACTTCGACGAGTATGTGGATGGCTGGGACGGAGAGGGGTGGTCCGATGGCTGGGGCGATTAGCGGAGGAGCTGGCGTCCCCAACGCAGGTAGGGCGTCGGATAATTTTACGCGCCTTCTGGCGCACGTTGCCGACCTGTACTGTGCTGCCGGATCGTCGAGCGTGTCGGCCTGCGAGATACATGAACTCGCCATGTCGGTCGCCTATGCGCTGGGCGTCGCAGACGCCACGCCCGAGGAGGCCGCCATCGTGCTCGACGTTGACGATCCCATCGTGCTCTGGCATGAGGGCGTTCGCGCACTCCAGAAGCGGACGGACGCGGCCCTCGCTCTCTGGTGGGACGTGGTTGCGACCATGCCGCCCATCCGCAACGTGGCGCTGCGCGACACGTTGGCGAGCCTGGGAGAGTTAAAGAGGCGCTACGACGTCCACTTCGCCGCGCACGAGGTCCCCTGCGACATCGACTACCAGCTGAGCGAGCCGGTGGGCCCGGGTCTTTTGGGGATCGACTACGTGGAGGCGTACCTAGCGCAGCTCCTCGTCGAGGCGCGCTGGATCGCGCGGTTCGACGTCGAGAGCTGTGTCACCGTGCTCGAGCGCATATGCCCGGACTACCGGGGCCTGCACGTAAACCTCTGCGATCTGCTGCTGCCGCACGAGAGCGAGCTGGAACCCTCCCGGGCTCGAGCCTGAACGGCCTTTGATTCAGACCCATGTTGCAATTGTGCCGATATAGGGGCATTTGCAACGTTGCTCACTTGGCGTTCATTGAATGCGGTCAGGCACCCGATTCTCGATTCGTGCACGAAAAAAGCCCGACTCGCTAAGCGAGTCGGGCTCAAGTTCTGCAGTTAAGGCACTAATTAACGACAGACTGCAAAAAAATGTGCCTTAAGTAGGATTTTCACTTACTCCCACTCAATGGTCGCGGGCGGCTTGGACGTAATGTCGTAGCACACGCGGTTGGCGCCGGGAACCTCGGCCACGATGCGGCCGGAAATGCGGGCCAGCACCTCGTAGGGCAGCTTGGCCCAGTCGGCGGTCATGGCATCACTGGATTCGACGGCACGCAGGATGATCGGGCGCTGATAGGTGCGCTCGTCGCCCATAACGCCAACGGACTTGATGTCGGGCAGGACCGCGAAATACTGCCAGCAGCTGTGCTCGGAGTTGCGCTCGCCGGTCTGCTCAAACAGGCGCTGGTTGTAGGCATCCAGCTCCTCGCGCACGATGGCATCGGCGTTTTTGAGGATCTCGAGCTTCTCCTTGTCGACCGCACCGATAATGCGGATGGCCAGACCCGGGCCCGGGAAAGGCTGACGGAACACGATATGACCCGGCAGACCCAGTGCCAGACCAAGTGCGCGGACCTCGTCCTTAAAGAAGTGATCAAGCGGCTCAATGAGGTCGAAGTGTACGCCCTCGGGGAACGGGATCAGGTTGTGATGGCTCTTGATGGTGGCCGTCTTGCCGCCCGTCTTGCGAGCGCCGGACTCGATGATGTCGGGGTAGATGGTGCCCTGAGCCAGGTACTTGACCGGCTTGCCATCGGTCTCGAGCTGCTGCGCCACGGCGAAGAACTCTTTCCAGAACTGAGTACCGATGATGCGGCGCTTCTCCTCGGGCTCGGTCACGCCGGCCAGAAGCTCGGCATAACGGTCCTCGGCGTGAACGTGGATAAAGTCGACATCGAACTGCTTGGTGAAGACCTCCTCCACCTGCTCGGGCTCGCCCTTGCGCAGCAGGCCGTGGTTGATGAACACACAGGTCATCTGCTTGCCCACGGCGCGAGCGCCCAGCGCAGCCACGACGGAGGAGTCGACGCCACCGGACAGGGCCAAAATCACGCGGTCGCTACCGACCTTCTCGCGGAACTCGGCCGTCATGGTCTCGACCAGGTTGTCCATGCTCCAGTTGGGCTCCAGGCCGCAGATCTCAAACAGGAAGTTGCTCAGCAGCTGCTGACCGTACTCGGAGTGCTTGACCTCGGGGTGGAACTGCGTGGTGAAAATCTTGCGCTCGGGGCACTCCATGGCGGCAACCGGGCACACGTCGGTGCTGGCGGTAACGGTAAAGCCCTCGGGCACCTCGGACACGGCGTCGCGGTGGCTCATCCACACGGTTTGCTGCATGGGCGTGGAGTTAAAGAGCTTGGCGCCGGCAGTGCGCGTAATAGTGGCGCGGCCGTACTCGCCCACCTCGGAGTGACCGACCTTGCCGCCGAGCGTCACGGCCGTGATCTGATGGCCGTAGCAGAAGCCCAGGACGGGAAGGCCCAGGTCAAAGATGGCAGGATCGATGGACGGAGCGTCCTCGGCGTACACAGAGGCCGGGCCGCCGGAAAGGATGAGCGCAGAGGCGTTCATCTCGCGAATCTCATCGGCCGAGATGTCGCAGGGAACAATCTCGGAATACACGTTGAGGTCGCGGACGCGACGGGCAATGAGCTGACCGTACTGCGCACCAAAGTCGAGTACGAGGACCTTTGCGGAAGCCTTTTGATCCATGGTTTCCCCCTCTTGTTGGCGGGGAGCCGATGCCCACCCGCGCGAATAAACGAGAATAACTTTCATAGTGTACACGTTATATGGGGTTTCTCGTCCCTCGCAGCCATCAGCGCACGGCAAACGCACGACCTGGGCCCCTATTTGACGGCAATTGAAGTGTTACCAAACGTTACAGATGATGTAATACGTTTGAACATTGGACACCCTGTGCCACAATACTGCCGAACGACTCCGCCTCTGGGGCGGCAAATACGATAGGAACACCAACATGAAGCGCATCCTTCTCATCGCCACGGGCGGCACCATCGCATCGACCGAGGACGGCAACGGCCTCTCTCCCGCCCTGACCGGTGAGGAGCTCGCCCAGAGCGTCCCCGAGATCTCGGGCCTCTGCGAGCTCGACGTCGTGCAGCCCATGAACATCGACAGCACCAATATGCGTCCGAGTGACTGGATGCGTATCCTCGACGTCATCGTCGAGGGCTATGCCGACCACGACGGCTTCGTGATTCTGCACGGCACCGACACCATGAGCTACACCGCGGCGGCGCTTTCTTACCTGATTCAGGACAGCCCCAAGCCCATCGTGCTCACCGGCTCGCAAAAGCCCATGGGCAACCCCTTTACCGATGCCAAGCTCAATCTGTACCAGAGCCTGCTCTATGCGCTTGACGAGCATTCGCACGACGTCTCAATCGTGTTTGGCGGTGTGGCCATCGCCGGCACGCGCGCCCGCAAGCAGCGCACCATGAGCTTTAACGCGTTCATTAGCGTCAACTATCCGCCCATTGCCTACATCCGCAACGACCGCATCGTGCGCAACGGGCTCCACGGCACCCACCAGAATGAGAGCCCGGTTCGTTTCTACGACCGTATCGACTCGCGCGTGTTTGTCCTTAAGCTCACACCCGGCGTGAATCCAGGCGTATTGGACGCCCTGACCGATAGCTACGACGCCGTAATTCTGGAAACCTTTGGCATTGGCGGTATTCCCGAGTTTGGCGAGTCCGGCGAGTCATTCCAGGAGGCAATTTTCCGCTGGGTCGATTCGGGTCGCACCGTCGTTATGACCACACAGGTCCCCGAAGAGGGCCTCGATCTGGGTGTTTATGAGGTCGGCCGTGCCTACGCCGACCATCCGGGTATTTTGCGCGGCGACGATATGACCACCGAAACGCTCGTGGCCAAGACCATGTGGGCGCTCGGCCAGTCACGTGATGCGGCCGAGATTCAGCGCCTGTTCTACAGCCAAGTCAACCATGACCGCATCCCGATGGTGTAGATAAAACAAAATCCGCCTCTTTGGGCCTTGTGGGGCACGTGGTACCTCTCGGAACGTGCAAAAAGCGGAGTTTTCAGCACCCGCCCCTTCCAGAAACGTTAAAACCGCTAGCTGTAAATCGCTTTTCGGTTCGATAGGCTCGTCCCACGCGTCAATTATTCCTCATAATAATGAATTTTGTGGATAATCAAAAACAGCAAGCATCGTATTTGCGCCTTCGGTTGCTGTCAATTTATTGAGGGATGCTGAATACTCGGGTTTTTGCACGCCGCCGTCGGGGGGACCCGTTCAGCAAACGACAAATCTAGCAAAAACGCCTACTCAATGCCCTCGAGGAGCTCTGACACCGTCATGCCAAGCGCGGGCGCAAGTTTAAATAAAATCTCGAGCGTGCTGTTTGCCGTTCCGTTTTCGATTTGATCGAGATAAGGTCGGCTGATTCCAACCGCCACGCAAAAATCGACCTTGGAGATACCAAGGGCCTTGCGCGTCCGCTCGACTCGCTCGCCAAGAATCTGTTTCGCATGTTCGTTCATGCAGACGAGTTTGAAATGGAGCAAAACAAAAACGTAAACTATAGTTTACGTTTTGCCTAATATACAGGAGTTTTCTATGTCGGGTTCTTCGGTCCGCATGTACCGAGCCACGCTTCGCACAAACAGCGCACCGCCCAAGCTCGTCGTCGTTGAAGCAGAATGCCTTTCGCCCGATGAGCGCACAGCATTTGCATTGCTATCAAGTCGCGTCGCCGCCGTTTTGGTCCCTTGCCCGGCGCAAGGTGAACTTGCCATCCAATGCCAAGCGCACGGCTGCTCACTCAATCAGGCTGCCGTAATCGCAACCAGCCAGTGTGGCCTGCCCCTTCTCTTGGAAGCCGGTATCGCGCTCTGCCTTCGCGGTGCCGGATACGAAAACGAGGCCGCCGCCGATGTGGTCTTTCAACCACGATCGAGCGGCGGCCTCGCAGCAGCCATCGAATATGCTTGCAGGCTCGTTGCCTAAAGGCGCAAGCTAAAAGCCCAGGCCAAAGCCTGTACCGGTAATCGCCGAATACATAAAGTAGACGTTAATTACGTTGAGGAATGCGCCCGTGATGCAGCCGTTTCGCAGGTAGCGCTCGCACACGATGCGCGCCATGGCGGCGGAGTCCTCATTGTTCTTTGCCTGGCGTCCCGCCGTAAAGTACGTCGCCACGCTCAGCAGCAGGTTGAGCACCGGCAATGCCAGCAGCTCGTAGCTCTTGCCCCAGCGCGTCACCTCACCGGCGGCATTAAACTTTGTTGCCACCTCGGGACCAATGTTGGGGATTACAAACGCTGCGACCACCAGCGGAAGCACCGCAAGCACCAGCAGCGCGATGCCCATGTAGCCAGCTTTTTTTCCATATTTAAACATGCTCGCCGTCCTTACACGTTAAAGCGGAAGTGCACGACGTCGCCATCGGCCATGACATACTCTTTGCCCTCGATGCGCAGCTTGCCTGCAGCCTTGGCGCCTTGCTCGCCACCGAGCTCGATGTAGTCGTCATAGCCAATGACCTCGGCCTTAATAAAGCCGCGCTCAAAGTCGGTATGGATGACACCGGCGGCCTGCGGGGCGGTCGCGCCCTGACGCACCGTCCAGGCCTTGACCTCCATCTCGCCAGCCGTAAAGAACGACTGCAGACCGAGCAGCTTGTAGGCTGCCTGCGCGAGCACGTCCAGGCCGGGCTGCTCCAGGCCCAGGCTCTCCAGGTAGTCGGCCGCATCCTCGGGATCGAGCTCGGAAAGCTCGGCCTCGATCTTGGCGCAGATCGGCAGCGGCTTGACGCCATCGATGGGCGCCAGCTCCTCGTTGAGCATGTCCTCGTCCACGTTGGCCACATACAAGATGGGCTTCATGGTGAGTAGGAACAGGCCCTTGGCAGCGGCGCGCTCCTCGTCGGTCATCTCCATGGACGCGGCGCGCTTGCCCTCGTTGAGCCAGGCGAGCAGGCGCTTGGCGACCTCAAACTTGGGCATGAGCTCCTTGTCGCGCTTGGCCTCCTTCTCGAGCTTAGGCAGCTGCTTCTCGAGCGTGCCCATGTCGGCCAGGATAAGCTCGGTCATGATGGTGTCGGCATCGCCGGCGGGATCGACGAACTCGCCCGTGCGACCCACCTCACGCATGACGTTGGGATCCTTAAAATAGCGCACGACCTCGCAGATAGCGTCGGTCTCGCGAATGTTTGCCAAGAACTGGTTGCCCAGGCCCTCGCCCTCGTTGGCACCCTTCACCAGGCCCGCGATGTCGACAAACTCGACCGTAGCCGGCACAATGCGGCCAGGGTTGACAATGTCGGCGAGCTTTTGCAGGCGGCTATCGGGCACATCGACGATACCCACGTTGGGGTCGATCGTGGCGAACGGGTAGTTGGCGGCAAGGCCGGTCTTTTTGGTAAGCGCGGTGAACAGCGTCGACTTGCCCACGTTGGGCAGGCCCACGATACCGATGGAAAGGGACACGACAGCTCCTTTTGGTACAGGTACTTCAAACTGCATAAGTATAGCGCCGCCACAGCATCCGGGCGAATCCGGACACCGCGGCGGCGCAAATGAAGCAGAGATTGGGGTAGCTGGCTAGTCCGCGAGCTTCTCCACCTGGTCGAGCATCTTGTCGAGCTTGGCCTTCGCCTCGGCTTTTACCTTTTGGGCCTCTTCGTGGGCTTTGGCCTTCTGAGCGGCCTTTTCCTCGGCCTCGGGGTCGATGACAACCAAGTTGGACGCATCGTGTTCGACCAGCTTGAGCGCATGTTCGGGACAAACCTTGACACAGGCACCGCAGCCCAAGCAATACGTGGACTCCAACGCGAAGCGGCCGCTTCCCACCAAATCGCAGGCGAACGTGGGGCATACATTGACGCACTCGCCACACGATGTGCACTTGTCAAAATCGCACTCAGGCGTACTCACCTGCATGTTCTGGGCAAGCTCGGGATGGTTCTGCAGTGTCGAAAGCACCAGCTGCCGCCCATGAGTGAGCGAACGGCGACGCTTTGCCGTCGTGGTGCCGCACATGGTGTTGAGCGTGCGCTCCAGCTGAGTAATCTGGTGACGGTGGGCCTTCAACTTCTGCGTCACCGAGGCCAGCGCCGCCGTCGCCGGGTTGAGCTTGGTCACCGTCAGACCCGTCGTGCGGGCAATCTTTTCCATGTACTCCTTGCGCTCGTACTCGCGGAGCTTATGGCACTTGAGGCTCTTGGGGTCGACCTCCAGGCCCATACCCGTGCCAGACCACTCCTCAGCCTTCGCAATCGCCTCGCCCAGGATATCCTCGCCACCGGTGTTGCGGCATTTATCGCACACGCCCAGCGGAAGGTACACGCTCACGTTGGGATAGTCCGCCAGTACCGAGAACCAGGTCTCGGCCGTAATATCGCCCACGCAGGCAACGACGACCTCGTTCTCGCGCGGCATGCGCTTGAGGGCGCGTGTGCAGGTGACGTAGGCGGTCTCGTGGCTCGTTGCCGCCGAGACAATGTCGTCATACAGGTTTTTGGGCGCCAGGCGCGGCGAGATGATTGCCTCGGTCGGACAGGCAGCGGCGCACAGGCCGCACTTGCGGCAGGAGTCGAGAATCTCGATAGAGTCTTCCTCGACCTCGATAGCGTTGACCGGGCACACATCCATGCACGCGGAGCAGCCGCTCTTTTCGTTTTTGCAGGTCAGGCACGGAATGGTGTTGCCGCGCGGACGCTCCTTGTAGTCGGCAGGATTCCACTGCGGCGCCGACGGATCGAGCGCATCGGTCACACCGCCAAGCGGGTTTTTAAGAAAGTCGAAACCCTTGCTGATCTCGATAATGTCATCAAACAGATCGTGTTCCTGCGCCATGCGCGGCCCCTCCCTGAGCAGTGCAAACAAGCAAGAGATAATGATACGCTATCGGCCCACACCTCGGGCAAATTACACGCGGCGCATCTTTGAGAAAAATAGCCTATGGCCTATCGCCGCCTCGATTGCACAAGGTCAATCAAGCGCCAAGCTATGCCCCGCACATGAGCTGCACGAGCTTTTGTTTGGTCACCTTGGCCTGTTCGTTAGCCATATTGCGCTCGTTCTTAAAAGTTGCGTCCGCAACGCTCAGCAGGTCATCATCGGAAATCTCACCAAGGCCCAGCTCCTCGAGTGTCGTCGGCAGACCCACGCGCTGGCAAAACTCGAGCACCTGATCAAGCTCGGGCGCGCGCTCCAAACGAAGCTGCACCACCAGGCCAAATGCCACGGCCTCACCATGCATGGCCTTGCACTCGGGCAGAATCGTCAGGCCGTTGGCGATGGCATGGGCAAGCGCTAGGCCACCGCTCTCAAAGCCGACGCCCGAGAGTAGGATATTGCACTCGATCAGGCGCTCAATCGCCGGCGATATACGGCCCTTTTTAAGATCGCGCTTGGCAGCGACGCCGCACTCCATGAGTGTGTCATAGCAGGCACGAGCCGCAACCAAGGCCAAGTGTCCCGACGCGCCACCGTGCTCGTTGGTACCGTGCGCCGCGGCGCACGAACGCGCCTCGAAGTACGTTGCCAGCGCGTCGCCCATACCAGCGACCGTCATACGCAGCGGAGCCGCCGCGACCACGCCGGTATCGACCACAACCAAATCTGGATTCTTTTCGAGCATCAGATAGCGGTCGAACGACCCATCCTCGTGATACAGCACCGAAATCGCGCTGCACGGACCGTCCATCGAAGCCGCCGTGGGGCATACGCACAACGGCAGTTCAGCATAAAACGCAACGGCCTTGGCGATGTCGAGCATCTTGCCACCACCGATGCCGACCACCATGTCGCAATACTCAGCCTGGGCTTCCTTAGCCATTTCGACAACGGCATCTTCCGTACACGGACCGTCATAAATCTTAAAGAACGGCTCGCTTAGATCTTCGTCCAGAAATCCATCGACGATCTGCCTGCACAGCCGGTCCTCGGTGCCTTGGTCAAACAGGACATAGGCAGCGCAGCCCAACCATGACAAATATCTGCCCTGACGCGAAAGTTCGCCCGGCCCCTGAACATACCGGCCGGGACCGCCATAAACCATAGGAAGCGCCATACGAGAATCCGCCCTTCATCAAACAACGATTGGTGCAAAGCCACCTGTCCCCTTGTGGCAACTTGGCGCATTGAGGACAGGTTAGATTGCACCATAGAAAAAGGGTCCCGCGCACAGAGCGCGAGACCCTTATCAGAACAATGTGTGCCGATTAGAACGTGACCGGGGTGTCGGTGTAGACGCACTCGAGCAGCTGCTCCATCTCCTCCTGAGACGGCTGGCGCGGGTTGGAACCCGTGCAGGCGTCGAGGATGGCGTTGGCGGCAACGTCGTGCTTCTTAGCCTCGAACTCATCGTAATCGATGATGGACTCGTCGGCCTTCACGCCCTTGGCACCGTAGTTCTTGATGCCCTGCGGGATGTCGAGCTTGTCGTTGAGGTCGCGAATCTCCTGGACCAGGGCCTCGACCAGCTCGTCCTCGGTCTCGCCGGCGAGGTGCAGGATCTCCTTGGCGATGAAGGCGTAGCGGCTCTTGGCGCGAGCGTCCTTGGCGTTGAACTGGATGACCTTGCCCAGGTACATGGCGTTGGCGCAACCGTGGATGATGTGGTCGCCCTCAAAGGCGGCACCGGTCTTGTGAGCCATGGAGTGGACAATGCCCAGCAGACCCGAGGAGAAGGCGATGCCGGCAATGCACTGGGCGTCGTGCATGTGCTGGCGGGCCTCATGATCGCCCTGATAGGACTTGGGCAGCCACTCGACGATCTCGCGGATAGCATGCAGGGCGTTGGCGTCGGTGTACATGGAGCCAGCGGTGGAGACGTAGGCCTCGATGGCGTGAGTCAGAGCGTCCATACCGGTGTGAGCGCACAGCTTGGCGGGCATGGTGTAGGTGAGCTCGGGGTCGACGATGGCGACATCAGGGGTGATGTTGAAGTCGGCCAGCGGGTACTTGATGCCCTTGGCGTAGTCGGTGATGACGGAGAACGCGGTGACCTCGGTAGCGGTGCCGGAGGTAGAGGAGATGGCGCAGAAGTGAGCCTTCTGACGGAGCTCCGGGAAGGAGAACGGGACGACTGCCTCCTCGAAGGTCTCCTCGGGATACTCGTAGAACAGCCACATAGCCTTAGCGGCATCGATGGGCGAGCCACCGCCAATGGCGATAATCCAGTCGGGCTGGAACTCGGTCATGGCCTCGGCGCCCTTCATGACCGTCTCGACGGACGGATCGGACTCGACGCCCTCGAACAGCTTGACCTCGAAACCGGCCTCCTTGAGGTCGGCCTCGACGTCCTGCAAAAAACCGCCGCGGCGCATGGAGCCGCCGCCGGTCACGATGATGGCCTTGCTGCCCTTGAGGTTCTTCACCTCGTGGCGAGCGCCCTCACCAAAGTACAGATCGCGAGGATTGGTAAAACGTCCCATACTGTGCCTCCTAAACAAGCCCCTCTTAGACTTGCGTATATAACGGAGCACCCGATTGGCTCCGTTAGGACCGTTTTGCGCGTTGCCGGCGATGACAATGCGCGATGTCTAAACGTCTCAACGCTCAGACAAATAGTATTTTACCGTTCTGGTTGGTCAGTTATTTACCGAAAGTCGACAATGATGAAACGTTTTTTCTATCCCTGAAGACCCTTATGCGGCATTCATACTCCCAAGCTGGGCAAACGTTTTATCAAGGTTGACCACATATCCAGGGCAGGACTGTGCCCCTCCAAAAGACACACCGTTCGCCGCCAAAAATCGACCGTTTGCGGCACCGTGATACCACTCGGTCGTCCAAGGTGCCGACATTTGTTTGACATCCGTCTTCGTGGTGCAAAGGTGCATGTCCAAGTGCGGCACTCCCAATGTGCCTCATGCGGGTAAACTAGAACCTTATATAGAGACATTTGAACCCTAACCGCAGCAAAGGAGGCCCCATGGCATTCGATCCCATTCAAGAAGATTGCCATCGCCTCGTTCTTGAGGCCTTGCGCCGCGACAATATCCCGCTCACCGACGGCCCTGCCGTAGAGCGTCTGATGGAACAATTCACCCGCAACCCCGCGCCGCTCATCGTGCACGACCGCGACCGCGCCGGACATCTGATTGCCAAGGTAGTCGAGGCTGTCGACTACCGCATTCCCTTTATCCCTGACGATACCCAGGCAGAGCAAGAAGAGACCGCTGCCGAAAACATGCTTCGCGAGGCTGCCGCGCTCGACCCGACCAACTGGGACGCTCAGCGCATGTTGACCGCCCTCACCGCTAACTCCAACGAGGAGTACGTACAGTACTTGGTATCCAAGCGCGATGAAGTCGAGCACGACCTGGCACTCAAGATCGCCTCGGCGCAGGACCCCTACGAGCGCGAGGCCGCAGGCGACCTTACACGCCGCCCCTACCTGCGCTGGCTTGCCGCCCTTGCGTCGCGCGCCCTCATTAGCGGCCGTTACCGCCTGTCGCTCGAAACCGCAAACCGCAGCCTGGACTTTGCCCCCAACGATCCGGCCGGTGTCCGCCACACTGCGATGCTCGCCATGGCAAAACTCGAATACCCCGCCGAGGAGCTCAAACGCTTTCGCTCTGCCCACTCCGTCCCCTATCTTGCCAACACGCCGCTGCGTCGTCGTCCCAAGGACGCGGAGCGCGACTTAGACCCGTGGACACTCATCGCGCTGATGAGCGCTGCCTGGCGCGAGCTGGACTACGAGGGCGCCGAGCACTACTTGCGCATCCTTGCGCGCTCGTGCCCGCACGCAGCCGAGGCGCTTTACTTTCAAACCGAGTTTCCCGATGGCGTCTATGCCCGCGTCAACGTGGGCGTGGGCTCCACCGACGAGCTTGTCCTTGCGCTGTCCGAAGCGACGCCGGTACTGCAGGAGGGCTTGGGCGCCCCCGACAACGCCAGCTTTGCCGCCTGGGTCGCCACCAACGATATCGTGCGTTCCCAGATTGACGAGCGCATCCTGCGGGCGGCCGAGCAGGGCTTGCCGTTTAAGGGAGGAGACCTCTAATGGATCCGAGCGTCTACATCCCCGCCTACCTGGAGCGCGCCTACGTTGCGTCGCACCCCGAACTCACCGATGCAGCACGCGATCTTGTCCATAACGACGTAAGCGTCAACCCTCATAAGTATGCGCAGACCGAGCATGCCCAGGCACTGCTTTCCTATGCCGGTGTTCACCGCCACCTGCTCGACGAGCTCCATCGTATCGAGAATATGGGCAGCGATGAGGAGTTTGAGCAGACGCGCAACCGCCTGTTCGACGATATGCGCGATGAGCTGCTCAAGATCGTCCGCGTCGATGCGTATGTCTTCGATGCCCAGCTGCTTGCCATCATTTTGGCGGACACGCCCGTCGACGCCTGCCTGGGCGACCTGATGAAGCTCGAGGCGACCACAGCCGATTACTTACGGCAAAGCGTGCCCGGATTCGATATGGAGGCCCCGCACTACTGGACCAACAAGGTGCTGGCAGACGGCGTGACGGCGGCCGATCTCACCGTGAGCGAGCCGGCGCTTATCGGGTGGCTCCACACGCTCGAGGCCATCTCGCAGCTGTGCATGGCGAGCGCTCGCTACCGTGCTGCCGTCAACTATTCTCGCCGTGTTCTTAAGGCGGAAGGCTATCCCACCCGAGCTGCCGGCACCGTGCTACTCGCCCTCGCTCGTCTGGAAGACGAGGACGGTTTTTTTGCCCTGGCCCACCAGCTCGAGGAGCAGATGGGGGCCGATGCCCTCGAGAACTCCCCCTGGTACCTACTCGCCCGCACGATCCTGCTGTTCAAAACGAACAAGATGCGCCCGGCGACACGCGCCCTGCGTGAGTTTGCCAACCGCTGCGAGGGCGGCGCGTTCTTTCTGCTGAACCCCATGTATCAGACGCCGTACCTTCCCTGCCGGCCCGAGCCGCACGACCCCTGGGACCTTTCGCACCAGGCAGTTTGGGAGGCCGACGGTATCATCTCGGATACTCCCGACTTTGCCCCCTGGGCCAACGCTTGCGAAGACGTATCACAGCTTGCCCAGGAATTTGCGCGCCGTTATGGCTTTTAACGGCACGATCGCCACGACCATGTCATTCACGTTAGGAACGGCTTCATGAACTTCCGCTCATCTCTCGCCTGCACTTCGAGCGATATCGCCCGCTGGGGGCTGCGCTCCATCCTTAAGCGCCAGGGCGGCGTACTCCCCGGCCGCATCGCCATGAAGATCGACCCCGAGCTGCTAAGCGACCTCGCGGGCCTTGTCGACCGCAGCGTGGTGGTCACCGGCACCAACGGTAAGACCACCACCTCCAACCTCATCGCCGACGCCGTTGCCGCCAGCGGCGCCACCGTGGTATGCAACCGCGCCGGCAACAACATGGAGCCGGGCGTGGTGGGTGCCCTGCTCGAGGGCCGCAGCGATCTTAAGCGTGCCGCCAGCAGCAAGCGCGTAGGCGTCTTTGAGTGCGACGAGCTCTACACGGTGCGCGTCTTGCCCAAGCTCAAGCCAACGTACTTTGTGCTGCTCAACCTGTTCCGCGACCAGTTGGACCGCTACGGCGAGATCGACCACACCCAGGACGTCATCGCCCACGCGTTGGAGCTTTCGCCGGCAACGACGCTCATCTATAACGCCGACGACCCGCTCTGCGCCTCGATCGCCGCACGCGTCCCCAATATGAGCATCGCCTTTGGCATCGACGGCGCCACGGGCACCGAGTCCGATCGCATTAGCGACTCGCGTTTTTGCTCGCAATGCAACGCGCCGCTGGAGTACGACTATGTGCAGTACGGCCAGCTCGGCGCCTATCATTGTCCTTCGTGCGGTTGGAGTCGCCCCGCGCTGGTCCGTCGCGTGACAGGCGTTGAGCTCGGCTGCGACGGCTACGGCTTTGACCTGGCCTTTGGACCCGAGGCAAAAGCGCCCGCAACGCACATCGCCACACGCTACAACGGCCTGTACATGGTCTACAACGTTGCCGCCGCCTTCTTTGCGGCGCGCGAGTTGGGCGTGGACGCAGCGCATCTGCAGCCCACGCTCGATGCCTACGTCCCCGCTGGCGGACGCATGGGCCGCTGGGAGATTGCCGGCCGTACCGTCGAGGCAAACCTGGCCAAAAATCCCGTGGGCTTCGATCGCCAGATCCAGTCCATTAAAACGGCAGGCGGCAGGCTCTGCGCCTTCTTCCTGAATGACAACGACGCCGACGGCCACGATGTCTCGTGGATCTACGACGTCGACTTCGAGCGCATCGCCGATACCCCAGGGCTTGTCGCCTTTGCCGAGGGTACGCGCGCGCACGACATGCAGGTGCGCCTGAAGTACGCCGGCATCGACGCCGCCATCATCTCGAATATCGAGCAGGCGATCGGCGCCGTGGCAGATGAGGCCGCCGATGACACCTTCTACGCCGTCGCCAATTACACGGCATTCCCACCGCTGGTCAAAGAGCTCGACGGACTTAAAGACGCCGATGCGAGCTCGGTTGCCTCCTGCGCCGTAACACGCACCGATGGCAGCGCCGTCCCCACCGATATTGCGCCGGTCGAGCTTCCGCGTCCGCTGCGCATCGTCTATCTGTATCCCGATGCCCTCAACCTCTATGGCGACGGCGGCAACGTCATCGCCCTCGAGCGCCGCTGCGCCTGGCGCGGCATTCCCGCGCGCGTGGACGAGGTCCGCATGGGCGAGACGCTCGATCTTACCGACGCCGACATCGTCATGATGGGCGGCGGTGCCGACCGCGATCAGTTGGCTGTGGCACACGAGCTACTCGCTCAAAAGGACAAGGTTGCGACATATGTTGAGGACGGCGGCTCGTTGCTCGCTATCTGCGGCAGCTATCAGCTGCTCGGTCGTTCGTACTATATGGGCGAAAATCGCATCGAGGGTCTAGGTGTCATCGCCGCCGAGACCGTGCGCGGCTCCGACCGCCTGATAGGCAACGTCGCCGTCAAGACCGACCTGGCACCCGAGCCCTTTGTGGGGTTCGAGAACCACGGCGGCCGCACCCTGCTCGATGCAGAGGCCACGCCGCTCGGAACATCTGTCGTCACGGGCACCGGCAACAACGGCGACGATGGCTTTGAAGGCCTCATCTACAAGGGCGTCATCGGCACGTACCTACACGGACCGGCACTGCCCAAGAACCCCGAGCTCGCCGACTGGCTCATCGCCCATGCCCTTGAGCGCCGTGGCGATGCACAGGCCGCCGCCCTGCTGCCGCTCAAGCCCCTCGACGACACCTACGAGCACGCCGCCCACGACGCCGCGATGAAGCTCCTCCCCTAACGCCCCGCCACCACAAAGGGACAGGCATCTTTGTGGTGGTTTTGACCCGTCCCAGCGGTTTGTCTCAATCTGTAACATCTAGACCGCCAAAGGTCGTCTTACTGTTACAGATTGAGACGTTCGTCCCGACGCCTGCATTTTGTCTCAATCTGTAACAGATAAGGCCGATTTACCCGCCCAGATGTTATAGATTGAGATTTTTGAAGATCGGGGGGAGAGGGCCAGCTCCTGTGTGGTGGTTTTCCAGTTTGCCAACGATATACGCGCCGACAAAAAAGTCTGCTATACTCTTTCCCGCTGTCCCCATCGTCTAGCGGCCAAGGACGCCACCCTTTCAAGGTGGATATCGCGGGTTCGAATCCCGCTGGGGGCACCATTTGAAACGAGAAGCCCGTTACCCCCGCGGTGACGGGCTTTTTTCTACCCCAACGCCGGGATTCGAACCGGACAGGGTACGGAGCTGAGGAAACGCGTGAGCGTTTTCCAGCGCAGCACGCAAGGAGCGAAGCGACGCAGCGAAGGCGGGCGGCGCCAGCCGCACGCGGATATCCCGCTGGGGGCACCATTTAAAACGAGAAGCCCGTTACCCCCGCGGTGGCGGGCTTTTTTCTACCCCAACGCCGGAATTCGAGCCCAACAGGGTGCGGACCCCGGCAAATCGGCGGCAAAACGGACTCCAAAGCGTCCTTCGCAATCAAAAAGCCGGGGCCCGCGCGATGCGGACCCCGGCTTAATACCGTGACGATATGTTGGCTATGCCCTACACGTAGAACAGAATGTCGTCGTAGGTCGGGACCGGCCAGTAGTCGGCGGCCACGATCTCCTCCATGGCATCCACGGAGGCACGCAGCGTATCCATAGCGGGAACGACCTCGTGTGCATACACATTGGCCTGCTCCTGGCCATCGAGAGCCTCGGCCTTCTGATGCACGGCGTCGAGCGCCTTGATGGAGTCGTTGATGGCGGTGATACCGTTGCAGAGCTTGTTGAGCGTGTTCTGCTCGCACTGCATGGCGGCCTCAGCACCGGCGGCACGAATTGTCTCAAGGCCCTTAGCGACCTTGGTGGCATAGGCGGTAATGACCGGACGATAGGTACGACGTGCCTCGCGAATCATCGTGGTAGCCTCGATGTTCATGAGCTTGTTGTACTTCTCGAGCTTGCAGTCGTAGCGGCACTGAGCCTCGGCCTTGGTCAGGACGCCCGTCTCCTCAAAGAGCGCGATAGCCTTATCGGAAACAAAAGCGGGAAGAGCGTCGGCCGTGGTCTTGTTGTTGGCAAGGCCGCGCTTCTCGGCCTCGATGGGCCACTCGTCGGAGTAACCGTCGCCGGAGAACAGGATGCGCTGGTGATCGGTCAGCACCTTCTTACAGTACTCGAGCGCGGCGTCCTGGAACTTATCCTCGGGCGTACCCTCGAGTGCGTCGGCGAAGGACTTGAGCGACTTGGCCACGGCGGCATCGAGCACCAGGTTGGAGTCGGAGACGTTCTGCTCGGAGCCGCAGGCACGGAACTCGAACTTGTTGCCGGTGAAGGCGAACGGAGAGGTGCGGTTGCGGTCGGTGTTGTCCTGCATCAGCTTGGGCAGGGTATCGGCGCCCAGGTCGAGCACGCCGCGCGTGGCATGGACGGAAGCCTTGCCATCGATGATCTTCTCGACGACCTCGGTAAGCTGGTCGCCCAGGAAGATGGACATAATCGCCGGAGGAGCCTCGTTGGCGCCCAGACGATGGTCGTTGCCGGCCGAGGCAACGGAGGCACGCAGGAGCTCCTGATAGTTATCGACGGCCTCGATCACCGCGGTGAGGAAGACGATGAACTGCAGGTTGTCGAGCGGGGTGTCGCCCGGATCGAGCAGATTCTCGGACTCGGTGCCAAGCGACCAGTTATTGTGCTTGCCCGAACCGTTGATGCCCTCGAAGGGCTTCTCGTGCAGCAGGCAGACCAAATCGTGGCGGGAGGCGATGAGCTTCATCTTCTCCATCATGACCAGATTCTGGTCGATGGCCTCGTTGACCTCGCCATAGACGGGGGCGAGCTCATGCTGGCAGGGAGCGACCTCGTTGTGTTTGGTCTTGGCGGGAATGCCAAGCGCCCACAGCTCATCGTCCAGGTCCTTCATATAGGCCGAGACGGTGGGGCGGATAGCGCCAAAGTAGTGCTCCTCGAGCTCCTGGCCCTTGCAAGGAGCAGCACCAAAGAGGGTGCGGCCGGTGATGACCAGGTCCCTGCGCTTGCGGTAAGCGTCCTTCTTGATCAGGAAGTACTCCTGCTCATCGCCCACGGAAGGAACGACCTTCTTGGGGGTCTTACCAAACAGCGCCAAAACGCGCTTGGACTCACGCGAGAGCGCGGTCATGGAGCGCAGCAGCGGGGTCTTCTTGTCCAGGGCCTCGCCCGTGTAGGAGCAGAAAGCCGTGGGGATGCACAGGACATCGTCCTTGATAAAGGCGGGGCTGGTGGGATCCCAAGCGGTATAGCCGCGGGCCTCGAAGGTGGCACGCAGGCCGCCGTTGGGGAAGCTGGAGGCGTCCGGCTCGCCCTGGATGAGGTTCTTTCCCGTAAACTTGGTAATAGCGGTGCCGTCGTGGTTGGGTTCGAGGAAGCTGTCGTGCTTCTCGGAAGTAATGCCCGAAAGCGGCTGGAACCAGTGCGCGTAGTGCGTCGCGCCCTTGGAGATGGCCCAAACCTTCATGGCATGGGCAACGGCGTTGGCCACATCCAGGTCGAGCGGCTCACCGTCCTCGAGGGTTGCAGCAAGGCGTTTCCAAATGTCCTTGGGGAGGTAGTCCTTCATGACTTCCTCAGAGAACACCATGGTCCCGAAGCGGTCAGTAAGTTCGGCCATACGGAACTCCCTTCGTATCGGCACCGCGTGAGAAGCGGTGTTGATTACTAACGAACGAGTCATAGCTTAGACTCGCCGTGTTTCCGCGACATTACCGTTATGTTGCCGTCGCGAAACTAATCAATGAGGTTACCGCATCGCGGCAATGTTGCCACCCTCAACAGTCAATCAACTGTATAAATTACAGACCTCTCCGCATGGTTTACGGGTAGTCTTTTTGGGACGGGGCTTTTTTAGCTGCCCTATTTAAATATTAAATATGGTCTCAAGCTTTGGAGGCGCCGGATTGGGTAGCTAAAAAAGCCCCGTCCCAAAAAGACTACCCTGCGTACCTGGTTGATGGGGTAAAAAAGCTCCAAATTAGCTACGCTGTTATAGGGAATGCCGATAGCGAAACATCTTCGATTGATACTTCCAAATAGCGAGTAAAACTCCGCCGTAGCGCAGCGGTGCTGTAGAATCCTTACAACACATCACGCAAATGTATCTAAAGGAGACGATATGCGCGTCGACGAGGTTTTTAAGCAGGCAGCATCCCAGGGCACCACGCCCGTTTCGTTTGAGATGTTCCCGCCCAAGGGCGAGCTTACCCTCGACACGGCTCGCGAGGTGGCTGGCAATCTGTGCAAGCTTTCGCCGAGCTTTGTCTCGGTCACCTGCTCGGCCGGCGGCTCGGGCAACGGCGCCACCACCGCCCCCATCGCGCATATGATTACGGGCGAATTCGATACGCCCTCGGTGGCGCACCTCACCTGCGTTGGCCGCACGCATGCCGATATCGCCGCCAAGATCGACGAATACCGCTCCGCCGGCGTAGAAAATGTGCTGGCCCTGCGTGGCGATCTTCCCGCCGGCGCGAGCGAGGATGACAAGCCCGCCTCGGACTACGCCTACGCCCGCGACCTCATCCCCGAGCTCGTCGACGCCGGCTTTTGCGTGGGCGCCGCAGCCTACCCCGAGGGCCACATTGCCTGTGAGAATCTCAACGCTTCGGTCGAATACCTCAAGCAAAAACAGGACGCCGGCGCGAGCTTCTTTGTGACGCAGCTCTTTTTTGATAACGAGTGCTTCTACCGTTTTCGCGAGCTTGCCGACAAGGCCGGTATCACTGTGCCCATTACCGCAGGCATCATGCCGTTTATGGGCAAGTCGCAGATCAGCCGCATGGTCTTTATGTGCGGCGCGTCGCTGCCCTCCCCCGTCATCAAGATTCTCGCCAAGTACGAGAATGACCCCGAGAGCCTGCAGGCAGCCGGTGTAGATTATGCCGCCCGTCAGCTTTGCGACCTTAAGGAGCACGGCGCCGACGGCCTGCACCTGTACACTATGAATCGTCCTGCGATCGCCGCAACCATTATGGAGCGCCTGGGGTAATGGAAAAACCGCACATCGATACAGCTTTTGGTGAAGTGCCGGCCGACCTTGCGTCGCCGGCGCTCTACCGTATCGATGATGCCCACCATCCCCGCGTCGATCGTGCCGAGATGCTGCGGTATCTGGGTTACGGCGGCCAGCAGATTGAGCCCGAGCTGTCGCAGCGTATTGAGCTTGTCGTTGAACGTTTGGAACTGGACATTGAGCCCCGTGGCGTGCGCCGCGTATTTGCCGTCGATGCCATGGGCGTGGACGAGCAGGGAGAGCCCAGCATCCGTCTGGTTGGAACCAACGTTGAGCTGCGCGGTCGCGATATCTATCGACATCTCAAAGACGCCCGCTTTGCCGCGCTCATGGCATGCACCCTCGGCATGGACGCCGAGCGTCGTCTGCGCACCACGGGAGCCCAGCAGCCCCTAGAGGGAGCCGTGCTCGATGCCGCGTGCTCCGCCTATGTGGAAGCTGCCGTCGAGCAGATGGACCAGCAGGTCAAGGCTGCGGCCGCCGCACACGGACTCGCCGGTAACTGGCGCTTCAGTCCCGGCTACGGCGACTGCCCGCTTACGGCTCAGCGTTCAATCGTGGCTGCACTCAACGCCACGCGGCTCATCGGGCTTACCGTCACACCTACCAGCCTGCTCATGCCCACCAAGAGCGTGACCGCGGTGATCGGCCTGTTTGACGGCGAGGTCCACGACGCCCAGAGTCGCCCCACCTGCAATATCTGCCGCATGCGCGAGCACTGCCGCTTCCGCGCCGCCCACACCACCTGCTATTCCAGCCATTAGGAGCCCCCGATGTTTACTCCGCTTATCACTCATGATCTGGACGGCGCCGCGCTGGCGGCGCCCGTTGATGCTGCCCGCCGCAAGGGCGCCACGTACAAGACGCGCACGATCGACGACCTTTGCATTAAGGACGATCGCCTGCGCGCCGCCATCGAGGGCACGGGGCACCTGCTGTTCGACGGCGGCATGGGCACCATGCTGCAGGCGGCCGGCATGAAGGCCGGCGCCCTGCCCGAGCTGCTCAACTTTGAGGAGCCCCAGGTCATTACCGATATTCAGCGTCAGTATGTCGAGGCCGGCTGCGATGTGATCACCGCCAACACCTTTGGCGCCAACGCCCACAAGCTCGACGGTGCCGCCACCGTGGCAGATGTCTTTGCCGCCGCCGTCGCCTGCGCCCGCGCGGCCGGTGCCCGCTACGTCGCCGGCGACATCGGCCCCATCGGTGCGCTGCTTCGCCCCTTGGGTACCCTCAGCTTCGACGAGGCCTATGACCTCTTTGCCGAGGAAGTGCGCGCTGGCGTCCACGCGGGTGTGGACCTCTTTATTATCGAGACCATGACCGACCTTGCCGAGATCAAGGCGGCGGTCCTTGCCTGCCGCGAGAACTCCGAGCTGCCCGTCTTTGCCACCATGACCTTTGAGGAGGACGGCCGTACCTTCCTGGGCACGAGTCCCGAGGTTGCCGCTATCACGCTCGACGCCATCGGCGCCGACGTCCTGGGCATCAACTGCAGCCAGGGACCGGCCGAGCTCCGAGGGCTCGCCGCACGCATGCTCACCGTTACCGACAAGCCCGTTATGGTGCAGGCCAACGCGGGACTCCCCCACGTGGACGACGACGGTAACACCGTCTTTGACATCCAGGCCCCCGAATACGCCAAGGCCGTCGCCGGCATGATCGCCGACGGCGTAAGCGTCGTGGGCGGCTGCTGTGGCACCACGCCGGCGCACATGGCAGCGCTGCGCACGCTTATCGATAACCACACGCCCAGTCCGCGCCGCCGCAAGCCCAGCATGTCGGTCACAAGCGCCCAGACCGTGGTGGACCTTCCCTGTGACGGCCACAAGATCGCCGTCATCGGCGAGCGCATCAACCCCACCGGCAAAAAGCGCCTGCAGCAGGCCCTACGCGACGGCGACCTGGACTACGTCGTAAGCCAGGGCATCAGCCAGCAGGAGCAAGGCGCCGACATCCTGGACGTCAACGTGGGCCTGCCCGAGATCGACGAGGTCAAGATCATCCAACAGGCCACCGAGCAGCTCCAGGGTTCCACGCTGCTGCCGTTGCAGATCGACTCCACCGACCCCGCCGCCGTCGAGGCCGCCGTGCGCCGCTACGCCGGCAAGCCCATCATCAACTCGGTCAATGGCAAGCAGCAGATCATGGATGAGATCTTTCCGCTGGTCGCCCATTACGGCACCAACGTCGTCGGCCTCACGCTCGACGAAGGCGGCATTCCCGATACCGCCGAGGCTCGCTTCGCCATCGCCGAGCGCATCGTGGCCGAGGCCGCCCGCTACGGCATCGGACCGGACCGCATCCTCATCGACTGTCTGGTCATGACCGCCTCGACCAATCAACGCCAAGCCGAACAGATTCTGCGCGCCATGTCCCTGTGTAAGGAGCGTCTGGGCGTCAAATGTGCACTCGGCGTGTCGAACATCAGCTTTGGTCTGCCCGCCCGCCCGCTGCTGGGCTCGGTCTTTTTGGCTGCCGCTTTTGGCGCGGGCCTGGACGCCCCCATCATGAACCCGGGCTCCAAGCGCTTTATGGATACCGTCTACAGTTATCGCGTCTTGAGCGTTGAGGACGAGGGCTCAACCGGATACATCGAGCGCTACGCCGGCTGGACCGATCCGTACAAGATCGCCGCGAACCCGGCGGCGGCTCAGACAGTATCGACCGACACTGTGCCCGCCGCTGGCACCGACGGCAACGACGACCCGATTCGTCGCATGGTCGTCTCGGGCCGCAAAGGCGAGATTGCGGCCGAGACCGAGCGTCTGCTGGCAGACCACGACGCCATGGACCTCATCAACAACCACTTTATCCCCGCCCTCGACGAGGTTGGTGTCCTCTTTGACCAGGGAAAGTTCTTCTTGCCGCAGCTCATGGCCTCGGCCGAGGCCGCACGCGTGGGTTTTGACACCATCAAGCGCCGGATGCCCGCCGGCGAGATTGCCGACAAGGGCAAAATCTGCGTGGCCACCGTCAAAGGCGACATCCACGACATCGGTAAGAACATCGTCAAGATGCTGCTCGATAACTACGGCTATACCGTCTTTGACCTAGGCCGCGACGTCGACCCGCAGGAGGTGCTCAAGACCGTACGGGAGCGCGACATCAAGCTCGTCGGCCTCTCGGCGCTTATGACCACCACGGTCGTCGCTATGGAGGAGACCATCAAACTGCTTCATGCCGAGGTGCCGGACGTCAAGATCATCGTAGGCGGCGCCGTACTCACCCCCGAATACGCCAAGCAGATCGGCGCGGACTACTATGCCAAGGACGCCGCCGAAAGCGCTCGTATCGCCGAAGAGGTCTTTGGGCAGTAACACAACGGAAACAACCGAGCACCAAAACGTGCCGCATGCGCCACTTGGCACGTGCGGCACGTTAGAATAGACAAGACTATGCTCGTTTTGGCAGATAGGAGTGCAAGGATGGCGATCACGCCCGCAGAAATCGCGGAAACCCGCGGCATGGTTGAGGAGCAGAACCTCGACATCAGGACCATCACCATGGGTGTTTCGCTCATGGGTTGCGGCGACGAGAACCTCGACCGCATGTGCACGAAGATCTACGACCACGTGACGCACACGGCTGAGCATCTGGTCGAGACCGCCGAGAACCTCGAGCGCGAGTACGGTATCCCCATTGTCAACAAGCGCGTTTCCGTCACCCCGGTGGCGCAGATCGCCGCGTGCTGCAAGGATGAGGACCTCACCCCCATCGCGCATGCCCTCGACCGCGCGGCCGAGACGCTCGGCATCGATTACCTGGGCGGCTTCTCCGCACTCGTCCAGAAGGGCATCGGCGACGCCGACCGCCGCGTCATCCAGTCCATCCCCCAGGCGCTCGCTACCACCAGCCGCGTCTGCTCCAGCGTCAACGTCGCCAGCCTGCGCGCCGGCATCAACATGGACGCCGTGCTCATGGCGGCTCAGACCATCATCGATGCCGCCAAGCTTACGGCAGATGAGGATTCCGTCGGTGCTTCCAAGTTTGTCTGCTTTGCCAACATGGTCGAGGACTCCCCGTTTATGGCGGGCGCCGTTCACGGCGGTGGCGAGGCCGACGCCGTCATCAACGTAGGCGTCTCGGGCCCCGGCGTTATGGCCGCAGCCCTGGAGAAGCTGCCCGATTCCGCATCGATGATGGAAGTCGCCGAAAAGATTAAGCAGACCGCCTTTAAGATCACCCGTGCCGGCGAGCTCATGAGTCGCGAGGCCGCCCGTCGCCTAGGTGTCGAGAAAGGCATTGTCGACCTGTCGCTGGCGCCTACGCCTGCCGTCGGCGACTCCGTCGCGCGCATCCTCGAGATCATCGGCGTGGGCACCTGCGGTGGCCCCGGCACGACCTGCGCGCTCGCCATGCTCAACGATGCCGTCAAGAAAGGCGGCGTCATGGCCAGCTCCAGCGTGGGCGGCCTCTCGGGCGCCTTTATCCCCGTGTCCGAGGACGCCGGCATGATCGCCGCCGTCGAGGCCGGCGCGCTTTCGCTCGAGAAGCTCGAGGCCATGACCTGCGTGTGCTCCGTTGGCCTGGACATGATCGCCATTCCCGGCGACACCCCGGTCGAGACTATCGCCGGCATTATCGCCGACGAGATGGCCATCGGCGTCATCAACAATAAGACCACGGCCGTGCGCGTGATCCCCGCCATCGGCAAGGGCGTGGGCGACTGCGTCGAGTATGGCGGCCTGTTTGGCCGTGCGCCCATCATGCCGGTGAACCCCAACGCCGGCACCGTGCTTGCCCACCGCGGTGGACGCTTCCCGGCGCCGCTGAACTCGCTCAAGAACTAGCTGAAGGATTCGGGCGGAAGCCCCGGTGAGGGCAAATATATAAGGTCGCCTGCTCGGACAGTCCTGCTCGCACGGAGAGCACATTAAGTGCTCTCCGGCTCGTGCGGAACTCGCGATCGACCTTATATATTTGCCCTCACCGGGGCTCCCGCACAACGGGACCTCAGTTGGGTTCTATCCCGGTTGCAGTTGCTTCGCTCCTGCACCACTTGGCTGGTGCGGCGGTTTGGCGTTGGAACGGTTCTTTTTCTGATATATGCTGGTTGCGGCTCTTCTTTTGGGAGGGGCCGCTTTTTTGTTGTAAGGGGGATGGCCCGTGGCTGATGGTGTAATTCAATCTGAGCTTCTTTCTGCGGATTGGAATGGCGAATGGATGCGCTTGCAGGCTGCTCGGCGGCGGGCTGATGATTCTTTTGAGTGGGACAAACGTGCTCGGCATTTTCGTCCACTGGAGACTGCCCCCTACGCCCGAGATTTTATAAAGCTACTGGCGCTTGAGCCCGGCGAGTCGTTGCTCGATATGGGGTGTGGGGCTGGGTCGATTGCTATTCCGCTTGCTCAGGCTGGACATCCCGTGATTGCCGCTGATTTTTCCCCTGCTATGTTGGGCACGCTTGATGCTGGCATTGAGTACTATAGGCTCGAGGATCGCATTACACCGCTTGAGCTTGCTTGGGATGATGACTGGGATTTGGTTGGACCGGTCGCGAAAGCGGTAGATGTTGCCTTTGCGAGTCGCTCGGTTACTACGAACGACCTAAAAGGCGCGCTTGCCAAGCTCGACCGTACGGCTCGGCGGCGTTGTGCTGTCACGATGGTCGCCAACTCCAGCCCGCGCTATGACCTGCACGTGATGAATGCCATCGGCGCCTCGGTTACCCGCAGCAATGGTTTTGTGTACGCCTTTAACATCCTTATTCAGATGGGTGCACTACCGCAGGTCACGTATTTTGAATCGCCCCGTCGTGACACCTTCGATAGCCTCGAGGCCGCCGTGGCAGACCTCTCCCGTATGCTCGAGCATGGCAACGAGGATAAGATCGATCGTCTGCGCGACTATATCGCCCAACATATGATCGAGAACCCCCATGCCGGCGAGCCGGGATCCAAGGGCGTGCCGCAGGGACGTTACATGCTCGACCACATCCGCAAGGTCCGATGGGCGTTTATCGCCTGGGAGCCGGTCTCTGCGCCCCGACCGTAGCCCATCTAAAGTATGCATCGTCTACCCGCCCGGCATCCGCATTCTTTGCGAACTGGCAAACGCGCTCCACACCGCGCCGTTCCTGCGCTATCGTGGGACAGCTCACGTAGATTAAGGCCCCATCGCGGGGCGCCCCATACATAGAAAGCGAGATCCCATGGCACTGACAGGAGCCCAGGTCAAGCAGCTTCGCAGCATGGCCCATCACCTCAACCCCGCCATCATCATCGGTAAGTCCGATGTCAACGAGGGTACCGTCGAGCAGACGGCCGCCTACCTGGAAAAGCACGAGCTCGTTAAGTGCTCCGTGCTGGACGGCTCCAGCCTTTCTGCCCGCGAGGCCGCCGAGGAACTCGCCGAGCGCTGCCACGCCGACGTCGTTCAGGTTATCGGCCGCAAGTTCTCGCTGTATCGAGAGTCCTCGCGCAAGGATATCGAGAAGATCAAGCTCGTCTAAGGGCCGATCGGTTCACACAGAGCAAGCCTGCGGGCGTCCGAATGATGCGGGCGCCCGTTTTTTATCGCTCAATGAACGGTCGGTTGACCCTGCTTTCGACCAGACGCTCGTAGAGACGCTTGGTCTCGGGCTCGGGAACGCCTGCGACCTGTTCCTTAAGATGATGGATATGCCCGCTATAGAGCTCGACGATATCGCGGCGTCTCCCCGCCGCTCCGTACACGCGCATGGCGCATCGCACCATGTCCTCGCGTGCGGTCTCCTGACGTAGCCCCGCTTCTACCAGCCAGATTGCCGACTGCAGGTCGTTTTCTTCCAAGGCAGCGCTTGCTCCCACAATCATGCAGTCGATAAACTTCGACTGCATGATGCGGCGCATGCGCAAAAAGTACGTCGGATTGCAACCGTTGGGGATATACAGCGGTCCGGTATAGAGCTGTTCGATCTTAAGACACAGCTCGACCAGGTGAGGCCCACGTACTCTTGTGCGATTACCCAAAATTTCGCGGCTTATCTGCTCAAATAGCTTCACATCGGTCTTAACGTAATCCCTGTTGAGGCCAAGGCAGTCGTTTTGGATCAGGACGCACGACTTGCCATCTGGCGTGGGTCCCAAAGCGGATCGTAAGCGTGACACAGTCGAATACAAGTTGTTACGGGCGCTACTGTACTCGGCATGTGGCCACAGTTCCATAGCCAAGGTCTCGCGATCGACAAACGAATCGATACCCAACGCAAGCCGCTCGGCAAGCGTTGCCGCTTTCTTACGACGCCACATCTTGTCTGTGATGGGAAATCCGTCGCGCTCGGCACGAAACGCGCCAAACATGCGAATCTCGATATGATCGATAGCGTCGACGGGTTCGACCTCGCCGACCTGGAACAGCCGCTCGCTCTCTCCCTCCAAATCGTCGCGCAGCGAATATCGCGATAGCTCACGCACCGGGAGCTTCTTTCGAATCTTGGCAGCAGGCTCGCCCAGGCAATGCATCGCAAGGCGTGCAAACAGCCGATACGCTGGCTCCAGAATCCCAGAACGATTCATAGACATCCAGGCGGCAAGATCGCTGTCACGGCCCGCAGACGCCAAATGCAGCGCTACGACCCAAGCCTCCGCGCCGCCGACTTGTGTCCGACTTAGGTCGAGCAGCTCTGCCTCTTCTCGTACCGACACCATCGACGTATTGCGAAGACTTGATGCACGCTCCAACAGCAACGCGTTGTCGCGCATGTATGCGATCGACTCGTCAGCAAGCTTGAGTACCTGGACCGCGCGGAACTTCGCGTTGACCGGGCGCCCCTCGGCGAGCGCCTGCCAGCCTTCGAGTAGCAGGCCAAACAGCTGGATTTGATTGTCACGCACGCGCACGGCAAAGCGATCGAGCTCATTAAACGCCGTATCGTCAGTCATTGGCAGGCCTGCAAGCAGACGCCGTGCCGCCAGCACCATACGCACCCAGACAGCCGGTGCCTTAAGCCCACGAGCATCGAGTGCCTCCCGTGTTCGAGACATCTCGTCGTCACGCTCATCGGTTCCCATAAAGGACCCATCGAAGAGCTCCGCCAACATCCGATCTGCCCGTATGAGAATCTCTGCAATATCGAGTTCGCAATCATATACCTTGTTCGCCTTGAGTCCCGAAAGTACTGCGCCGTCTTTCGCCTGTTCGGTCAGCCGGCTCCTAACCTCGATATGCGCCGACAGCATATCGAGCGCAGCACAAGATGCCTCATTTTTTGGAAGAGCAGGATTGGCTGGAAGCCCAAGCTCGCAATCTCCATAACAGACGACCGTAAGCACCTGGGCGACTTTCCAAGAAACCGAATCAATCTCGCGGACCGACTGTGCGCTCGCATGTTCGACAATCGAGGCCATATACCGGGCCAGTTTAGTATTCGAAACGCTTACCGCCGCCAAATAGACACCAAGTGCCTCGGTGGGCGTCGGCTCCAACGCGGGCTTGTCGGCATCCGTCGTCCTCAGTACCGCGCGACAGACATCCCCTCCATGCCCAGTCAGAGCCAAATCGACACCATACTGTCCAGCAAGCTCAAGGACGGCGTCGCGATCCAAAAAGGCATCTGCCAAATCCATCGCAGCATCGCATCGGCCCGCCTTGAGCAGAATGCGTGCCGCGCGCATAACGAGCTCTGGACGAATTTCCGCAACCATTTTTCGTAATCTCAGGCGCGCGTTATCCTCGGTGCCCATACACGTAAAGCTTCGGTCAACCGGATCGACACCAAAAATCGGATAATCACGAACAAGATAGGACTGATCGATCATGGAGAGCCTGACACCGCATGCCTCAAGTTCCGCAATCTTGCCCTCGCCCATCAGGGCCATCACGCACGCCACGTTAAATAGGGCGCCGTTATCGATTGATGCCATATCGGCAAGTGCCGCACCGTATACGTTGACAATCTCGTTTTCGAGCAAGCTGGCAACGTCGCCCTCTCCGTACAGCCCCGTCTGCATAGCCGAAACCAACTCGGGAACACCCTGTGTGAGCTGATAAAAATCGAGCGACGTGCTAATCGAGAACGCCGATGCCCAAGCCGAATACTCATAGGCATGCACCTTGAGCATCTGCGCATTGATCTTGACCGAGTCACCCAGCCCGCGGATCAACTGGCGATTTGAGGGGCGGCAGGTGACAAAGACCCCGATCCCCATAGTGCGCAGGCCTCGAATTCGATCGATAAGCTCCTCGGTATCTTGCTGATCGAGG
Source organism: Collinsella sp. Sow4_E3 (assembly GCF_052116285.1). Lineage (NCBI taxonomy): Bacteria > Bacillati > Actinomycetota > Coriobacteriia > Coriobacteriales > Coriobacteriaceae > Collinsella > Collinsella sp. Sow4_E3. Next base: position 41,410 of record NZ_JBQKLJ010000015.1, read on the forward strand.
TTGGGGACGTTATCAATCGCAATCAACGATCGCGGTTTGTCCTCAAGTTCATCTGTGACCACTTCGAGCTGCATAAACACCTCGCGGGCAATCGCGCGGTCAGCCTCGATGATTCGTACCAGACCGCGCGTCGGGTCGCTTTTGACTTCCTGAGTGTACTGAAGCAATATCGATGTTTTCCCAAACCCATCTGGTGCATAGAGCAACACAATGCCCGCCTTGCGGCCCTTGACAATCAACTCGCTCATCAGGCGATCACGTCGGACCATATAACCTGTGCCCAACGGCGCCAATTCGAGATCGTCCGTATCGTTCAGCCCGTTCATCATGCTCGCTCCTTACCTCGGCCACATGGACACCGTAATCGCAAGACAGCCCAAGCCATCCCGTAAATCGAACGACGCAGAGTTTTAGGTTGTCTTTCGGTTCGCATTTGGCAAGTTTTTGTTCAGCGAGCGCCGATTGAAACTTTTCCCCCAACCAACCGGTCTTTGCGCAGGTCAATGCGCTTGCCAGCATGTCCCACTCATTTGGCAGTGTAACGCAATGGGGCTTGTAATATTTTGTTGCGCAACTCGCCTACTCGCTGATACCGTTTGCGACTCATTAGTAGCATTTTTGAATAGAATATGCTAGAGAATGCATCACGCTATACGAGGTACCGCCGTCAAGCTTTTGGCAAGCTAATGTTATGCGCACCATAAAGTCCGCGCTCATTCTGGTTCCGCTGGCAGATATTGCGGACGGACGCAGCATAAGGGCCCATGAGTCTATAAGCTAACCGCCATCCCGCATATGCATAATAAAAAAGGCCCCCGCAGAACGGGAGCCTGTAACAAAGTAATAACAAATCGCTCGGATTGTACTACTCGCAGAGCGAAAGGGCAGCCTCGTCGGCAACGACGACGCAGTTGGTGTGCAGCTGCAGGATCGAAGCCGGGCACTCGGGCGTAACCGGGCCATAGCACATATCGTGCACAGCCTGAGCCTTGGCCTCGCCGTTGGCGACGACCAGGATCATGCGGGCATACATGATGGTCTGGGTACCCATGGTGTAAGCCTGGCGGGGAACGTCGTCGATGCTATCGAACAGGCGGCTGTTGGCCTGAATGGTGCTCTCGGTGAGGTCGACGCAGTGCGTACCCTTGGAGAAGTGGTCATCGGGCTCGTTGAAGCCAATATGACCGTTATTACCAATGCCGAGCAGCTGCAGATCCGGGTAACCGGCGGCAGCGACGATCTTATCGTACTCGGAGCAGGCAGCGGCGGCATCGGGGTTGGAGCCATCGGGCACGTGCGTGTTATTCAGATCGACGTTGATGTGATCGAAGAAGTTCTCGCGCATGAAGTAGTGATAGCTCTGGGGATCATCGTGCGAAAGGCCGCGATACTCGTCCAGGTTATAGGTGCTGACCTCGGAGAAGTCAATATCGCCCTTCTTGTACCAATCGGCGAGCTGCTTGTAGGCGCCAATCGGAGTGGAGCCGGTGGCAAGACCGAGCACGCAATCGGGCTTAAGGATAACCTGCGCCGAGATGATATTGGCGGCCTTGCGGCTCATATCCTCGTAGTCTTTAGCTTTAATGATCTTCATTACGCATCCTTTCTCGTAGAAGAGAGGCAAGGCTCCCCTTACAAGCACTTGCCCGCGGCCTGCGTCGGCCGCAACCAACGTGTGCGGCCACCAGGGCGAGGTCGCGTAATGTATGTATCTCGTGTCTAGCCGCGTCGAGGCCCCTGCCCGTCCACGGTGACCCGAAGCCTTTTAGCCTCGGACATTTTTCATCTTGCCACGAAGGGCGCTCTCTTTCAAGGGCGCCCTCCGTAAACGTGTTTGAATTGTAGGCCAAAGGGCAAGCGAACGAGTTAGCGCTCGCGAGCGACGATGAGCTGATCCATCTCCTCGACATGCTCGCCGACGGAGCCCTTGATGCTCGAGAACTCAACAGAGTTGCACACCAAAATGGGAACCGTCACATCGTAGCCCTCGGCCTCGATTGCCTCGCGTTCAAACTCGATAAGCACATCGCCCTTATGGACGATATCGCCCACCTGTGCATGCACGGTAAAGTGTTTGCCCTCGAGCTGAACGGTATCGAGTCCAACGTGGATTAAAACATCCAAGCCATCGACCGTGTTGAGCGCAACGGCGTGTCCCGTTGGAAAAATCGCCTCGATCTTGGCATCCGCAGGTGCAATCACGCGCGTGCCCGTAGGCCGAATGGCAACGCCTTGGCCCAAAAGGCCCGTGGCAAACGTCTGGTCGTTAACCTCGGAAAGCGGAATGACATCGCCCGAGATGGGAGCATCCAGCGTAAGGACTCGACCACGCATACCAAAAGACCTTAGGACTTTAGTGAACATGCTCCCCCTTGGACATACCAATAATCAAAACCAGTTTTCTAGTTTACCACTTGGCATTGGTTTTTGACCATTAGGGAAGTTCGCGCTTGACAACCTCGACGATGTCGTCAACGACGCGCTGAGTCAGCTCGTGCGTCTCGGCCTCGGCCATCACGCGAACCAGCGGCTCGGTACCGCTCGGGCGCACCAGAATGCGGCCGCGACCGTTAAGCTCCTTCTCGGCGGCAGCGACAGCGTCCCAAATGGGCTGGCAATCGTCCAGACCGGCCTTGTTGTCGGAATGCACGTTGACGAGCACCTGCGGGTACTTCTTCATGATGCCGGCAAGGTCGGTGAGGGTGCGGCCAGTGCGCTTGAGCACGGCCAGCAGCTGCAGCGCCGTCACCAGGCCATCGCCGGTGGTGTTGTGCTCCAGGAAGATGATGTGGCCGGACTGCTCTCCGCCGATAACGGCGCCGTCCGCGAGCATGCGCTCCAGCACGTAGCGGTCGCCCACGGCGGTCTGCACCATCTCAAAGCCCTGTTCCTTCATAGCGATGGAAAAGCCCAAGTTGCACATAACGGTCGAGACGATCTCGGAGTTGGCGAGCTTGCCGCGAGCGGCGAGGTCAGAGCCGCAGATGGCCAGGATGTAATCACCATCGATCTCGTTGCCCTCGCTGTCCACGAACAGCACGCGATCGGCGTCACCGTCGTGGGCCAGGCCGATGTCGGCGTGGGTGCGCAGCACGAGCTCGCGCAGGGGCTCAAGATGAGTGGAGCCACACTCAACATTGATGTCGGTGCCACAGTAGTCGGTATTGATGGCGTGGACCGTAGCGCCCAGACGCTGAAGCGCGGCAGGCGTGGTCTGGCAGGAAGCACCGTGACCGCAGTCAACGGCAACGACCAGGCCGTCGAGCTTAAGGCCGTCGAGGGTGCTGATAGCGTGGTCGACGTATGCCTTGCGAGCATCCTTCATCTTGATGATGTGGCCCACACCGGCGCCGGTCGGCAGCGTGTCGGCAGCCATGGCCTCCTCGGACATGACCCAGGCGCTGATCTCTTCCTCAACGGCATCGGGAAGCTTCATGCCCTTGCGGCTAAAGAACTTGATGCCGTTAAACTCCGGCGGATTGTGCGAAGCGGAGATGACGATGCCGCCGTCGAGGTCGTTTTGGACAGTGAGCAGCGCCACGGCCGGCGTAGGGATAACGCCGCAGCAGTGCGGGCGACCGCCCTCGGCCATAATGCCAGCGGTCAGAGCGCTCTCGAGCATGGTGCCCGAAAGACGCGTGTCGCGGCCAACGCAAATGTCCGGACCAAGGAACTTGGTCGCCGCACGGCCAAGGCGAAACGCGAGGTCGCACGAGAGGTCGGCGTTGGCGACGCCACGGACGCCGTCGGTGCCAAAGATGTTCTGGGGCATAGGATCGCTCCTTCCCAAGTGGGCAAAACGCACTCGCCCACCCTAGTCGAAAAAGAAAAGCGGGACCCGCCGAGCAATCGGCAGGCCCCGCTTGTACATTGTATCTCGTAAGGAGATAAAACCTTAGCGCTTGGAGAACTGGGGAGCGCGGCGGGCCTTCTTGAGGCCGTACTTCTTGCGCTCGACCACGCGAGCATCGCGCGTAAGGAAACCGGCCTTCTTGAGGTCAGCACGGTAGTCGCCAGCGTTCAGAAGAGCGCGAGCGATGCCCAGGCGCAGAGCGCCGGACTGACCGGAGATGCCGCCGCCATCGCACAGAGCGATAACGTCGAACTGACCGGCGGTATCGGTCACCTTGAAGGGAGCAAGGGCGTTCTCAACGAGCTGATGACGGCCGAAATACTGCTCGGCGTCACGCTTGTTGATGGTCACCTTGCCGGTGCCGGGGACGAGACGGACGCGGGCGACGGCGTTCTTACGACGGCCGGTACCCTGGTAGACAACGGTGTTCTCAGCCATCTTTAAGCCTCCAGCTCAATCTTCGTGGGGTTCTGGGCAGCATGCGGATGCTCGGCACCAGCGTAGACCTTAAGCTTGGTCATCTGGGCACGGCCGAGGGTGGTCTTGGGCAGCATGCCGCGAACGGCGCGCTCGATGACCTTCTCCGGGTGCTTCTCCATAGCCTGGTGGAAGCTCTCAGCCTTGAGGCCGCCGTTGTAGCCGCTGTGGCGATAATAGGTCTTCGTGTCGGCCTTGTTACCGGTAAGCTGGACCTTATCGGCGTTGATGACGACAACGAAGTCGCCGCAGTCGCTGTTGGGCGTGAACTGGGGCTTGTTCTTACCGCGCAGGATCATTGCGATCTGGGTGGCAAGACGGCCCAGGACAGCACCATCGGCGTCGACGAGAACCCAGTTGCGCTGGACCTCGCCCTGCTTGGCGTAGTGAGTCGATTTCGAAATCACTTAGACTCCTCCATGTACAGTACGTGTTGTTACAGAGATTCACGGGGCTCTGCAAGTAACCCGTCCATATTACCCCGCCCGTCGCCCGAGTCAACAGGTATTTTGGCTCTGACCAGACTTTCTGCACATGTCGTCCATCGGTAATGATGTCGCGACGCTAGCGCTCGACAAATGCCTTGATATCACTCAGCAGACGCTTTGCCTCCTGACGACCCTGAATATACAGGTCGAGAAGCTTTGCCGGATCGTGCTCGACGTGACCGACCTCGACAGGCTTTTGCGGGGCAACGACCAGCGCGCGGCCCTCGCGCTCATACTTCCACAGATGCATGCGCTGGATGTTATAGCGGTCGTGGCGCGTCTCGATAGCCTCGAGCAGATAGGGGTAGTCGGCATAGCGGGCGCGTGCGGCAGGCATAAACTCGTAGGGCTTTTTCTCGTACGAGCGGTCCTGCGTGACAATGACAACCGCGCGATCGAAGCCGGCCTCCTCCAGCACGTGCTCGATGGGGACCGAATCGGCTACGCCGCCGTCGACGTATTTGTGCCCGTCGATCTCGACCGGCGGCGTCACCAGCGGCAGCGACGTCGAGGCGCGCACGGCATCGAGGTCGAGCACGGCGCTTTTGACCGGCAGGTATGCAGCGGTTCCAAAGAGCATGTCCGTCGCGACGGCGTACATCTCGATGGGGCTCGCGTCGAATGCCTCGTTATCAAAGGGATCCAAGCGGTCCTGGACATCGTTGAAGATGAAGTCGTAACCCACGATGGAGCCCGTGGACGCAAACGATGCGGCACCCATGAAGCGGTTGTCGTTGCAGAAAGTCAGGTTGATGCGGTTGGCACGGCCGATCTGGTGCGACTTGTAGTTCACGCCGTTGAGGGCGCCGGCCGATACGCCATATACTGCCGGAATCTCGACGCCGGCTTCCATGAGGACGTCGAGCACACCCGCGGTAAACTGCCCGCGAAAACTGCCGCCCTCCAAGACGAGCGCGACCTTGCCGGCGTTCTTTGCCTTATCTTCTGCCGTCATGTTGACCTCCTACTGTTTCGTTTTGGCCTTCTTCTACCCAGTTTTGAGATGGCGAGCGCATGGGTTTTGGAGTTGAGTAGGACGGGGCGACTGGCGGAAAGCACGTCCCGTTCTGGGGGGCGATTCCGGGATGGACTTTCCGCTTGAGGCGCCATCCGGAAACTACGTCCCAGTCTGAGCGTAGATTCTGGGATGCAACTTCCGCTTGAGGCGTCAACGTGAGCAGTCAATTTGGGACGGGGCTATTTTAGCTGCCCTTTGACTGTCGACGAATTATTGGGGACCGGAACTAATATCGACTGGCTTATAGGAGTAGCTAAAATAGCCCCGTCCCAAATTGACTACTCCACCTTGTAGAGGCTTTGCGCGGAGAATCCGCGTATTTGCTTCGCAAATCCGCACCGGCTTCGGCCGCCTGCCGGCGTCCTCGCCCGCGGGCTAAAAACGCTTACGCGTTTTCTTTACGCCCGCGCCCTGCATAGAGTTCGATTCTCCGCGGTGCGGGGATGACGCTGGCGCAGGGCGTTGCCGGCTGTCATCCGATCGGCATCGCATCTATATAGGGTCGAGGCTTTGCGCGGAGAATCCGCGTATTTGCTTCGCAAATCCGCACCGGCTTCGGCCGCCTGCCGGCGTCCTCGCCCGCGGGCTAAAAACGCTTACGCGTTTTCTTTACGC
>NZ_JBQKLJ010000016.1:0-41078 GCF_052116285.1 Collinsella sp. Sow4_E3
CTGTTCGCGGACTACACCGCCACGGCTAAGGAACTGAAGCTGGTGGCCCGGAAGACCCCCGAGTCCTACGGCAACCTGCCCAAGTTCACGGCGGCCCCGTTCACGGCGTCGGAGCGTCACTGGCTTGGCCGTGAAGTCGGGTTCCGTCCGTACAACGCCAACGTGTTCGCGCCCGTGGCGGGCGGGGTGCAAGACGACCGCGCCACCATCGCCCACGGCACCGTGTGGTCCCTGTCCCCCAACCCCCGGTCCTTCTGGGTGTACGTGGAGGGCCAGGGTTTCTACAGCGTGCGCGAAGCCGACCTGCTCGTGGGGGTTAACGCGTGATGCACGTAGCCCTCACTCTGCTGGCCGTCTACAGCATCGGGACGTTCGTTCTCTACGCTGCACAGGCCGCCCACGCCCGGGAATGGAAGACGTGTGGGGCCTACATCATCACGGTGGCGTCCGTCGTGGCCGTCGGCGGGGTGGCCCTGATCTTCAACACCTAGAAACCCCCCAGTTTGTACCTTGCAACGAAAGTGTGTTAAGGTGGTTACACCGCCCCGGACCACGGGGCCCAACCCGAAAGGGGGCCGCCATGGCCAGCACCTCCACCCCCACCACCCGCCCGGCACTGCTTGGTATCGCCCACGGCGGCCCCGTGCGGGTCACCGAACTGGGCAAGGGCCACGGCGGCATTGTGTGGACGGTGCAGCCCGGGAACTTCCCGGCGTTGCTGGCCATGGTCAACGCCAACGGGGGCCCCGACTGCTGGCGGATTGAAGCCCTGTAAGGGCCCAACCCCACCATTGGGGCGTACAGTGGTGACCCCCAGCGGCTATCGGCCCGGTAACAACGACAACAGGGCCCGCCAGTTTCAAGCCAGCGGGCCCTGTCGTATCAGCCCGAAAGGACTACTCCACGTGAACCGAGAAGCAACCCCCATGCTATACCACCAAGTGGCGGCGACATACCAGTTCGGGTCAGTGCTGCCCCTCCCAGCCGGGGCCAAGACCCCACCGCCGGGCGGCTACACCGGCCACCACGGCAAAGACCCCGGCCCCGACGAGCTGGCCGCGTGGGGCAACCACGCGGGCAACTACGCGCTGCGCCTGCCCGATGGCGTGGTGGGCATCGACGTGGACCAGTACGGCAGCAAGAACGGCCTGGCCACCCTTCAGGCCGCTGAAGCCCAGTTGGGCGCGCTGCCAGACACCTGGATGAGCACCGGGCGGCACCCCCGCACCGGCTCAGGAATCCGCTTCTACCGCTACCCCGGCGGCAGGCTGGCCGGTGTGTTGGGTGAGTCCGTCGAGGTCATCCAGCGCGGCCACCGCTACGCCGTGGTGTGGCCATCGGTGGCCCACGGGTCAGACGGCACCACCCTTGAATACCGGTGGTACAAGTGGGTGCCCGAAGTGGGCGGGATTCCGGCGGGCTGGGCTGGCATGAACCGACCCCCACGCGTCGAAGAACTGGCCGAGCTACCCCCGGCGTGGGTGGCCCACCTCCAAGCTGGCGCGGCGGCGGACATCGGCCCGGCGGCGTCGGCATCCGACACCAACAAGCTGCTGTCCGACATCGTGACCGACGACCGGCCCATCTGCGGGGCCATGAAGACAGCCCTGGGTGTCGCGCTGTCCAAGCTCAGCGGGGCCGGGGCCGGCGGGCGGCACGACGCGGCCACGGCGGGCGCGTTGCTCATCGTGAGCACGGCAGCCGAAGGCCACAGCGGCTTCAGCGTGGCACTGGCGGAGTTCGAAGCCGCGTGGCACGAAGCCATCGGCCACGACCCCAGCCGGGCCGGTGAGTTCGAGCGCATGGTGAGCACCGCCGTGGGCAAGGCGGCAGCCAAGCACCCCGGCCAGACCGACCCCGTGGGCGGGCACCTGTGCGAACGCCCGGGCGATACCGGCACCTGGGTGACCGACGCTGTCGAAGGTGTGTACGTGCCCGTACTGCCCACCATCCCCGACGTGTTCGACCCCGCGGGGGCTGGTACGGACCTGGAACTGGCCGTGGCCGTGGCTCAGGCCATCCACCCGGCCTACCGGTGGGCCCATGATGCCCAAGGCTGGCTGGTGCGCGACGACAAGAACCACGTGTGGCGCAGCGAGCCCGGCAACGGGGCGTCCGGCGCAAAGGCCGCGGTCACGCGCATGGCGGCAATCTGCCCACCCGGTGACCCAGCGGCCCCAGACGGGTCGGACGCCAAGTACCAGGCGGCCCGGCGCAAGCGGCTTCAGTCGAACGCGGGCAACGGTGCCGTGGCGTCCATGCTGTTGTCGTCGGCCCCGTCGCTTCCGTGGCTTCGCGCCGACACGGCGAGCCTGGACGCCGACCCCAACATCTTGTGGGCGGGCGGCGTGCCGTGGGACTTGGCGGCGTCGAAGCCCCGACTGACCCCCCGGCTGGACATCGACCCCAACACTCCCCACCTGGCCACGGCAGCGGCCTACCCGGCGGACATCGCCACCCCACTGTGGGACACCTTCATGGCGGCGGCCTTCCCCGACCCCGAACAGCGGGCGTGGGTCATGCGGCTGTTCGGGGTGGCCACCACCGGCCACGCGGACGCGGCCTTGCCCATCCTGTACGGGCCCCCCGGCGCGGGCAAGACCAGCGCGGTGAAGCTGGTAGGCGAAGCCCTGGGAAGCTACGCCGTCTACCCGTCGGCGCTCATCCTGGACAACACCACCAACACCACCGAAGAGCGGGCCCTACTGGGCAAGCGGCTGGCGTTCGTGGACGAGGGCCCGCGGACCAACCGACTGGCCCTGGAGAAGCTGAAGGCCCTGACCGGCGGGGCCAGCATGCAAGGCCGGGAACTGTACAAGAACAACGTGACGTGGCGGCCCACCCACACCCTGTTCATGACCAGCAACGAGTACCCACAGGTGGCTGACGGCGGCCTGCGGCGTCGCGTGCGCGCCGTTGAGTCAGCCGGGGACATCGAAGCCGTGCGCGCGGCCATGCTGGCCATCGTGGGCAGCCCCGAGCGCTGGAAGGCCGAACTGCCCGGCGTGGTGGCGCGGCTCATCCATGAGGCGGCGGCGTACCTGGAAGACCGGACCACGGCGGACAACCCGCTGGGCGTCCAAGCCGACCTGGAAGCCCTGGCGCGTGAGCAAGACCCCCTGTTGGCGTGGATGGATGAGCGCGTGAAGCCCGGGGGCCCCACGAAGTCGATGGACCTGTGGGACGACTTCACGGCCTACGCCACGCGCATGGGCGTGAAATGGTCTGGGCTGCCCAGTCTGCACACCTGGGGCCGACGGCTCACGGCCATGGGGTACCCGGCTGAGCACACCCGAACCGGGAAGGTGCGGGCCCTGGAAGTCATCCACGGCGGGGGCTTCGCCATGGGTCCGTGGGCCCCCCCGGCGGGTGTCGAAGCCGCCCCGGAACAGGCCCCGGAAGGCCCCGAAAATGGGGGTGTGACCCTTTCAGAAGGCACTTCCGGCGCGGAACCTGAGAATCTCTCATATTCTCAGGATACGTTCGATTCGTCCCGTGTGCCCGCGCAGGGCGTGACCCTTTTGGCCCAGAACGGTGACCCATCGGTGACCCTTCCCGCCGCTGAAGGGTCACACACAAACCCCGTAGTCAAGCCCGCTTCTGGAACCCGCGTGACCCTTGTGACCCTTTCGACCCCTAAGGAGTCAGATAATCAAGAAGAAGTTATTAGTAATCGTACGCGCGCGTTAAATAAAGAGTTTACAAACCACCCCCCAAAGGGTCACACGGCCCCCGAAACTGACCCCGCGGCGGGGGTGTCGCTCCCGGCGGTCATGCAGCGCGGTGGGCAGCCCTTCACGGTGGCGCTGGACGATGCCCGGGCCCTGCTGTCAACCCTGGCCGGGCAGCGCGTCACCCTGGATGTGGAGACCAGCGGCTACCCCGTCGGGCACCGGGACTACCGACCCAAGACGATTCAGTTGGGTACGCGTGACTACGCCGTGGTGCTGGATGCCGCCGACCCCGACCACGTGGCACTGGCCACCGACGTGCTGGACGCCGCCAGCGAGATACAGGCCCACAGCGCTACCGCGGACGTATCGCTGGTGGCCCTGGCCGCCGGGCGGGATTCGGCCCCCTGGTGGGACAAGACCACCGACACCGCCGTGCTGGCCGCGCTGGCCCCCGCTGACCTGACCGGCCTGCACAAGAACCCCAAGGCCCTGGGCCTGAAGGCGCTGTCCGCCAAGCTGCTGGAAGCCCCTGTGGCCCCCGAAGCCGACAAGGCCCGCGCCGCGCACTTCCGCGCCAACAAGTGGCTGACCAACCCCGACGTGACCACGCCGCCCGAGCGCAACGGCTGGCACGAAGTGGACCCCGGCCACCCGGTCATGGTCACCTACGCGGCGTCCGACGTGCTGGACACCGACGACGTGCGCACGCGCCTGCCCAACCCCCCGGCTACGCTCATGGCCCGGGAACGACGGCTACAGGGTGTACTTGCCCGCCTACCTGAGCGGGGCTTGAGGCTGGACGCTGAACGGGTGGCCGAACTGAAGGCCCACCATGAAGCCGAGCGCGACAAGTGGGCCGACGCGTTGAAGGCCCACGGCGTGGATGACCCGGGCAGCAACACCGAGCTGGGCCAAGCCTTCATTGCGCTGGGCGCGGACCTGCCCGCTACCGCCACCGGCAAGCCCAGCACCGCCGCCGCCACCATCGAGCGGCTGGCCGAACACGACGGGCCCGCCCGCCAACTGGCCCAAGACCTGTTGGCCTACCGTGAGCATGCGAAGCTTCTGGGCACCTACCTGGTGCCCTTCAGCTTGCAGTGCACACACGGCGACGGACGGGCTCGACCCACCATCCTGACCCTCGGCGCGGCAGCCACGGGCCGCATGTCCAGCGTCCGGCCCAACATCCAGCAGGTGCCCCGCGACGGCGGCATGCGCGCCATGTTCGTGGCCGACGACGGGCACGCCTTCATCGCCGCCGACTTCTCCAGCGTGGAGGTCCGCATTGCCGCCGCCATCACCGGGGACGCCACCTTGGCCCACATGGTCCGCGAAGGCATCGACCTACACGGCGAAGTGGTGAAGCTGGCTTGGGGGCTCAGCCCCGAAGACCCCGACTTCAAGGCGGTGCGATACGACGCCAAGCGCGCCGTGTTCGGCTACCTGTACGGCGCGGGGCTCACCACCATGGCCAAGCAACTGGGCGCGCACGGCGACAAGGCCCAAGCTGTGGTGGACGCGCTGAAGGCCATCACCCCGCAGCTGATCGACTACGACCGCGGACTGCGGCGCGCCGTGGAGACAGGCAAGCTCACCCGCTGGGTGCACCCGTCGGGGCGTACGTCGTGGTTCAACGCTGACCAGCCCCACAAGTCCCTGAACATGGTCGTGCAGGGCTATGGGCGCGAGCTGCTGGTGGATGCCATGTTCCGGTGGGAAGCCATGCACCCCGGCCACACGATCATCCCCATCCACGATGAAATGGTCATCCAAGTGGATGCTGAGCACGCCGACCAATACGCGGAAGACTTGGTGGCATGCATGACCACCACACTTGAGCCGTCTATCCCCATCGTGGCCGAAGCCGACGCGCCCACCACCCGGTGGGGTAGCGTTGAGTCATGAGGCCCAAGAAGAACCCCCGAAGCGATAGGGATTCACGCGGTTACGGGTTGGCGCACAAGAAGCGGCGTGAGCGTGAAGCCCGCAAGCTCAAGCACGCTGGGCAAGTACCGTGCGCCCGTTGCGGCTACCCGGTCTTCTATGAGTGGCCGCTGAGCCCGCCCGAGCCGCACGCGCCCAAGTGCCCCGCGGTCAAGTGTGAAGGAACCTGTTGGGCGGCTTGGGACTTGGGGCATACCGACGACCGAGCGGGCTACAACGGCATTGAGCACCGCTCATGCAACCGGAGCGCGGGCGCGGTCAACTCCAACAAGCCCAAGGCTAGGTTCGTGCCCGGGAAGGATTACGGATGGTGACGTGTTCACGGTGCGGCGAAGTACGCGCACACGTACGCGAACACTCAACTTGCACACTTGTTGTGTAATCAGCGAAAAGGTGCTAGGGGGGGCGTTCGCACCGCTGGCCGTGGGGTAGCGGGCATTCCGCCCGATGGAGTGTCGGACACCTAGCGCCGCGAAAAGGGCGTCACCGTCGGGCGGCTGGCCCTAAATGAAAGCGGTTCTCACTATCTGTTGGCCGCGTCGGCATACCGTTACGCCAACGCTGTAACGGTTGGGCTATTCTGTGCTACATGGGAAATCGGGCACGGTGCGAAGTCTGCGGCGGCAGCATGGCGGGCAGGCGCGCGACGGCGGTTGTGTGTTCCCCGGCGTGCCGACAGGCTAAGTTCCGCGACGCCCGGCGCACCGACGCCAAGACTGAGCCCACGAAGCGCGCACCGCGTAACCCGAGCGCCGACGACACGCCCGAGACCCCCGCGGAACTTCACGGGCGGCTGGAGGAAACCACGCGCCGACGGTTCGAGGCGGCGGGCATTGACGACTACGACGAAGACCCGCTGGCGGTCCACCTGCTGGGCATGGCCCGCATTCTGGACAACCCCGGCAGCGTCGCGCCCGGCAGCCTCACCGGAATGGGCAAGGCGTTCCGAGACGCCTACAAGGACTTCATGCGCGACCACGAAACCGTAGACCTCGCGCGCGACCCTGTTGCCGCTGTCCAAGACGAAGCCGCGCAACTGCTGGCCGGGCTGGGGGCGGCATGATGCCGCGGCCTGACCCTTACGCGCTACTGCCCCCGGCGTACCACACGAGCCCCCCGCGTGCGGTGACGCTGGGCCCGCTCGTGGGCAAGACGTGCCGGGCAGCCGGGTACGCGCCCGACCCCGAACAGCAACTAATCCTTGACGACGTGTTTGCCTACGGGCACGACGGTCTGCCCGCGGCGTTCGAGTACGGCGTAATCGGCCCCCGCCAGCAACTCAAGACGGGCACGCTCATTATGTGCGCCATAGGCTGGCTGTTCGTGGTGCCCGTCGGTCACGTGCGTAACGTCAACTGGAACGCCCACCTGAAGGAAACGGCTATCAAGTCTTTCCACGAACTGGCTGAGGTAATCAAGGCCGCGCCGAACTTGCGCGGTAAGTTGCTTGACGACCGAAGCGGCGGCATCCACACGGGCAAGGACGTTGAGAAGATTCTGACCGCCGACGGGCGACAGCTGGACGTGAGCGCGCGCACCGAGCGCGCCGGCCGCGGTCTTACGGGTGACCGGATCGTTCTTGACGAGGCCCTGTACCTGACCGACGCCATGTTGGGCGCGCTCATGCCCACGCTGACCGCGCGCCGCGACGCTCAAGCCGTCTACGCTTCCACGCCCGGCCTGGCGGGCTCAAGCACGCTCAGGGCCAAGCGCGACGCCGGGCGCGCCGGGCGCTCAACGTCGTTGGGCTGGGCTGAGTGGGGCACCGAGCGCCCGAAGTGCGCGCACGACGACGACCGTACCGGCCGGAAGTGCCTACACTTCCCGCCCGGAAACCCGCTGCACGTGCCTGGGTGCGCGATGGACGACGAAGAACTGTGGGCGCGAGCAAGCCCGCTGTTGGGGCGTGTGCGGCCCAACGGTACGGGACTGAGCTTGGAGCGCATGCGCAACCTACGGGAGTCGATCCCGCCCGCTGAGTGGGGGCGTGAGTACCTAGGTTGGTGGGACGAAGCTGACGCAACAGACGTGTTCGGTGACGGTGTTTGGAGTGCCGCCACGGCGCGGTACTTCGACGCTGACGACAACGAGCACATCGGCCTACCTACCCCGGCGGACTTTGACCTGAACACCGTGGGCGTGGCCGTAGCCGCTGACCTGACGAGCGCCGCCATTGTGGGCGCGGGCCCGCGTGGTGAGCGCACGGCGTGCCGTGTGGTGGCTACCGGGCTGGGCTTCCAGTGGGTGGCCCCCCGGCTAAAGGAACTGTTGGAGGAACGGCCCCGTACCCGTGTGGTCTACGATCCCGGGGGCCCTTCGGGCGTGCTCACGGCTGAGCTTGAGAAGATGGTTAAGCCGTCACGCCGACTAGTCAAGGCGTCGTTTCAACAGTGGAAGGCGGCATGCGCTGGGCTGTGGGACGGCGTACGTAACGGCACCGTTGAGCACGGCGGTCAGCCCGAGCTTGACGCTTCGGTTGGCGAAGCCAAGAAACGGCCTATCCTAGACCGCTGGGTGTGGGAGCGGTACGGTTACGATGCAAGCCCGTTGGAAGCCGCTACGCTAGCGGTGTGGGGTGTGACGAACGTAGCGCGCGCGTCAGCCTACGAGACTGGAAGGGTCTTGACGGTATGATGAGCCGAACGCGACTAAGCAAGGCGGGGGTGACCCATGAGTGAGTTGGTGCGCTGGCATAGCCCCACCGTCACCTACGTCAACGGCGCGCCGTGGGAACAAGTGGTTGCGACACTTGGCTACAACCCGAGCACGCTCAACCCCGCCAAAATGTGGCGCACGCAACCCCACTTGCGCGTTGTGGTGGACTTCCTAGCACGCAACGTCGCGCAGCTTGGCCTACACGTCTACGAGCGCATGCCCGACGGCGGGCGCGTGCGCGCGGACGATTCCGCGCTGGCGCAGTTGCTCCGGTTCGTGGATGGCGCTATAACCACCTACGATCTTGTGTACGCAACCGTGGGCGACTTTGCCCTGTACGACGCGGCCTATTGGTGGCTTATGCAGGATTCACGAGTGCCGACGGGCTACCGACTGCTACGCCTACCCCCTACGTGGGTCAGCCAGTGGCCCGGCGACGACTCCCCGTTCTTTGCCAGCCGGTTCAACGTTGCGTTCCAAGGCAAGGTACATACGATCCCGGCCAGCATCGACGGCTCACCCGGCGTTGTGCGCTTCGGGGGCTACAGCCCGACGGCCTACATTGGCAGTTCGAGCAAGGTCGAAGCGCTCAAGGCGACTCTGCTAGAACAGATCGAGGCCGCGCGCTACCGCTCCCAAATTTGGGAAAACGGCGGCCGCGTGTCTGCCGTGCTTGAACGCCCCGTGGACGCTGAGCCGTGGAGTGACCGAGCGCGCGACGCGTTCCGCGAGGATTGGTACGCCAAGTACACGGGCAAGGGCCCCGGCGCGGGCGGTACGCCCATTCTGGAAGACGGCATGAAGCTCACCCGCGTGGACTTCAACGCACGCGAGCAACAGTTCGTAGAGGCGGCCAAGCTCAGCCTGCAGACCGTGGCCAGCGTGTACCACGTCAACCCCACCATGATTGGGTACACCGACGGCGCGACATACTCGAACGTGCGAGAGTTCAGCCGCATGCTGTACACCGACACGTTGGGGCCGATCCTTCGGCAGGTTACCGAGCGGATCAACAAGCAACTGCTGCCAGTCATGGGGCTTGACCCGGCGCGGTTCTACGCCGAGTTCAACATTGCTGAGAAGCTGGCCGGTTCGTTTGAGGAACAGGCCGCCGTGCTTTCGTCGTCGGTTGGTGCCCCGTGGCTCACCCCCAACGAAGCGCGCGCCCGGCAGAACCTCCCGGCTATTGAGGGCGGCGACCAACTCGTTGTGCCGCTCAACGTTACGGTGGGTGGGCAAGCCAGCCCCCGCGACAGTGGCACACAGAACGAGACACCCGGCGCGCCCGACAGGGCTACCGCAGCGCCACTGCCGACGGCCAAGCGCGCCGCGCTGCCCCCGGTGAAGTCACGTCGGGCACGCACGGCGGCTACCGACGCCGTAGCCGCCGTGTTGGCCAAGTTCTTCGAGCACCAACACAAGGTGCTACGGGGCAAGAAGGACAAGCTGCCGTGGGACTCTGAGCGCTGGGACAAGGAACTGACGGCTGACCTGCTGGCCGTCAGCCGCGCCGAAGCGCTCAGGGCCGCTACCGACGCGCTCAAGGACAACGGGCTAGGTGCCGACGCATACGACGAAGCGCGCACCGTGGCGTACTTGACGGAATCGAGCGCCCGCAAGGCTGAGGCGATCAACGAGGGGACGCGCAAGCGCCTACAAGACGCCGTGGACGCGCTAGACGATTGGGACGACGAAGACGGCGAACCGCCCAACCCGTACGACAAGGTTCTAGTGGACGAAGCCGACGGGCACGCCCACACGTGGGGCGCAGTGGTCGCGGGCTTCGCTACCGGCTTCGGCATCACCGAAGCCGCCCGGCAGAACGGCGGCAAGAGGGCAACCAAGACGTGGATTGTCACGAGCGCCAACCCGCGTGAGTCTCACGCCGCCATGGACGGCGAAACGGTACCCATTGACGACACGTTCAGCAACGGACTTGACTGGCCCGCGTCATTCGGTGACCCTGACGAAGTGGCTGGTTGTCAATGTGAGGTGGCCGTTTCGTGGTGATCTACGAGGTACATAACGGGCGTGTCAGTGTGCGGTTGAAGTCTCGTGGTAAAGGTATGCTGGCCGAGACAGGAAGGGGCGCACGATGAGCGGCGTTAACACCGTGGGCGTGAAGCACGCGGCGTTCAGGATCAAGCAGGCGGGCGACGAAGACGGCTTGAAGCCAGGCGCGTTCGTCGGCTATGCGAGCGTGTTCGGCAACGTGGATAGCTACGGCGATATTGTGGAGCCGGGAGCGTTTGCCGACACGCTGGAAGAGCTCAAGGCGAAGGGCGACCCCATCCCCCTGTTGTGGGGCCACGACATGTTCGACCCGTTCAGCAACATTGGCAGCATCGACCCGACCAAGGCGGTTGAGGATGAGCGCGGCCTGAGGGTTGAAGGTGAGCTTGACCTGACCAACCCCACGGCTGAACAGGTGTACAAGCTGTTGAAGGGCCGACGGGTTACCGATATGTCGTTTGCCTACCGTGTTCTTGAGGAACGCAAGGCCAACGACGGCAACCACTTGCTCAAGCTTGACCTGCTGGAAGTGTCCGTTGTGCCCATCGGGGCCAACTCTGAGACGGACATTATGGCGATCAAGTCGCGCCTGAACGACCTTGGCCTCAAGGCCGGGCGTGTGCTCAGCGCGGCCAACGAAGGGCGCTTGAACGAAGCCACGGCGAAGATTCTGGAAGGGCTCAACTCCATTGAGTCGGTTCTAGCTTCCGTGGCCACGGGCGCTGATACAATCTTGGCGGACACGGGCGGCACGCCCGGTTCACCAATAGCCGATGGTAAGGCCAGCGGTACGCACGAAGACAAGGAAGCCCCTGTTGAGGAACCCAGCCCGGAAACGGGCCCGGTCAAGGCAGCCACGGCGACTGAGGATCAGAAGGCGGCACCGTCCGTTGACACCTTGGCGGCATTGTGGGCGTACACAAGTACGTTCACAGACAACTAGCCTGAAAGGACGGTACCCAACATGGGGCCCAAGGCAAGGCGAGCCGCAGCTATCAAGGCGGCACAGACGATTCTAAACACCGTGAAGGCTGAGGACCGCGACCTGACCGAAGACGAGCGGGCCAAGCTCACTGAGTTTGAGGCCGAAGTCAAGGAGTGCGACCGTCTCATTGAGGCCGCCGCCGGTGACGAAGCGCTGTTCGCGGCGTTCAAGACCGCTGGGGGCCCGCTGGACGATCCCGGCGCAGCCGACGACGAGCCCTACAAGGCGAAGTCTCTGGGCGACCATTGGGCGCACCACCTCAAGGCGAAGGGGCTCAATAGCCCCAAGGACATTCCTACCGGTCTGACCGTGGGCGCTCCAGAACTGCTGTTCGAGAAGGCCGCGACCGACACGCAGACCGTCGGGGGCGCTACCGGCGCGTACGGCCCGCTCGTGACTGACCTTGATACGAACTTCGTCATGCCCAAGCGTGACCGTCTCGTTATCGCGGACCTGTTGCAGTCGGGCACCGTGTCCGGCAGCGCGATTAAGTACGCGGTCTTCGGGGCGCTTGAGGGTGGCACCGGCTACGTTGCCGAGGGCGGCACCAAGCCGCAGCTTCATGTGGCCGATCCCACGTGGGTTACCGACGCGCTGGGCGAAATCGCCGGTTGGTTCAAGGTCACCGACGACATGGCCGAAGACCTGCCCTACATGGTAAGCGAAATCAACAGCACCGCCGTCTACGACCTTGGCCAGAAGGAGGAGCAGGCGCTGCTGTTCGGCAACGGCACGAGCCCGAACCTCAGGGGCATCACGCAGCGTTCCGGCATTCAGACCGCCACCAAAGACGCGGACACCGCGCCTGACGCGATCCTCAAGGCCATTGGCAAGGTGCAGACCGCCACGGGCATGAGCGCTGACGGTATCGTCATGCACCCGACAGACTACGAAGCCCTCCGGCTCAACAAGGACGGCAACGGCCAGTACTTCGGCGGGGGCTACTTCCAGGGCCAGTACGGCAACGGTGGCGTCATGGAGAACCCGCCCGTGTGGGGCCTTCGTACCGTCGTCACGTCGGCCATCCCTGCCGGTAAGGTGCTCGTGGGCGCGTTCAAGTCGGCCAAGCTGTTCACCAAGGGCGGTATCCGCGTGGAGTCCACCAACAGCAACGTGGATGACTTCATCAACGACAAGATCACCACGCGACTTCGTAAGCGCGAGGGCCTGCAGGTGAAGTACCCCGCTGCTTTCGTCTACCTTGACCTTACGGTCTAAGGGCTGACGGCGAGAAAGGAAGGGTGACGACATGAGTGTTAAGACATTCGACAACGTGCGAACCCCCAACGTGAAGAACATCAGGAAGGCGCTTGCGGGCGCAGTCTTCGTCAAGCGCTACGCCGGCGGAGACCCGCCCGTAACGCAGGTGTGGACGGCCGAGGGCGGGCTCATCGTGCCGTCCGGGTACAAGGACGTGGGTGTTCTGTCCAAGGCCAGCGCCGTGAAGCTGGCTCGGGATACCAACACGAGCGACGTTGAGTCGTGGGGCTACGCTCAGCCGACGCGCCGCGACATTACGTCCGACGTGACCACGGTTTCCTTCACGATGCAGGAGAGCAACAGGCTTGCCATGGAGCTTCACGGCGGCGTTGACCTTAGTGCGGTCAAGGCCGACGCTCAGGGCAACATCGTCGTGGACAAGCCGAGCCGCCCGCAGGCGCTTGACTGGCGGGTGTTCATCTTGTGCAAAGATGGCGACGGGGCCGACGCGATTTACTGGCTTGACTGGCTTCCCAACGCTCAGGTTACGGGCGTTGAGGATCAGGAGAACAGCGAGTCTGCTGAAAAGGCCTACACCGTCACAATGACCGGTTACGAGGACCCGGCAATCAAGACGGCCCACCGCCAGATTTGGGGCGGGCCCGGCCTTGACGTTGCGGGTATGGGCTTCCTGCCCGCGTAGCCCCGCAGGTTGGTGTAAGCTGACCTAAGCCGGGGCCATTTCGGATGCGGTACCCAGTCAAGAATCGCCCCGGCTTACACACTGCAAGCCCCCTGAGTTGCCAAGACTCAGGGGGCTTCGTGCATGCCTTAAACGGTGTGCCCCGCTATGCTTGGGGCTAGGCACGGCCCAACACCGGGCCCCCGACTTAAGGAGTGAGCCACCATGGCCAACACTGAGTACAAGCTGACCCGCCCGGGCGACGACCACGAGTTCACGATGCTGCTGGACGAGGACGACCGCCAGCGCTACGAGGATGCGGGTTGGAAGCCGACGGCGACCAAGCGCAAGAACCCCACCACCCCCCGCGACCTTGCCGCCCGGCAGCCGCGCACGCGACGCACCGCCGCGAAGGCCGACGACACGACCGACGCCGACGAGTCGAACGCCGACGACGCCGACGTTGAGGTTGTGGAGTAAGCCGCAACCACGAGCCTGAAAGGAGGGGGGCACCAATGGCGTACCCGCCACTAGTCACCGTCCAAGACCTGCCAGCGGGCCCCGGGGCCCCCTCACAGGACGACCTAGACGTTATAGCCGATGACGTGCGCGCTCACTGTGGTTGGCACATTGCGCCCGAAGTAACCGAGACGCTGACGCTTGACAGTAACGGCGCTGAGGTGATCGTACTGCCCACGCTGGCGCTCAACGACGTTACCGCGGTTCGGTACTGGAACGGCTCAGAAATGGTGCCGCTGAACGGGTGGGATATCCGAACGGGTTGGTCTACCGAGTCGAGCACGATTCGACGCGCTGGGGGCTTCCCCCGTGGGCGGCGCATGCTTGAAGTGGACGTACGACACGGCTACGAGATGGTGCCTAAGTCGCTCGTGGCGGGCCTTGTGCGACTGCTGGCGGGCCCCGGCGCGGCTGACGTGGCCAGCGAGTCACTGCCCGGCCACGCGGTCACCTACAGGGGCACGACGGCCTACACAAGCACCGCCGCGTTGCTGGCCTCAGGCGGCGCGTTGGCCCGGTATCGTCTGGGGCCCCGGCCATGACGCGCAACCTGTACACCGTGCCGAGCGTCATCGTGAAGCGCGGCACGGTCACGGGGCGCGACCGCTACAACAACCCCGTGTACGGGCCCGACGTGCGCGTTGAGGCCCCGTGCTGGCACACACACCAAGCTTCGAGCGAGGACAACACGACGGGCGTACAGTACGTTGAAACCTACATGGTTCAGTGGCCCCCCGAGTTCTACGCCGACGTTGCGGGTAGCGATGAAGTGTCGCTGCCCGTTATCGGCACGTTCCACGTCGTGGGCGAGCCCCTGTACCAACCATCAGGGTTGGCCATTGAAGGCTATTGTCGTGCCAACCTCGAACGCGTGAAGGGCTAAAGGCCATGCCGTCACTGAGGCTGTCTAAGGAGTTCATGCTCAACGCCATGCAAGCCCCCGGCGTACGCGCCGCGTTGCGCGATAAAGCCGAAGAAATCGCGCGCGAAGTCAACGCCGAAGTGGCCCGGGATGACTACTACGTTGACGTGGCCGACCGCTACAAGACGGGGCCCCCCGAACTGGACGTTACCGTGGGCGAGGGCACACGGCCGGGCGGGCGACCGTATGCACGTGTGAGCGTGCCCCAAGAAGATGAGTGGGGCGACTACAACGAGCCCAAGCGGCGCGTGCTCGGCCGATTGGCCGCGCGGCACAACACCCCGAAGGGCGGGTAGCAACCATGGAATGGCCAGACATTGAAGGCGCGCTTATCACACGGTTGGTTGCCGACGGTCACCGGGGCGAGATAGGCACCGAGACGTACCCGCTTGAAGGTGGGCCCGACCGATTCACGCGCCTACACGCAATCGGGGGCGCAGATAACGGCCTGACCGACGCCGCCCGCGTGGACGTGGAGACGTTCGCGGCCAGCCGGGAAGTGGCCATGGATATGGCCAGCGAGCTACGCGCGTGGATGCACAGGCAGGCCGGGCGGTCAGTTGCCGGCGTGCTCATCGACACCGTACGCACGGCCCAACGCCCTACCCAACTGCACTACCGCAACCCCGGCGTCTACCGCGTAGTAGCTAGCTACACCGTAGAGACGCGACTACAGTAGGAAGCGCGCGCACGCGCAGACGAGAGGAAACCGGCCATGGCCACCCCCAAGACGTACAAGCTCAAGACGCCCGACGGGCGTACTTACGCCACGAGCGACGAAGCCGAGCGTGACCAACTGGTTCGTACGCGCGGCTACACCGACGTGACCCCCAAGCCGCGCAAGGCAGCGCAGCGACCGGCCAACAAGGCCGCTCAGGCCCCCGCCAACAAGGCTGAGGCCCCCACCGACACCAAGGCCGACTGAGCCCCGACGCCCGGACGAAAGGACTACTACCGTGGCAACCAATGAAGTAACGCGCACATGGGACAACTACGCGCGCGAAGCCGAAGCCGCTGACTTCGTACTCAAAACCGCTGACGGCGAGATTCGCATAACCAACCCTACGGGCGCGCGTATCAAGCGCGTTGCTCAGGGCATGCGAGCCGGTGACCTAGACCTCATCCTGCTGGGGCTCACCGGCGACGCCTACCAAGACGTGTCCGCGCTCGTGGACAAGGCAGGCCATAAGGCCATGCCGAAGCTCGTTGAAGACCTCATGGAACACTTCGACATGTACGAGGAAATCGAGTTGCAGGGCCCCGGTGGCGGCACCGTGCGCGCGACCAAGCCCCGTGAAGTGAAGCGGCTGTTGGCCATGGGGTACACGCCCGTGGGGGGGTAGTTAGCCGTCTCGTCAGGTTGGTTGAGCTAGTCGAACGCTACGGCGCAGCGATTGAGTACGACCTACACGAACGGTTCGGGCTAGACCTGCTGGACTTCTTCCGGCACAAGCTCAGTTGGCGTAAGCTTGAAACGCTGTTGTGGCAGCTACCAAGCGGGACGGCATTCTGGGCAGCCCGAGCCGACGACGACGAGACGGCAGCCGCGATTCTCAAGCACATGGGCAACAAGCCGGGAAAGGCCGCGCCCCCCGCGCTCATTGAGATGAGTCGTACCAACCAATCACTGCTAGACGTGCTGGACACACTGCAAGTGGTGGTGCATCACCTTGAAGCGCTGGGCGGTGCTAAACCCAACACGCCCACCCCGGCGCTCAGGCCAGAAACAGGCATGAGCCGCGCTAGGCGCGCCGCTGAGCACACCGAAGCCGCGGACCTAGTAGCTGAGGCCAAGGCCGCGCAGGCGCGCGCCGAAGAAGCACAGAGGCCCCGGTGACGGTACGCTAGCGCTTGAACAACGGTGAAAGGGGCCGACGGTGGGCGACGCTGTATGGATTGACGTTCTGCCCAGTATGTCCAAGTTCGCGGACCAGCTGGGCAAGGGCGCCGACGAGGCGGCCGGCAAGTCGGGCAAAAAAGCCGGCGGGAAGTTCGGCCTGGCCATGGCAGCGGGGGTCACCGCGGTAGCGGGCGGCGTCGTGCTGGCGGGCAAGGCCCTGTATGACCTCGGTAGCACCTTCGATGACATGACGGACACCATCCGCGTGGGCACCGGGGCCACCGGTGAAGCCCTTGACGGACTCGTTGCCAGCGCCAAGAATGTAGGCACCAAGGTTCCCGCCGACTTCGGGGACATCAGCACCGCCGTGGCGGACATCAACACCCGTATGGGCCTGACCGGACCAACGTTGGAGACCTTTACCGGGCAGGTCCTGGAAGCCGGCCGGCTCACGGGTGAAGCCATCGACGTGAAAAAGGTCAGCGCGTCCTTCGCCGTGTTCGGCATTGAGGGTGAGAAGGCCACGGGGGCCATGGATACCCTGTACCGTGTCAGCCAGGACACCGGGGTTGGCATGAACGAGCTCGCGAGCATCGTCCAGAAGGCCGGCCCCGCGGTCCAGGCGCTGGGCTTCGACTTCGATCAGACAGCTGCTCTCGTCGGTGGTCTGGACAAGGCTGGTCTCGACGCTTCCAAGATGACCGCGGGCCTGGGCAAGGCACTTGTCACGCTGGCAAAGGACGGCGAAGAGCCCCAAAAAGCGTTTAGCCGCACCACCACCGAGATTCAGAACATGCTGGCCACGGGGGACACGGCCGGGGCCACCGAGTTGTCGGCTAAGCTTTTCGGCACCAAAAACGCCCCGCAGTTCATGGCTGCGCTACAACAGGGCAAGCTGAACCTGAACGACCTGACCGCCGCCGCTACGGGCAGCGGCGACACGATCATGCAGGCCAGCGCCGACACCGCCAGTTTTTCCGAGCAGTGGCAGATCTTCCAGAACCGCATGAGCGTGCTCGTTGCCCCGGTGGCCGAAAAGGTGTTCGGGCTCATCAGCGACGGCATGACGTGGATCAACGACGTTGCGATCCCTTATCTTGAGGACTTCTTTGGCGGTTGGTCTGACGGAACGGGCCCGCTCACGGCGGTACAATCCGTGTTCGACGGGCTGGGCGCGTACTTGCGTGATGTGCTGTGGCCAATCCTGAAGAACGTCATCGGGTATGTGCGCGATTACGTCATCCCGTACTGGCAGAAGGTGGCGGGCATCATTGCCGACACGGTGGTTCCCGTGCTGAAAGACCTCTGGGCCATGTTCAACAACAAGGTACTGCCCATCCTTCGCGCCGTGGCCGACTTCATCGCGAAGAACGTCGTGCCGGTCTTTCAGGACTTCGCTAATCGCGTGGTGCTGCCCCTCATGAAGCTGGTCGGGCAAGCGATTAGGGGTATGTGGGACAACTTCGCCAAGCCGGCGCTGAACGCCTTGTGGGACTTCATTCAGAACTATGTGGGCCCGGTCATTAAGTGGCTATGGGACAAGGTGGTCAGCCCTACCTTCAAGCTCATGGGCGACGCTGTGAGCGGCTTTGCCGAAAACTGGGCGTCTATCTGGTCGGGCCTACAGGCGGCAGCCGCTAAGCCGGTCAACTTCATCATTGAGGTGGTATGGAACCAAGGGCTACGCCGGGCACTGAACCTTATCCCGGGTATTGACTTGGCCGAAGCGCGGCCTATTAGAGTACCGTCCGCTGGTAGGCCCCGGGCTGCCATGGCGGGCGGAGGCATCCTTCCCGGTACGAGCCGCTACGCCGACGGCGACGACCAACTTGTTTGGATGCGTCGTGGTGAAGGCGTGACCGTGACCGAAGCCTTGGACGACTACGAGAAGGCCCGGCTGTTGCGGCTCAACAGGGCCGTGCTGGGCGGTATGTCACCGGCGCGGTTCCGGGACCAGTTCGACGCGCACGCCGGGGGCGGCATTGTGTCCTACAAGGGTAAGCGGTTCACCGAGCGCTTTGCGGCGGCTATCCGTGCCGCTGAGGCCATGGCGGGCGTGGGCTTTAACATTAGCCAGGGTGGCTTCCGCCCGCGCACAAGCTATTCGGGCACCTCCCACCAAGGTGACGCGCTGGACATGACCCCCATTACCACGGCGATTATTACGGCGCTACGCGCGTCGGGTATTGCCGCGTGGGACCGCACCGGCAAGGGCAACTGGGCCCCACACATTCACGGCGTGCCGCTTCCCGGATTCGGTAGCGCCGCCGGTTCGGCTGTCTGGCAGGCACAGGATTACCTACGCGGCGGCGACGGCCTAGGCGGGCGTGACAACGGCCCGCGCGTTACGCCCGGTAGCGGCGGCGTGTTCGACATCCCTAACATTATCGACAAGGTAGTGAAGGCGCTTCGTGACGGTCTCAACAGCCCGTGGGGTACGCTGCTGCGCGACGGCATGTTTAAGGTTGTCGAAACTGCCAAGGATTGGGCTATTAGGCAGCTAGACGTTTTGGGTATCACGGACCTATTCGCCCAAAAGACGTACCGCATGGACAACAGCAACAGCGGCCTGAAGAAGGTAATGTCGTCGCGGGGGTACGCTACGGGGACTAACTACGCCGCGCCCGGTTGGGCATGGGTCGGCGAACTGGGGCAAGGGTTCCCAGAGCTGGTCGAGGGGCCCCAGCTTCGGTACATGCGCGGCGGCGAGACGGTCCACTCGTCGGCGGCCACGCGCGCGCTGCTGGGCGGCGCGGGCACGCACGATGAGTCGCTACACATTGATACAATGTATGTAACCGTTGAGGCCGATGACCTAGACGGCGTGGTCGAGTTCTTCAAGTCGGCGGACAGGATCAAGGCACAAGGACGGGTGGGCTAAATGGCAATTCAGTGGGGCTCGTGGGCGGGCACTTCCCCGCGCCGTATGCGTGTCGGTGTCGATTACACGTCGGTGCCGGCGCCTAAGTCGTCCGATACCGCTGTAACCGTCCGCGCCACTATCTATGTCGGCGTGCAGTACGGTGTCAACGACCAGAACAACTCGCTGTCATGGTCTGGCACGCTGGGCTCGGGTTCCGGTTCCCGCCCATTTAACCTGTCGTCCAATTCGTCGCGCTCACTGCACTCACTGTCACGCGCGGTGCCCGTGTCCACGAGCCCTACGACGGTGAGTGTCACGGCGCAACTGTCGGGCGTGGAGTACGTCGGCGCGACGGCCCGCGTAACCGCTACGGCCACTATCCCCGCCAAGCCACAGAACCCGCCCGGGCAGCCCGGCGCGGTGACCATGACCCGTATCAGCGACACGTCGCACAAGATTAGTTGGGGCGCGTCGTCGGGGTCGGTCACGCGTTACCGGCTAGAGATTTACAACGCATCCACGGGCGGTTGGGGGTTGCTGGGCCACACCACAGCCACGGCATGGACGACGGGCACCACCAAACCGAACAGCGGGTACCGTGCGCGGGTCCGGGCCGAGGGGCCAGGCGGCGTGTCGGCGTACACCACACAAGCTACGGTGGCCTACACAACACCAGCGGCACCAACGGGTGTGTCCGCTGGCCGTTCGGGGTCATCCATCGTGGTGTCGTGGACGGATAGGTCCCCGTTCAACGACCAGTTCAAGGTGTACGCGTCGGCGTCGGGTGGGGCGTACACCCTGCTGGCGACGGTGCCTAACACAGGTACGTACACGCACAGCAGCCCCGACCCCACCAAGGTGTGGCGTTACCAGGTTGAGTCCGTGCGTCAGGCGTCCACGTCGGGTGTGGGTGTCCAACTGACCAGTGCCCGGGCCACGTCTAACGAGGTGCGGCTACTCTCCCCGCCACTAGCGCCTACGCTCGTGACCCCGGTGGGCAGTGTGCTCGACCCGGCCAAGGGACCGGTTACGTTCGTTTGGACACATCGCACTGCTGACTCGTCCAAGCAAACAGCCTACGAGCTGCAATACCGTGTCGATGGGGGCGCGTGGGTTCCGTTCTCGGGTACCACGGCATCGTCTAGGGCGCTGGACCTAGCCGATACGGGCGAGTATGAGTGGCAGGTCCGCACCAAGGGCGCGCACGCCGCATTCGGCCCCTGGTCGACGGTGGGGTGGTTCACGGCGGCGGATTCGCCGGTTGTGTCGATCACCGAGCCCGTCGATGGTGCGGTGCTGACGGGTAACCGTGTGACCGCGCGATGGACGCCGGATATCCAGACGGGCGCACAGCAACTTCGGTTCGTGGCTGAGTTGCAGGATGAAGCCGGGGCCACGCTGCAACGGGCTGTGGAAGAAGACCCTGTGGCGGCTTCTAGGGCGTTCAGCTACAACCTGCTGGACAACGCGACTTATCAGGTTGTGGTGACCGTCACCGACACCAACGGGCTGGTGTCTGAACCGGCGACGGTGACGTTTACCACGTCGTTCCTGCTGCCCGCGCCGCCCACGCTTACGGCGTCGTGGTCGGATAGCGGCGCGAGTGTGGCGCTTGTGCCTACGGCGTCTCCGGGCGAGACGTTCGCGTGGACGGGCGCGGCTCATGCGTCCACGTCTACGCGCACCGTCGGCGGTAAGACGGTCACCAATAGGGCGACCAACCCTAGTTTCGAGTCCGATTCGGTACCTGTCGGCGGCGTCCGGTCGGATGCGTGGGCGGCTGGTGGAACGTGGTCGCTGTATGTGACCGGTGAAGGCTACGGCTACGGCTTGTCGCCGTATGGTGAAAACCCCTACGGACTATAAGGAGAGACGATTATGCAATTCCCACCACTACCTGCACTCGGCGAGGCACCGTGGCACGACAAGATGGCGGCGTGGGCTACGGCTGTGGAGTCGTCCCTACTGGAGGCTGGTGGGGGTGGTGGCGGTGGCGGGTTCCCCGTGCAGCGCGCCACACTCACAGCCTCCGGCCCGGTCGACTCATCCGGCTGGCCGACTGATCAGGCTGTGACGCTGATCCTCACCCAGGACGCCACCGGCGGGCACACCGTCAATGGCGTCACCGTCGACCCGGCCCCTGGGTCGGTCACGGTCACCGCGTGGGTGTGGACGGGCAACGCATGGCGCGGATTCTCCGACTACGGCACGGTTGAGCCCGGTCCCGTGGTTGACACGACCCCGCCCACCGCCGGCACTCTGACCGTCGCAGTGGACGCCACCACCGCGAGCATGACCGTCCAGGGCGCGCTCGACGACGTGGCCCTGCACGCCCAACCCTTCCGCTTCGCCTACGCCCCTGCGGCTGACGCCGCAAGCTGGACCACCGCACAGTGGGGCACCTCCGCGACGTGGACCGACTGGCAGACCTCTGGCACCTATACCGGCGTTGCCGGGCTGACGGCCTCCACTACCTACGCCTTCCGCCACGAAACCCGCGACGCCGCAGGGAATGCCCGCATGGGCGGCGTGGTCGAGCAGACCACCCTTGCTCTCGCCGAGTGGACCACCCTATCCGCCCACGACTTCGCCACCACCCCCGACGGCACCGTCGTCGCGACCGGGTTCGTGCCGGAGACCGGCCCGGCGCTCAATGTCTCCGTCGCGGATGGTGCGGCGACGACCGCCAGCGTGCAGGGCGGTATCCTCGCCGCACCTCCACCGGGCGGCCAGATCTGGTCATCGCACGTCGAGATCACCCCGCAAAACACCCCACTGAACCACCGACTCCGCTACCACCTCGCGTGGTCCCTCGGCAATACTGGCGATTCGTATGTCGCCGCACGCCTCGGATGGATTACTGCGCGCGTGATGGGCAATGGCACGGTCAGCATCTACGGCCAGGGCACAGTCGTGACCACCGTCGAGCCTGACGCGCCCGCGGTTCCTCTCGCCGGGGAGGGCATGATCGAGATCATCACCGACGACGGCAACGGCTCTGGTGACCTAGAGATCCGTAACGCCACAGTGCGGGTCTACATCGGTGAGCAGCTGCACACCACCGCGACCATCACGGGCTACAACAGGGGCGGGAGCCCTCGTGTTGTGACACGATCCAGCCCCAGCGATGGCGAACCCAAGCCCCACGACGGTCTGCGCTCCTACCGGATCGAGGCCTCAGCGTGAGCATCCTGGTCGCTCTCCTCGCAGGACGCCACGCGACACAGCCGGGGGAACCGCAGCCAGCCGACCCCCGGCCAGTCGTGGACGACCCCATCGTCATGGCGATGCGCCCCGACTCCCGCGCAATCGCCACCCTCCACGTCGGGCCGACACGGGAGCACGCCACCCTCACCAGTGCTGTGGCCGCAGCCAAGCAGATACAGGCTGCGCGCAAGACGGCTGAGGGCGCCCCGTTCCTGACCCCCGACTACCGGGTCGATATCATCATGGACCCCGGCCACTACGACGAACCCGGTCCGATCACCCCAATCGGGCCGTTCATAGGCGTCTATGCGGCAGACGTGCAGAAGGGGACGACCTCTATCAACCGCGAGATCGTGCCGCACCAGTTCGTCTACTGGGAGGGCGTCGACATCCACACCGGGGCGTACATGGTGGACGGGAAGTACTGCATCCACGCCAGCAATCAGCGCGGGACGCTGGTCTTCGCCCGCATGTCGCTAACCAAGGTCGACCCGGCCAACCCTGACACCCAGCTCGTCACCTATGGGCATGACGGCGGCGACTGGGGATTCACCGTCCTCTACGATGCCACCATGACCGGCGGCACCAATGCCCACGGCTGGGACTTCGACGTCCACCCGCAGACGTTCTGCATGATCGACGTCCACGGGAAGGGCAACGCGGCGTGGGGTGGCCGCAACACCCCCGACCACTTCTGGCTGATCGACTCGTCCTGCGACGTGGTGGACACCAAGGCGCTTGGCGGCGTCCACATCAACGGCACCGACGTTCGTAGCGGCACCATCAGCCTCAACGGCTCACCGCTCGATGACCGCCGAGACTGGCCCATCCCCTATGGCGGACTCTCCCCGTGGGCGCGGGCGCACTACGGCCTCGACTACCCCACCCCGCCAGTCGACCCGCGCACCTGACCGCCCAGCGCTGTGGGCAGTAACATAGAGAGAGAGGAGACACCGTGACCGTCAGCCTTGGAGCAATCGCCAACCGGACCCTGCTCATCACCGCTCGCTACGCTGGGCAGTGGCTCATCGTCGGCAACACCGTCTATACCGCACCCGCCGACGAGGCGGAGATTCGCGTCTACGGCACCGGCAACGTCATAGTTGGCCCCGGCTGGTGGGACAGGCACGGCGTCTACGACGGCGTCTACGACGGCGACTACTTCGACGGCTCGTACACAAGCACCGTCGGCACCGACACGTTGAGCGTTGAGCGCTCGACGGACGGCGGCGAAACGTGGGAGACTATAGCCGACGGGCTATCGTCCGACGCGGGCGTGGGCGACCCCTACCCGCCGTTGTTCGGCCCGTTGCACTACCGTGCGGTTGCCGTGTCGTTGCTGCCGTCGGTGGCCTACGGCGATGCCGTCGAGGTAACACCGCCTGAGCCTACCCGTGTGTGGCTCACCACCGAGTCCGGCGCGGCGCTATCGCTGCCGTACGACCTAGCCGTGCCGTCATCGCACACACCCGGCGTGGAGTTGCACCGAGTGCTGGGGCGTACACGCCCGGTGGCGGCGTTCTCGCTGGATTACGAGCCCGCCCTATCGGTGGACGTGTCGGGTGTCACACTCCCGCAGCAGGGTGAGCCCGGCGAGGAGGTGTGGGCCGCGACCGTGTTAGGTCAACATGTCTACTACCGCGACCCCGCAGGGCGCAGGTTCTGGGGTGTGATCGACGGTGCGTTGTCGTGGAAGCCAACGTGGTGGGGCCACGATTCCGTGTCATTCAGTGTGACGGCGGTGGACCATGATTAGCGCCGAGTTGTGGGGGGCGTCGGGGCGTCGTGCCGCGTGGCGCGTGGATTTGCTCACCAACAAGGACGTGTACAGGCGTCAGCTCGACGGTGTTACTGGCGGCTCGCTTGACTTCAACGCTTTCCGTGCTGTGGCCGGCGGTGGAACCCTCACGCTAGAGGTGCCGAGCGGGCGCGACTTCCTACAGGGCGTGGATTGGCTGGCTGACCGTGTGGCGATCACCTACGTAGCCGAAGTCCACGGTCAGCGCTTCGAGGTTCCGTGGGGTGTGTTTCTGGCGTCGGGAGAAGTAGACGAGAGGGAACACCCCGGCGGTGTGTCCGTCACCGTGCCGCTGGTCGATAAAACGGCGATCCTGCAGGACGATGGTATCCGCGACCACTACGCACTGCCGGTCAACTGGCCCGTGGTTGGCGCGGTCGAAGCGCTCATTGTCAACGGGGGCCAGCGCCGCTACGCGCTCACGCCGTCATCCGAGCGCACGCGCACCGCGGTATCGTGGCCTGCCGGGACGCCACGGCTCACCATCATTAACGACCTTCTGGCCGCTATCGGGTACACGCCGCTGAGGGCCGACGCCGAGGGCGTGTATCGCTCCGAGCCATACATCGACCCCGACCAGCGGACCGTACAGTGGGACTTCCGAGGAGGCGCGTACTCGGTGACCGCGCCCGAGTGGTCGGAGTCGCTGAGCGCGTCGGGTATCCCCAATCGTTATGTGGTAACCACGCAGGAGTCCGAGGGTGTGCAGCCGTTGGTTGGTGTTGCCGAGAATAACAACCCGGCCAGCGCCTACAGCTACGCACGTCGCGGTCGGTGGATCACGCAGGTAGAGGACGGGGCCGACGCCACGAGCCAAGCCGTGGTCGATGACTTGGCGCGGCGCAAGCTGCGCGACTCATCCCGGCCAGCGGTTCGGCTGCCGGTGGAGCACTTGGTGCTGCCGTTGACGTTGGGCGACGCGGTGCTGTCGCCTACCGGGCACCACATGGTGGTCGTTGAACAAGCAATCAAGTTGGAACCCATGGCTATGATGAGTTCAACGCTACGTCGGTTCGAGGTGGTCTAGGTGGCACTCAACACGTCGTCGTTGGCGCACCTACTCATCAACCGTGCCCCTGAGCAACTGGAACTGCCCTGGGCCACGGTGGAGGTTGTGTCGCCCGTACTCATGGTGCGGATGGCCACGGGGCCCGCGCTACCGGTCACGTCTAACGCCGCGGGGCCGCTGGAAGTTGGTGACCGTGTGTGGTGTGTGTGGCACAAGCGCGCGCTGACAGTATGCGCTAGCCCGTCGCAGGCTCAACGCGTCGCGTCGTTGCTGTCTAACACCGATTCGCGGGTGAGTAGCCTCACGGCGCGTGTTGGGGCCGTTGAGGGGCGCGCCACCAACCTCGAAAATTGGCGTACCAGCTTCAACACGGAGTGGAACACGTGGCCGGTTGCGTGGCGCGACGCGAACGACACGCCTTTGGCTATCGGCAACGGCACGCTGGAGGGGCGCTACCAACAGCTGGGGCGCACGGTGTTCTTCAGCATCCTATGGGAGCGCGGGAGCACCACGAACGTTGGAACGACCTACTGGACCTTCGATCTACCGTTCCAGTCGCGGTCTTGGCCCCGGGTAACAGCCAGTGGCTATTTCTACACCCCTGAACAGCCGGTAACGGCAATCCCCATCAGCCAGCAAGTATTGGTAGTTCAGTACGCGGGGGCGCGGTTGTCCAACACCAACCCGACCCCCGCCACGGGGCAAAGGTTGTTCTTGTCCGGCGTGTATGAGAGGGCGTGAGGGCATATGGTGCGAGGTGTGGTACAGCCCCCAACGTGGCTGACGGCCCGACGGGCACGAGTCGCGCTTGCGACAGTCGGTGTGATGCTACTGGCGCGAGGCGGGGACGTGTGGCTCGACTGGGCTGGTTTCCCCGACCCTGGCAGGGCCATCCTGTACGAGGCGTGGCCCGCGACGTTGCGTGCGTCGCTGTGGGTGACCACCGGCGTGATCGTGCTGGCACTCGCACCGACTCGGCTGCACCGTTGGGGCTGGCTGGTGGCGTGCCTGATGCCCGTGGAGCGTGCTGTATCCCACGCCTACTCGTTGGCACACTTCGCCATCCCCGGCTACCCTCCCGGCGCCTTCTCATCGGCCCCCGCCCTGCTGTACTGGCTCGCCATCATCAACATGTGCCTGCTGCTGGCCGGGTGGCCAGACCAGCCACACGAGGAGGAGCGCTGATGGAGCCGGTCACGCAGATTATCCTTACCGCCATCACCGCCGCGGCTGGCGTGCTCGTTGCGCTCGTGGGCCGCGCTCAGGTACTGCGGTCGAAGCGCGTGGAGTCCGAAGCCGCGCCGTACAGCGAGCTTGCCCGGCGGGTTGACCACCTCGAAGAACAGGTAGGGCAGTTGTTCCGCGAGCGCCACGAGGACCGGAACTATATCCGGCGGTTGTTGGCTGAGCGCCCTTTTGGGTTGCCGATCCCACGCCCCGCGCCGTCGTGGCTGGATCACCCCGAGCACGCCCCGACCCCCTCATCCATCATCGAACCGCCTAGGAACAATTAGAAAGGGTTGATCCCATGGACGACGACAACAACAAGCTAGACCCCGGCGACGAGTTGAGCGTGGAGTTTCCCGACGACCACGACGACGCGCCGGAACCGGGCACCACTGAGAATGACACGGTGCTATTACCTGAGCCCATTCCCGACGACACCGACCCGGCCGTGGTGCCCAGCCAGGTTACGGCGATCATCCGCACGCTCACGCCCATGTTGGTGGGCTGGGTAGTCTCGGTCGTCGTGTGGGCGCTCACTCCCCTTGGTGTGAGTGTGCCGCCGTCGTTCAACACGTGGCTAGAGGGGGCGCTGCCCGTCGTGCTGGGCGGTCTGTACTACCTGCTGGCGAAGTGGCTTGAGCGCGTCGCGCCGTCGATCCCATGGCTGGGGTCCACGCGCCGCCCGTTGTACACACCACCCGCTACGGGCGGGGCTACGTACGCGCTGGCGACGCTGGCCAACACCGGGTATGTCTGGTACAAGGGCGGCAAGTTTTCGCCCGAGTTCCGCGACGCGCTTGTTGAGCTTGACCGTCTGACCCCTGACGTTCCCCTTGTGGTGACACAGGGCGGCTACAACGGCACGGCGGTAGCGGCCAGCGCGGGCACTCATGCGGGCGACGCCGTGGACTTCTCGGTTCGTGGTCTGACGCGCGAACAAGTGGCCAAGGTTATTGAGGCTGGGCGCAAGGTGGGCATATTCCTGTCGTTCCGCACAACCAACGTGGGCAAGTGGGGCGTGCGCGCTCAAGGTTTCCCCAGCTACCACCTGCACGGTGTGCCCAACGGTTGGGGCGCGCCGTCGGCCGGGGCCCGTCGTCAGATTGCCTACATCGACGCCAAGGGCGTGAAGCACGGCTACCGCAACGGACGCGACGGGCTGGTCGGCAACGGGCCGGACGTGGGCCCGGGGCATGTTTCGACGTATCGGCTGCGCACCTGGTGGGACTACCTGGCGGCGAAGAAGGCCGCCCCGAAGCCCGCGCCCAAGCCGTCGGTACCGGCCACGGGTGCCGCGCCGAAGCCGCGGGTGGTGGTGGTGGACGGTCAGCTTGGCCCGCAGACGATCCGGGCGTTGCAGACCGTTTTGGGGTCGCGCTACGGGACGCGCACCATGGACGGCAAGCGACTTCTCCCGGTCGATGGCGTGTTGGGTAAGCAGACGTACGCGGCGTTGCAGCGGGTCTTGCAGTACCGGGCCCCCAAGGGTTGGGCTAGGTGGGCTGCTAATGGTGTCTTCAACAGCCATTGGGTGAAGCGCTTGCAGTGGTACGTCGGCGCGACGCTGGATGGCAAGTGGGGTCCCGCCACTACCCGCAAGTTGCAAGAGAAGCTGAACGCGGGCACGTTCTAAGACCACCCGGTTACACCGCCGGTTGGAGATACCCGACAAGGTGCAGAAACACCCCCCGAGCTTCGGCCCGGGGGGTGTTTCGCGCGGAGGACTCAGTTCCTGGCGTGCTTGGCCACGATGGCCCAGAAGTCGTCGTCTTCGACCTGGACGGCGTACCCGTCGCCGTAGTCGCCCAGAACCTCATCCGCGATGGCGTCCACGTCGTAGTCGTCGGCGTCGGCCATGCCGCTGTTGATGACGGCGACAATCTCCGCGGCGATGGCTTCGTTCTTGGTGCTGTAGGTGGCGGTCATGTTCTTGTCCTTTCGTCGGTAGCCCTTGTGGCTATGTGTAGAGCTTAGCACACTTACATTGCTAGGTGTCAACTCCAGAAAGATAACAGTTTGATAACGGTCACTTGTCGGGTGCCGCGCTCAGTTGGCCGAACGGCACGCCCGGCGCGCCAAGCGACTTGGGGAAGCGCGTGTTGCGTACATAGACGCGGCTGTCCCACGACACCCCGGCCGCTGTGGCCTGGGCAACGAAGTCGTCAAGCTCCCGCAGCGTGAAGCCTGCCTTGTCGGCGGCGTGCGTTGTGTACTCACTAGCCACCGCGCACCACCGGTACGTAGTAGGTACACGGGCATGACGACGCACGGCACGCCGTGTACACCTCCCCGCCGTCGTCGTGGTGCATGTCGCGTACGTGTCCACATTCGCACGGCGTAATGCCCGTGGGCTTGGCGGGCGGCAGCGGGCGCGTGGACCCCACCACGGGGCCCCGGTGCGTGCGTATGGCGTCGGCCAAGTCCAGCACAGCCTCAGCTACCGCCAACAGCCCGTAGGCGGTTGGGGCATTCAGCCAGTCGCGCCGGGCGTTTACGGCTTGCGCGTTGTCGTCCACGCGGTCACGGGCGGTGGGCTTGTCGTCATACTTGGCCATGGTTGGCCCCTTCCAGTTCGGCCCGCCAACATGCTGGGCACTTCTTGGTGCGTCCCGGTTCCGCCGTCGTCTCACCGAAGTACAGCGCGCGGCCGCACACGCTGAGCATGTCGCCAGCGCCGAACAGGTGGGCCGACGGGTACGCCTTGGGCCTGCCCCACCCGCCCGGGCGCGTGGCCACAAGGGCGGCTAGCCAGTCATGCGCCGACGACGCCGCAGCGCTTCCCTTAGCCATTGCGGGCCCCCTCAACGCCCTTGCGCCAACCCTGCCCGGGGCGGGTCTTGCGCCATTCGGAAATGGTGGTTTCCCACCACCACACAGTCTTGCCCAACTTGCCGTCGGGCGGGGGCATGGTGCCCCGGAATCGGTAGCCGCTGACCGTGGCGGGCTTGATGCCCAGCCGCGCCGCCACGTCGTGCGTGGACAACTGTCGGCCCTTGGTCGGGTCAATCTTGTTCATCATGGTTGTTTCCTTCCTTGTAGTGGTCGCGCGCTGCCCGCCACAGGTCACGAAGAACCCGCTTGCTGACGATCCGTAGCGCGTCGTTGTGGGAGTGGCCAGGCGTCCAGTCCGGGCGCGTGGTGGCCGTGTGTGCCCGTCGGGCGTCGTACACGGCGCGGTACTCGCTACCGGTCTGCTTCACGCAAGACATGGCGATGAGGTAGGCCCGCGTCTTGGCGTCGGTGGACCAGTTGGCTTGTTGGCCCTTGCGACGCCGGGCGGCTTCGTTGCCCCCGTCCCCGGGCAGCGTGTGCAGGCCACAGTACGCCCACAGTTGTGACACGGTGCGCGGCTGGCCCGTGTCGGCCCTGAGGTACGGGTCACCGACGGCGGCCAGTAGGCGGGCTAGTTGCTTCTCCCCTACCCCCTTGGCGGTCTTGCGCCACGCGTTCAAGGGGTGCCTGCGCATGACCCGCTGCAGTTCGAGAATCGCGGCGTGTTCAAGCCCGGCCAGTTGCTCAAGCTGAGCCGTGACCACGGCAACCACGGGGTGTGTTTCGTCGTAGCCGAAGCCCCGCACAACGCCGTCTTCGTCGGGCTCAGTGGCCGTCAGGATTCGGGCGCGGTTGGCTTGGGCCTTACGCAGCCCCTCCACGTCGTCCAGGTACTGAGCCAGCGTGTACAGGGTCGGATCGAACAGCGACGGGCGGGGCGCGCGGTTATTGGGTGCCGAGCCTGTGTGGGCCCCGCCCGTCACTGAGTCTGAACCAACACGGGCGGGGCCCTTCTGGGCATCGAGCTCTGCCTGGCCCGTGTTGGTAGCTTGTGGTTCCCCGGGGGCGCACGTCGTATGGGTGGCGAGCGGAGCTTGGCCCCCGGGGAAGTTGTGCCCGACCGGGGCGGGAGCTGTTTGGGTGTCGCCGGGCCAGTGGCCCCGGTCGGAAGTGTTGGCGGCTTGTGGTTCCCCGGGGGCGGTCAAAATTTGGGTATCGACTGCCTGCTGGCCCCCGGGGAAGTTGTGCCCGACCGGGGCGATCGCTGTATGGGCATCGCGATGAGGCTGGCCCCGGTCGGAAGTGTTGCCCCCCACGGGCGCGCGGAGAATGGGTGTCGCCGGGTTCATGGCCCGTGGGGAAGTCTCTAGGGTGGCGGTCATCGGGTCACCGCCGTGGGGTCGGTATCCAGCGCGGCGACGGTAGCCCCTTCGGGCAGCGCGTCGGCCAGCGCTTCGTACCATGCGGCCTTCGCGGCC
Source organism: Collinsella sp. Sow4_E3 (assembly GCF_052116285.1). Lineage (NCBI taxonomy): Bacteria > Bacillati > Actinomycetota > Coriobacteriia > Coriobacteriales > Coriobacteriaceae > Collinsella > Collinsella sp. Sow4_E3. Next base: position 30,789 of record NZ_JBQKLJ010000016.1, read on the forward strand.
ACCTTCTCGGCGCGGTCCCGAAGCGTCGCGGCCAGCGCCAGAAGGTCGTCCGCCGTGCAGTCGGCCAGCCGCTTCCAGCCGTTCGGCAGCCACACGGGGGTGTTCTTGCGCGCGTTCCAATCGTTGCGGCACGCGGCCACCTTCGCGGACCCCGCGGGCTCACGTACCGGGGTCACGTCGTCCACGACGACGGCCACAGGGTTGAGCATGCGGGTACGGGAGAACTCCACCCCAACGTAGGTGGGCAGCACTTCGGCCAGCGTGGCCCGGTACAGGTCGGCGCGCGCGGCAATAGGCAGGGTGTTGTCAAGCTCGTTGAGCAACGCGCCCGCCACGTCGTGGGGGTTGCTCAGTTCGGTGTTGTCTAACAGTCGCCGGATTCGTTCGTTGGTCTTCATGGTTGTGTTTCCCTTCCTTAGGGGTAGCCCCCTAGCGGTTGTCCGTGACCCGGGTAATGGGTTCGGTCGGGTTGAACATGCCGCCGTGCTCGTCCACGAAGACCGGGCACAAGCCGACGGCGCGCGCGGGGGCTTCGGTGAAGTCTTCCCGCCACAACGTCACGGTTTGGGTATCGGCGTCGGGCTGGAAGCCCACGAGCCGCCACGACTCGTTGCCCGTGTGGGGGCCGGGCATCACGTCGCCGGTTTCGGTGTTCACGTGGAAGGGGTACGGCAACGGCTTGTGGACGTTGTAATTCATCCCTTCGCCCGGCTGGCCCGGCTGAATGGTGATCGTCGGCTCAAGCTTGCTCATGGTTCTTTGTCCTTTCGTCGGTGGGCCCCGCCCGGCTGAGCGGGGCCCGTGCGGTTGGTGGGGCGTCAGTTGGCCCCGTTGAAGTCGCGGTTGGTCAGGAACTCCTCCACGTCTTCGGCGCGGCCCCCGCTTTCGCGGTAGAAGTCAGCCAGCCCGCGCGCGCCGTCAACGATGCGCTGCCCGAGGTTCACGGCGTTGTGGTCAACGTCGTAGCGCAATGCGTAGGTTTCGCCGTCTTCCCACGTAACCACCACGTCAACCTTGGTGTAGGCCCCGGCAATGATGGTTTCGGGGTTAGCGGCCTGGATGCCCGCCAGCATGGCGTTGGCGGCGTGCCACGTGTACGCCTTGGCCCCGTCCGGGCTCAGCGTGCCCTCAGCGAAGCCGAACGCCACGTTGTCAAGCTGGGCGGTGGTGGTGTTGGTGGTCATGGTCTTTGTCCCTTCGTCGGTTGCCTTATCGGCTTCGCCTAGCTTAGCACGATTCTGTTGTGTGGTGTCAACTTTGGGTCTAGTAGCGCCACCTTCCGGCTGAACATCCGGCGCGCGCCCGTGGCTTCGATGTAGACGGCCCACGCCTTCCGGCGGCGGGGGTGGGCCTTACGGAAGGCCACCAGCGCGCACAGGGCACACCCGTGGGTGTCGGCGTGGTGGTAGTCGAAGCCTTCGGCCCCGGGCCGGGCGTGCGTGGCGAAGCCGAGAAGTTCGGCGCTGGGTTCCAGGGCCTGCAGTTCGTCGGTCAGTTCGGTGTTGGCGTGGCCTGCAAACAGGCCGCACAGTTCGCGGTCATGGCGTGCCATGGTGGTGTCCTTTCGTCGGGGTGTGTGACCACCTTAGCACACATAGCTTGCATGGTGTCAACTTAGACGCTGGCGTGCATGTAAAGCCGATCCACCCGAGTATGCGCCTTGCCGCGCTGCCCGTCCACCGCGATGGCGCGTTCCAAGGACCACACCGCCCGCCAGTCGTCCGGCGCTGTGAACTCCGAGACGAACACCGACGCGCCTAGCTCGTGCCAACGACGGCACGTGTCCCAAAACTGGTCATGGTCGAAGGTCGGCGTGCCCTTGTATCCTGTCGTCCCGGTGTACGGGGGGTCGCAGTACACCACATCGCCGGGCCCAATGTCCCAAGCGTCGTAGGTCCGATGGTGGAAGCTCACCGCCGGTAAGGTACGCAACACAACGGCCCTACGAAGCACTAACCGCTGTGCCTCTGCGGGGTGCGAGCGGTCGCCCTTACGATCACGCGCGTAGCCCCCGAACCATTTACCGCCGAACGAGCACCCAAACCCCGCGAAAGCGCGCAACGCCGACGGTTCAGCTTTCCGCAGCGCTCGGTACTCATCCTCGGTAACGGTGTCGGGAGGTTCCCGCCCATCTAGCAGGGCCCGATACATGAGCATCAGGTCTTCGTGTACGTCGCCAGCCTCAGCCCGGGCGAAGTGGGGGGCCATTGCGGTGAACACCGATGCACCACCGACGAAGGGCTCTACGTAACGCGCCCGGCTGTTCAACGGGGCCAGCATGGCATCGGCTAGTTGTTCGACCAATCGGGACTTCCCACCTAGATACTGCACGTCAGCTCACCGGGTCTAACGCGCCGTGTCTCAGGCCCATGTAGACCGCGTGCCGGGCAGCGTCGCGCTGGTGGCGTGTACCGAGCGCGTCCCATACGCCGAAGCGTCGTAGCCGGGCGTCGGTCACAATCGGCTTCACGCTGCCAGCCGGGAGGAACTGCAACGGCCAGCCACGGGCGGCCACGGCATCTCGCACGGTTTCGGCTTGCGTGATCGTCTCCATTGATCCCGCCCGAGTCTTACGCGCCGTGCCGCGGCCCACCACGAACCGTTCCACGGCCACCCACGGGCGGTTGTGGGGCTCAGGGCTGGCCGTAGCGGCCTGGACAGCCTGAAGCGCTGCCCACGGGTCCGTGTAGGTGTCCACGCGGACCACGGACCCGCCCGAGCACCACAGCACCACCACGCCCGGCTCAGGCCCCGGGTCAATGCCGACGATGGCCACTTCCGGGGGTGTCATGGTGTGCCCTTCCGACGGGTGGCCCCGCCTGTCTCGCTGTTGCACACCCCGCACGCCGGGCGTATGTTGTTGCGCCGGTACGTGCCCCCTTGACAACCGGGCACGATTCGGTCAATGGTCAGCGGGTTGGCCGCGATTCTCAGCGACTCACCCACGGGCCACCACAACACACCGTCGGTGCCGGGGTAGTCGTCCGGGTTGAACAGCAAGCACCCGCACCGGTAGCACCGGGTCAGCCCGGGCTTGTCGCTGGCCCATGCCTCCATGATCCACGCGCGGCGGCGTCGGCGTTCGTAGCTTGAGCCCCGGGCGTTGCCGTTGGTTGTGCCGCGTTCACTCATCGTTTCCCCCCGAGCACTACAACGGCGCACCAGTGGCACCGATCATCGGGGTGTACGTCAAAGCGCCACCTACCGGGGGTGCCAAACCAGCCATGCTTATCGGCACGGCCACAGGCTGTTTTCACTAGTTCGCCCGCGGCTGTGACTACGTAATGGGCCTTTACCCGATCACGGATACGTGCATGTTGGCCCATCGTCAAGAACATCCAGCCGAGCGCGCTCATCGTTTCCCCCCGAGCACTTCGCGCAGCACGCGGGGGTCGCGCAGCACGTCACCCAACTGTTCGGCCTTGCCCACGAGCGCTTGCCTAATGGCCTCGTCTACAGTATCACGACTTGTAATATCTATTATATCCACGCTGTCGTGAATCTCGGACCCGATACGGTGCACCCGGTCCTCAGCCTGGAGGGCTTCGACTAGCGACCACGGACGCGACAGGAACACGGCGCACCGTGCCCGGGTCAGCGTGATGCCAACGCCGCCGGCTGCCGTGGTCACCAGAATGACCCTAACTTCACCGGCCTGGAACGCGCGCACGGCTTCGTCACGGTCCTTCGTGGACTGGCCCCCGACGACGTAGGCGTGTGACACCCCGGCGTCTTCCAGCGCGGCGCCGGCCAGTTCCACCAGTTGGCGGCTGGGGCTGAACACCACCACCGATTCGCCTTCGCGTTCCTCCAGCACGGCTAGCAGTTCAGCGACCTTCCACGACTCAGGTTTCATCTTTGCGTGGTAGTGCTTCGTTTCTAGCCCGTCATCGTCCACGGTGGTGGAGACTTCCACGTCGCACGGGGAAGCGGCTAGGGCCTGTAGGTAGGACAACTGAGCAAGTACGCTCATGGCGTTCAGGGGCTCGTCATTGTCCGGCAGAGCGGCAACCAGTTCGTCACGCATGGAGTTGTACAGCTTGCGCCATTCGGCGGGCAACTCCACTTCGCGCACTTGGTACACCTTGGGCGGCAACCACGGCAGCGCGTCGGCCTTGCTCACGCGGCGTTGGAACGGCATGAGGCATAGGTCGAACTCATCACGACGGTGGGGCAGGAAGCCAACTACTTCGTCGCCGTAGTCGCCTTGCACCACGTCAAGGTAGCGGGCTTGGTAGCGGGTACGCGACGGCCACGCGCCCGGTTCGAGAGCGTCAAGCGCGGGCCACAAGTCGCCGGGGTGATGGGTAATCGGCGTGCCGCTCAGAACGATGGTGCCGCGAGCGTGGCCGGCCAGCTTGCGCGCCGCCTTGGATCGCGCCGCCTTGGGGTTCTTGATGAGGTGGTGCTCGTCAAGAATCACGGTGCCGACGTGCCCGCGTTCGACGGCCAGCGCGTGCGTGAGCTTGTCCACGTCACGGGCCATAGTGTCGTAGCTCGTCACGAGCACGTCTAGCCCGTCGGCTAGTAGCTTGGCCCGCTTCGGGCCCATGTAGCGCCCAACGCTGACGTGTGGGGCCCATGTGGCCCACGCCTCAACCCACGCGGTCACGACCGACGCCGGGCAGACTACGACGACGGGCAGCGCGGCGGCCCCGACTTCGGCCACGGCCAGCACGCTTGAAGCGGTCTTGCCGGTGCCCGGCTCGTCGTTGAGCATGAGCCGCCCGGTGCGCGCGTACTGCACGGCGGCGGCTACCTGCCACGGGTAGGGGGTGAGCCCGGGCGGGTGGTTGTAGGTCAAGCCCCCCGCCCAAGCTTCGAGCACGTGACCTTTCAGCGAAGCGGCCAGCTTGGCGGCGTCGTCACCGAGCACCGCGCCGGGCAGCGTTGCGAGCAACTGCACGAGCCCTGTCCACGTAGCGGGCAGACTGAACACCGCCGGGGCCTTGTTCAGTTGCTTGGACGCGGGCGTTAGCGGGGCCCGCGTGGGCGGGGTAGCTGCCGGGTCAACGAGTGCCAGCCATTCCCCAGTTTCCGGGTTGTATTCGATCACGTGCGCCATGGTCAGTTGCCCGCCCGGCCCGGGTAGTCGGTGCTGACCTCAAGCCCGAGCATGTCGGCCAGCGCCCGGCCAGCGCAGAACGTGCCCGGTACACGGGTGCCGTCCATGCACACGTGAGAGTTGGTTACCGTTTCGGTCTTGTCGTCGCTGAACAGCGTAGGCTCACGCCGAGCCGCTTCGTACTTGCGACGGTCAATCTCGAACTGAATGTACTGAGCAGCCTTGGCTAAGTCTTCGAGCGCGTCGGCCTTGTGGTCGGCCCGCCAAAGGTACTTGATCGCGTTGCCCACGTTGTAATTGTGGTGCTCAGTGATCGTGATGCACTCCACGACCTCGCCGCAAGCCGGGTGAACGGGGCCTTGCGTGTAGTGGGCGGGGTGGCTGACGTTGTTGTTCATGGTGGTTGTCCTTGTCTGTCGTCGGTTGGGGGAACGGGGGCCCCGGCGTGCTTCCCCACACGGCGCGGGGCCCCCGTTCGTCTTTGGTCGGCTACGCCTGTCCGCCCTGGATACGGGCGAGCAACGCGGCCTGTTCGGCGCTCATGGCCGGGGCCTGAGCCGGGGCCTGAGCCGGGGCCTGAGCCGGGGCCTGAGCCGGGGCCTGAGCCGGGGCCTGAGCCGGGGCCTGAGCCGGGGCCTGAGCCGGGGCCTGAGCCGGGGCCTGCCAGCCCGCGCCGGGCTGATACGCCACGGTGTAGATGTTGGCGGGGATGGTGCCGCGGCCCGGGCGGCGCTCAACGAGCGCGACACTGAGCCTGTCACCAGCCTTGGGAGCGCCGGAAACGCCCGCCTGCTGCATGCCCGCGCTCAGCGCGTCAGCCATCCGCCCACGTACGTACAGCGTTGCCAGCCCGTTGGTGTAGGTGGCTTCGTCGTAGGTGCCGGGGTCAAGCTGCAACGTGACGGCCATATGGAACATGGGCCGGCCGTCGCGGTAGAACTTCAGTTGTTTGGTGTTGGGGTCGGTGTCCTGGGAAACGTCGCGGTCGGTCACGTCGGTGGTCACGGTGCCCGTGAAGACACTACCCGGCTGGCCGGGCTCAACGCCCTTCCACGACAGGCCGGGCGGGCGGCTACCCGTCGGCTGGGAGTTGAAGGCGTCCAACGTGCCCTGAGCGGGCGGGGGGCCCTGGGGCGCGGGCTGGGCGGCGGGGTAGCCCTGCTGGGGCTGCCAGCCCATGCCGCCTGCCTGCTGGCCCGGGAAGCCCTGAGGGGCGTACGCGTGGGCCTGCTGGGGAACCTGAGCGGGGTAGCCCTGCTGGGGGGCATAGGCCGGTGCCTGAGGGGCAGCGGGCGGCGTGTAGGCCGGGGGCATGCCCGGGGCCTGCTGGCCCGGGAAGCCCGGGTTGTAGGGGTACTGACTCATGGTGGTTGTCCTTTCGTGGACGGGGTTGTGCTGGCCCCGGGATTGGGGCTCAGCGTCGGGTTGGAAGGTGGAAGTGTTGAAGGAAGGGCCCGACCCGAGCAAGGCTAGCGCCGGGCCCTGACAAGATCACAGAACCATGGGATCAGTGACCAAGAACGGAACTTCGACGGCCCGACCCTCAGCCTCAAGCTGACGGACGACGGCCAACGAGATACCGAACGAGCGGTGAGCGCGGAAGGAGTAGAAGCGTGCCCGCGTGGTGCCCTTGGCGTCGGTCTTGAGCTTGTACTCAAGGGGGCGAACGGGCGTGTACTGAGGAAGCTCACGGCCAGCGGCCTTGTTCTCCGCTACAAGGGCCTTGTGGTCAAGCGTGGTGGTGCTCATGTTCTTGTCCTTCTCGTCGGTACTCCGTCGGTGGAGTGGTTAAACCATATCACGGTTTCGTTGGTAGGTGTCAAGCTGGAAGGTGTAACGGTTTGATAACGGTGGGCGGGGCCCAACGAGTGAGCCCCGCCCGGGTAGGTCAGGCGAGCACGCGCCCGTCGGCCCGTGTCAACTCGGCAAAGATAACGGTTCGGTAACGGCGTCATAGGTATCCTGTAAGCGCCGTTCTGCGCGTTCGTTGTACGCACCCACGGCGTCAATGCCGATGTAGTGCATGCCGTTGTTGAGACACGCCACGCCCGTAGACGCGCTACCACTGAACGGGTCGAGTACGACACCCCCCGGCGGGCATGCCAACCGCGCCAACCAAGCGGCCAAGCCCACGGGAAACGGCGCGGGGTGGCCCGTCTGTTCTTTGCTTGTGGATTGTGTGAGTACGTCCGTACAACGTGAGACGACGGGCGTCACGCCTGACCCACCCTCGTAGTGCTTCCATCCGTGCTTGATGTGCTGGCCTGATTTATTGACGCGCGTAGGGTACGTGTTGGGTTTCCCATTGGCTTGCGGGTTGCCATACGCCCGTGGGCTCACACCGAACCAATGCACCGACTCCCACGACCTCCGGGGCCTGTTGCGTGCCCCCGTCGGCATCGCATTGGGCTTGTGCCACACGAGCTCGGCCAACTCGAACCATCCGGCATCACGCAAGGACAACCTTGTCCGCAACACGTAATCGCTGAGTTGTCCCCCGCGCTTGTGGGGGCTGATGTTGATAAGCACCGAGCCCGTCGGTTTCAGCACACGTCGCGCCTGTTCGGCCCATGCAGTCGTCCACGCTGGGTAGTCCGCTTCCGGTACCCCCCCGTAGCTGTCCTTGCGTTGCATGGCGTAGGGCGGTGATGTGACCACGGCGTCTACGCTGGCGGCGTCGAGTCCTGCCATAATGTCCACACAGTCACCCGTGTGTAGCTGCCACGGTTTGTTGTTCATACGTTTGGTCCCCTTGTTACTTAGGTGTGTTCTGACCGGGGCAGCCGGGGCCCCCGTCGTGGGCGGACTCAGGCCGGTACGCCGGGCAGAAATAGCACCCGCCCGAGGGCGTGCGCGGCACTTGGTCAAGCCCCAGTTGTCCCGCTTGTACCAACGCGGCGTAGTCCTTGCGTCGGTTCGTTTCCGTCAGCACTTGGTCAATGAGCACCCAATCCTCGGGCGTAATGGTGTGATGCCACACATACAGCCCGGCCAAGCTGGACCCCGTGCGGGGCCACGCGGCAATGGCAATCGAGTTGACCACGTAGCCCGCGCGGATATAGCCGAGCGCGTAGAGAAGCAACTGTACGTAGTAGTGCCGCGGGGGGCCTTGCGTACGCAACTTGTCGTGCGTCGTTGAGCCCAAACACTTGTGGTCGATCACCCGTTGGTTACGCGCGTCGTACAGGTCGGCCGTACCGGCGTGCCCCTCAAACGGCGTAACGCGGTTCTCAGCGATCCAACGCGCCGGGTCGGCCGCGGTGAGGGCGTCGGCCAGCCACGCATGCACGGCGGTACCCACGACCGACGGCCACGGGTCTACCACGTGGTTGGTGTCGGGCTGGCCCGTGAGCTTGTGGACGACCTGCCTGTCGCACTCAACGCCAAGTTCTGAGGGCCCAAGGTGTACCTGTAGCGAGCGCGGGGCGTTGTTGGCCGCGTTGCGCACGACTTCCCGAAGCTCAGCGGCAATCTTGACGGCTTCGGCGTCGTTGCCCGAGTGGCTGACCGCCGACGGGTTGACCGACGCCATGAACGCGGCCACGCTGGGCGCTTGGCTCGTCATGTCCATACCTCACGAAGTCGCTTGAGGGCTTCGGGCGGGCTCAAGAACACGTGGTGCGTGGTGCCCGACGACAGGACGAGCTTGCCCGTCTCAGCGTCCACGGCGTCGAGCTGCCAACGGCGCTTTCGCCCGTCCAGTTGGTAGGTGCGCCCGACTTCGAGCCGTGGCGGGTTGTGTCGGCTCACGGCTGTCCTCCCTGCTCGTGCGGGTTGAGCGTCGGCTGTGGGTAGGTGGGCTGCACGGCCCGAGCATCCTCGTGGCCTGCGTTGTAACCCTCGTCCCAGCCCTCGGCCTTGGCCTGTCGGATGATGCCGGGCAGGACGGCGGAGAGGGCGAGGTCGGCCAGGTGTTGATCGTGAAGCTCGGCCACGCCGCCCAGCTCGGACCAGTCACATCCCTCGCAGCGGATCGACCAGCTCGGCACATGAACATCAAAGTTGTGGCTCGCGATGGCCTCGGCGGCTCGCTCGCGCACCTCGTCGGTCAGGTATCGGTGGAGGTCAGTCATAGGGCATCCTTCGTTAGGGTCGCGGTTCACGACGCCGCAACCTCAAGGCGGTTGCTGACAGACTTCTTGGCCCAACGCACGTAGGTTTCCGGCGCTTCCTTCTTCATGCGTGTGGAATCAAGCCGCCATGTCTCAACGGGGGTGACACGCACGGTGAGCGTGTCGGATTCGAGCACGACGCGAGTTGTGCCCAGCGGGTGCCCCGACTGCAAGGCGGCGGCCTCAGCGTGGGCCTTGAGTTGGTTTGCAAGTGAGTCTTTGCGTTCTTCAGCGGCCCTGACCGCGGCCTTGGCGTCTTCGTACGCAGCGGCCAGTTGGGCAACAGCGGCGTCCATGGGTACGGCGTGGGTGTAGAAGTCTTCCACGGTGTGCTTCCTTTCGTCGGTTGGGGTGGAGCGGTTCCACCATAGCACGACACAACGAACCCGTGGCAAGTTGGTAAGTATCACGGTTTGGTAACGGAATCCGGGCCCGGTTTGACACCTTGCAATGAAAGTGTGCTAAGGTTTACCTATCAGCCCAACAAGGGGCACCGACGAAGGGAAACCGAAATGTGGATCACCACAGCTCAGGTCACCACAGCCAAGTACGTTGCCACCCCCAACGCCAACGGCACCACGCGCTACGCCCTCGTTCTGGCCGACGGCACCGAGCACATCATCCACAAGGCCAGCAAGCGCGAGTTCACCGCGATTCAGCTTGCCAGCAAGGACGGCGAGAACTGGGGCGTGATGAGCAGCGCCCGCACCGCGGACCTGGCCCGCAAGGCGTACAACACCGAAGACTGGCTGGTCGTCTTCCCCTTCCGCAAGATCATCACACTGTAAGACCCCAACCCCCCGGGGGCCCGGCAACGGGCTGGGCCCCCCGTTGAAAGGAGCGCTCACCATGAGCACCACCATCACCGGCCCCCGCAGCTTCAAGGCCACCATCGTGCCGCCCCGCTGCACCGTCAAGTCCCACGTGTCCTGTGTGTGCGAGCAGCCCGACACGCTGACGTGGGACGCGTCCGAAGCCGTGTCGAAGGCCGAACAGCGCGCGCTGTTCGCGGACTACACCGCCACGGCTAAGGAACTGAAGCTGGTGGCCCGGAAGACCCCCGAGTCCTACGGCAACCTGCCCAAGTTCACGGCGGCCCCGTTCACGGCGTCG
>NZ_JBQKLJ010000017.1:0-33500 GCF_052116285.1 Collinsella sp. Sow4_E3
TTGGCTCGAAAGTATACGTCGCAGTGACTTTTTGACCATCTGCATCATTGGCTACTCTTTGCCAGCGAGGATATTCTCTCAACTTACGCTTTGCATTTGATTTTGATTTTTGGATATTTACTTCTGGAAAAAAAGTCACTTTTGCATTCTCCTTATGGTATAATAATAGTGTCATATATCACTGCCAGGGAGATTGCCTTGGCTTTTTTATTTCCATTTTACAACATGCTTATCCATATGATACGGCTCATCCAAATCAACCTGCCACTTTGGTCTACCACCCAGATTAGGTGGTTTGACAGGTTTCCTAATAGGCACACGGCTTTCTGCTAGGAGTGTTCTTATCTTTTCTTCTGACTTTTCAACAATTGGCTTAGCGCCTGATTCCAAACATCTCACATGCCTGAGTGAATAACCTAGCTTCTTGGCCAGCGACTCGATGCTCAGACCTAGTTTTAATCTTATTTCCTTAAATTCTTGCGGTGTCATAGGTCCTCCAACGATACCCACCGAAACTGTGGATATTTTTTTGCTTCTTCCTCTGTGCATTTGTAAGCAATATAATGATACACAGCAAACCTTGGTTCTGGCACATCAACCAGTAACACACCTAATTTTTCTGTCATTCCAATTCCTCCAATTCAAAATACTCAGCTAATGATTCTTTCAATTCATCTATATCATCACAATTATCAATCATCTCTTTCACATCAAATTGTGTATCCTCTTTATTTAATGTGTTTTCTTCAACCGCATTTACTACCCACATTGGATGAGTACCGACTTTTGAATACTCATCCTGTGGCAAGTTTTCTAAAAGTTCTTCATAACGCTCTTCAAGACAAATTAATTCACCTAAAACATCGATAAATTCTTTGTCGTCTTTACGCTTTTTAAATACTTCTGGTAAGTTTTGATTAGCAACTTCTGCATAAATAGCTGACCATTCTTCTTCACTAAATCGTGAATTTTCTACAAGTGGTCCATAAGTTAACGTTTTTCCGTTTAATTCTACCGTGTATTCCATTTTTACTTCTCCATTCCAATTCTTTCAGTGGCACAAATTTAAACCGCGGAAACTGTTCAGCTTCTTTGCGTGTGAGTTCCGTAGCTATATTCTAAATATTGATACTTCCATAATTTTGGTTCTGGCACATCAACTAGTAACACACCTAATTTTTCAGTCATTGGTTACCTCCATTGACAGAGCGATAACTTGATCTGCTTCTTTGTTAAAATACATGAGCGTTGTACCATTTTTTAAATTTTTGATATCATTTTTAGTCAACTTGACCGTGTGCACATCGTACTCATTATCTTTAAAACGAATTTTAGCCGCTTCTCTATTTGTCATCTTTTTCCTCCCACTTATTTCAAAAACATCTGTTTAAATATAGCCTCAAGTACATCAACCACGATTGCATTGCCTGCTTGTTTATATAATTGACTGTTACTATTGACTTGCTCTGCTTTTTCAAAATCTTCATCACTACAACCCATTAGTCTCCAACACTCTTTTGGTGTTAGCTTACGAATGCGGTAGTTATCAACTACCCCTTTGCTATCATCTGTCGTTATTGTATGTGCCATATTTTTTTGCACTCTCCCTCTTCTTGTTTTACTAAAAGGATAAGCAGTATCAATGCCATCACATTCTTCGGCCATTAGATACCCTTTTTTTGTTGCGTTAACTATTTTTAGTTGCAATTATCTGTCTCCTGCGTTTTTTTAAATAGTAGTTTAGGTTAGTACCTTTATAATAGTTAGCATCTATACAATAACTCGTGTCTGGTAAAATAAGTTGTTTAGTTTTTTCTTCTGACAAATAATATTTTTCGTCCACATCATCTTCCAAAATGTCCTTTAGTCTAATTGTCAACTCTTGTTTTTCAGGGAAAACATAAGGCTCGTGTTCTCCTAAAATGCTGACACAAAACACACGCTCCCGATTTTGAGGAATACCATAGTCTTTTGCATTTAATATTTGCCAATAGTTTGTGTAACCAAGTTCTTCTAGCCAATCAAGCCATTTATCAAAATTCGGCTTATGTTTTTTACCAACTAAATTTTTTACATTTTCCATAAGCAGATATTTTGGCTTCTTAGTAGCTATCACTTTTTGACATTCCCAAAGAAGACCTGACCTAGTTCCGCCATTCATATCTAGTCCGGCTTGTTTTCCGGCTACTGAAATATCTTGACAGTTGTGAGCAATGGTATTAAACACTGTAAATGAATGATCATCTTCAACTTCAATATCATATACTGTTTCTTGACCGTCATTCTCCAACCCATTAAATGGAAACCAAATATGTCCATCTTCATAAAATGCTTTATCTTGCTCCCCAGTTGTCATTTTAAAGGTTAATGAATAAGTATCTCTTTGATTCACAATTCTTCCTTCGATAATACTTGTAGCTGGTCTACTGTCTTTATAAATTGAATATGGTCGACGATAAACTTTAGCAATACATTGCCCAATACCATAAACTAGCTCTTCAGAGGTTGTAGTACATTTGTAAAGTTTATCAGTTTCAGAGTAGTAACCATCTCCGCTGAAATACCCTTCAACGAAAGATTTTAACAACTCAACTGGTAAGTTCAATACTTCTGGACTAATCTTTTTACCATGAGCATAATACCCAAACTGTTCCGTAAACAACGATAACTCTTTAATTGGAATATTAACTTTGTTCGCAGTACGTTCTTTTGAGATATTATAATCGATTAAACCATTCACTCGATTTTCAAATTCTTCCAATTTAACATCAGGTACAGCAATAATGATTCCACCCTGTTTACGACACCATCCGTCAGCAACATATCTACCCATCAACCACCAGAAATTATTGTTTTCCAATAATGGACTAATGAAATTCGTATGATACGTTCTATCACCATAACCAGTACCCCAAGAGTTGGTATATCCATCCCATACTGGTAACTCGCTGTTTTGATTGATTGATAAACCTAGATAGTGATTCTTCGTCAAACCTTTAACTTCAACCCATTGTGGATCGTGGAACAATCTGTCGTAAGATCGTTTATCATTATTCCATTTTCTATATCGTTCTCTTGTTAAGAACTTATGGTTTTCTGTGGTTTTAATATTATGAATAGCCATACCTTTAATGTTAACAATATCTTTGACACCTTGATTAAAAACATTTGTCACTTTTTTATACTGGTTTGTATGGGTTAAAACAGCATCTCCGATATTGATTTCATCAATACGCTTGTACCCGCTGTTTGTCAGCACCAAGGTGTCTCCTGTAAAACAAGGGAAACTATAGGTAAACAAATCATGGTCAGGTATTGTGTTCGGGTCAATTTTACTAATATCTCCTAGATTCGGACAATCTCCGTGTATTGCATCATAACTTGATAAGGCATATTTATCTATCTCTGCAATTGCCACTACTTCATGCTCTATTCCTAAATTTCTAAGCGCCATGCGTTGCGTTCCAATTCCACTAAACGATTCAAATACTTTAATACATTTCATTCTACCACCTCTTCCAAAACCCTTAGCATCAAATCAGCATCACTATAAACCGAACCCCAATCTTCCATGTCAGAAACAAATGGGTTAGCATAATTCATTGCTATGCTCATAATGTGATAACAGCCGTTTTTTAAAAATTGGAAATCTTCTTCCGATATTCGGTACATCTCATCTGTTATCCCTTTTTCTCTACAAAATTCTTCGTACATTGCCATCTCTTTCATCTTATCGGCAATACCTTTGATTTCCACCAATTCTCTATCGCTGTAAGTGTCTAAATGCTTGATGACTTCAATCAATGTTTTTCTGACTTCTTCAATTTTCATTCTTCCACCTCTTCGTGGTATTCAAACCAAACTTTTTTGACATGTGGGTCGTCGCATAAATTGCTAATTACTTCCATTTCGAAATCTATTTTTTCTATATCTTGCATAGTTAGCCTATCGCTTTTAGGATTGAAATATTTATCGTACTTACAATTCAGTGTTTCTCCCATAAATTCTTGCGTATAATGTACAGTTACTTTCATTTCCCCACCCATTCTAAAATCCGAACCATCTCATCATCTGTTGGTAAATCATTCCGATAAATTCGCTCAATCCGCTTCTCTGGTATACCTGTCTGCGCGCTTGCTACCTCAAACGGTAGGTTGTTGCTGTTAATTTCTTTTTGCAATAACATAGCCACATCAAGCGGATTAAATGCATCTGATAGTTTCGGTGCGTGTTTTGCTCGGTTAACATATCTTCTGGATCGTATCATAAGTACTCCACCTATTTTTCAAAAAACATAAAAATCATACCGATAATAATAGCCCAAATAACAACTAAAATCCCTATTAGACAAGATAACATGATGAGATTAAATAAAAAGTCTAATATCGGCCAATCCATCACTCCACCTCTTCTTTCATTAGCAATTCAATCGCATACTTGTACGAATCAATAAGCGGTTCGGCATTTTCTCTGTCTTTGATGCGTTTCTCATCGTAAAGTTCCTGTATAGACTCTAAGGCTATTGTTAAGCATTCGATAGGTGTTACAAAGTCTTCTGTTATATAAAATTCCGGCATTTAATTCTCCTCCACAGGCACAGCAAACCGCCACAACCGTTCGTCTTTCTGTTTGATTTCAGTTTCTGTCAATTTATCTGTGTAACCGTTCAATCCGTTACCGCTGTGGAATAGATATTTGTTTGTTTTAATATTTTTAAACAGCTTCCCCGAGCTTACTCCTTCAATCTCAACCGTGTACAGTTTCTCTTTCTCGATCTCATAGCCGTCAAGCCAAGCACGAGCGAATGTGTCTTGGTTACGTTGTGCCCATCTAGAAGCAGCCATTGACTCCACTCGCTTATCATTGCAGATAGCCGAGCCAAATTCATCTATTGGACTGATTGCACCAAGCAAAGTCGCCTCGTTTGTTTTGCACCACTTAATCCACTCAGCCACAAACTTCGGAACTACCACTTTCTGCAGTTCGTGGATTTGGTTAATAATATGGATAGCTGCGTCTCGCATTATTGCAAAATCATCGTATGCTTGTGTGCTCTGTTTCTTAATTTCCTCAATCGCTTCTTGTTTATTCATCTGTTTCCTCTGCATGTTCCGCATTTTCAAAATGGCCATTAAATAATTCAAATTTCATTATATTCCTCTACTTCTATTTCAATCTTGTATTTATCCTTGATTTGGCTTAGACCACCAAATTCAAACGTCATGTACTTAATAATTTCATGGTTGTCGTCTGCCCATAGACCTGCATCCGTCATACCGTCAACTAACGCTTTTATGGTTGGATAAAAGTTTGGTGGATCCATTCGTCTTTTAGTTGGTGCGTAAATCGTCACCACAAGCCCGCAGGGGCGTTTTTTTGTGTAGGCAGTATATTTACCCTCAGATACTTTTAAACGCCCAATTTGGCGAAGATAGGCAGTAATTTTAGCCTTCTGTGTCCAATGTGGTCTATCATTAGCGTTCAACATTTCTTTTTTGTGTTTTGTATTTGATAAAATAAATTCAAATTTCAACTAATAGCCCTGCTTTTACTTTTTGTTTTTATGTTTAAAATGGCAACTCCAAATCATCAATATCGACAGGACTTGTTTTCCCAAATGATGAGGTCTCGTTTTTAGAATAATTATTTGGCTTACTTGCTGAACCATTTAAAAATGTGTCAATAATAATTTGTGGTGTCTTAATACCCTGACCTTGTTGATTTGTGTACTCGTTCAATCGGAATGTTCCTTCAATCTCTACTAACTGACCAACAGAACTTTCTAATTGTTGTATATTGTCACGAAAAGCGATTACATTGATATACCCATTCTTCCACTCTCCGTCATCTTCTTTCCCGTTTGAGAAGCTCATGCTTGCTGTCATCATGGCATCTGTCTTTTTGTTGTACTTATCGTTAAAGTTGATATAGCCTTTGTTTGTTACTTTCATTGATTATTCTCCAATTTATTTAATAGTCCATCTGCTAGTGAGATTTGTTCCATCGTTATGTCTTCGATTTTTGCGACTCCCAATTTCTCACAGAACCATCTCGTGATTGAACCGTCATTCTTACCTGTCCTATCGATAACGGACTGTATACCATTCTTATATGCTTCGACTACTTCTTTTGGTATTTTAGTCTTCGCTTCTTTTTTCTTCTCAATTTCATCAACTAATGAATCAACATCTTCTTCACCAATCCCAAACAGCCCTTGTAAAGCGTATTTTCCTGCATAGGAACTAACCGCCCCTGTCCATTGTGGAACTTGCATTTGTTGGACTTGTTTAAGCTCACCAGTCTTATAATCTTTTGTGTTGAGAATTGGTACTGTGTCAAGCTCTGAAAATCTAGTGGCATTGCGAACTTCATCATCTTTTGTTGCAGTTGCTGTAGCTTTAACAAATATTCTGCCACCAACTTCAACAAGATCATCAGACACGTTTATTTCCCAACCACTATTTAATGTTTTGAAATGTGTGAAAATATCTTCTGCATTTCTAAAAGAATACTTCACTCCCTGTTTGCTAACCTTGCCGATCTGCATTTTCGCTTGTAATTCTGCAAAATTCATTGTCATATCATTTTACCTGCAAACTTTCTTTCTCGATCAATGTTGCACCTTCTATAACCTCACCAGCTTTCAGATGTTTAGCCAGTTCAGTTTTGATAGGCTTGTATTCTAATTTCATGAATTCAAGAGGGATTTTTGTTTCGTCTGAAATATCGACTTGCTTAGATTTTCGGAGCGACACAGTGAACAACCCTGCTTCCACCTTTTTTTTATCGCTCATTTTCAAAGCACGTTCAATAGCTTCTTTGTATTTTTCCGCTTTAGCCTTTGCGTTTTTTTCTTTTTCGTAAAATTCCTGTTTTGCCTGTTTGAAACTCTCTGCATCAGAAACTGCATTTTTTAATAGCTTGACAAAATATTCGATATTCCGCTCCAAGTCTTCTTGGAAGTCAATACTTTCTAATGTATCGTTGAAGGTTTCATCGCCTAATTCCATTGCTTGCAATTCTGCGTAAACTCCTTCTAGTTCGTATAATAGTGCCATGTTATAAATCCTCCGTATTTACATCAGCATAATGCTTTACTATTGTTTTGATTAAACTCAATTGACGCTCGCCCTTGTTTGAAATTTCTTCCGCATAACGGGAAATGTCATTTCCGTCTCGTTCTAACGATGTTTTCAGATGCTTCAAAATACGATCTAATTGCTCGTCTTTAACTCCAGCAAAAACCTTTTCTGTGTCACCGTCTTCGTCAGTTTCAATCTTATACGCTTTATTTGATTCAATATATTCATCAACCAACTTTATAGTGCTTCTTTCTGGACGAGAAACCCATTTGTTAGCTGTCTCAGCAATTTCTAAAATCATTGTTGCAAGCATTTTTGTTTCGTTTGACATTGTCATTTTCTTTTCCTCTTTTGTCTTTCTTTTTCGCTATTGGTAGCCCATCGCTACATTGTCTTTCCATTCGTCATAGGCTCTGTCTTCGTCTTCTGGTTCTGGTAACGCATCTTTGTAGATGACAACCAATTGCTCAGATAAGCATTTAGGACAGTTTAGCTCGCAGTCGTCTTCGTTTGTCACTGTACTATATGATTGACATTCCTTGCATCGGATTGTGTATTTAATCATCAGCACCCTCCATTGCCTCTAACTCAGCAAAGAGTTCTGCTAACTTTGCTTGTCCTTCTGTAGTCTGTTCGGTCTTTACTGGCTCGGTTGACCAAGTTGGAACATTTGTTCGCTGAGGTTGTGTATTGTTTCCACTGTTAGAGTAGTTGACCTTTTGTTCGATTCGCTGTCGTTCTCGCTCTTCGACTTGGACAATAGTCTTAATGCCATTCTGTTTCCAATTGCGTAGGATAGCCAAGATATATTTGAAATTCCGTTTGCCGTTGTCAGCAGCTTCTGTAATTGCTCTGATAACAACATCAACATCCATACCATCTAAAGTGACATATTCGGTCAGTTGCTGAAACTGAAAACCATCTAATGGACCAATTCTTTGTTGATAATAATTTTGAATGCTTGTGCCGGTGGTGGTTTTTTTATCATCTACATCTAACTCTATATTTATATCTATATCTTTCTCTATTTCTTTCTCTATCTCTATCTCTATCTCTGGTGGAGATTTCTCCGTTCCTATGGTGGAGATTTCTCCAAGTCGCTTTATTTTGTTATATCCTGCTCGTTTTCTATCAGCATCTTTGCTTGATTTTCCTACAAAATTTTTGATATTGGTCATATAGATTGCGCCGTTATCCAAAATCTCAATAAGTTGTAAGTCCTTAAATATATTTACAGCTTTCTCAACAGTTCCGACTTGATGCCTTGTAATAGTTGCCAACATATGCGAATTATACGGGATAAGGTTGTTAAACATGAGAATACCATCGTTTTTAAGGCTTCTTAGATATAATTTCAATAAGATATTGCTGTAAATATAGCCATCTGGCATACTTTCCAAAACGACAGCTTCATCACTTTCAAAGAAATCTTCCTTTAGTTTTAAGTAATAATATTTTCTATTGTCTGCCATTTATACCTCGTCTCCAATACTCTTCAAAATCAATGTTGCGTTGAATTCGTGCGGTTTCAAGTGTGGTTTCTGCCTGCTTCACATTCGCTCTCATACCAATTTCAAGTTCTTCCTTGGTCATAGCCATATATAACCCAAATGGTGCTGTCTTATGGCTGCCTACTGGATGTCCTTTCTTTTTGATGGCTTCTAGCACATTTTGCAAAGTGCGTCTACCTAGCTTTGTTCGTTCCTGCACTTTTTCAAATTTGATAGGGTTATCGAAGCGATACGGTAGGATAATGTTCAACACGTTTGCTTCAACAGTCGTCAGTTCCGTCATCTTCCAATATCCTTTCAATATCTTCTAAATGCTCTACATCCCCTGTCCGTTGAAATTTTTCAAGAGACAGGATGATTTGTTCTAGTTTCTCTTTGTCAGTCATCCAGCTTCTCCAATTCAAGTACTAGGTTTACATATGCTTCATAACTCTTACCAGATTTTTCGTTGTCTTTATAAGCCTTTTCAATCAATTCTTGACCTGTGCCAGAAAAACAGCCAACATTCCACATTTTGTTTGATTTTGTGTAAGTAAACCATCTAAAACTGGACCATGTGTTTTTAAAAACGATATAGTCGCTTGTCTTTGATACCCTAGCGTTGCCAGATACCTGAGCGCTGCCAGTTACCAGAGCGTCGCCATATACCCAAGCGTTGCCAGATACCCTAGCGTTGCCAGTTACCAAAGCGTTGCCAGATACCTGAGCGTTGCCAGTTACCAAAGCGTTGCCAGATACCTGAGCGTTGCCAGTTACCCAAGCGTTGCCAGTTACCCAAGCGTCGCCATATACCCGAGCGTCGCCATATACCCAAGCGTTGCCAGATTGAGATAGGTTACCTTCCTTCTCGATATATCCGCCTTTTTCATCTACTTCTACACTTCCAAAAGCAACCTTGGATCTTATGCGGAATAGTTTCCTACCGAACGTTTCGATGGTGTCATCGAGCAATAATTCAAATTTTTTATTCATTTTCAATTCCTTTCATTACGCAAATTACACAATTTCTTTACACGGCCCTTTAGCCAACGTTGCCTGGGCCATTTTGGTAAATGTAGCCCGTTCCATGGCAATCCCTTTTTGCACCAGGAGCCAATCTTCTTGTTCTTTCAGCGCTTTCAAATCCCGCTCTTTTCGCTCACGCTCCAGTTTACGAATTTCAAAGATAGCATTTGATGCGCTAAGCATCACGATAAATCCAAGGACTGCTAGTCCACCGATAATTTCTGACATATTATGCTCCTTTCTATTCTTGTTCTGTGTCATTAGCTTTCTTTTTAAAGAAATATAACTCAATATCTTCGCCTGAGATAGATAACAATTCCATAGCTTTAGAAATTTCTGGTTGTTTCCAAATTGTTTTATTGTTCAACTTTTCGGAGATAGACTTAGTTGTTACACCCAAGGACTTTGCAAAGTTCTCTCTAGTGCTGAACTTCTCGACGATACGTCCTTCTAGTTTTGAATAATCGTAAACCATATTGGCTCCCTTCTTTATTTTATTGTTCATTTAATGAACTTTATACTCTTATTATACACTAATAAAAACAATAATGCAACACTTTTTATTATTTTTTTGATATTTTTTTGTTTCTTATCCTAAACTTTTCTTATTTCTACTATATAATATAACGTTTTAAAATTTATTTATAAAAACACTTGACATAGTCGCATGACTATGATATAATTAAACCATAAAGATAACAAAAGCCCGCAGGGCAGGAGGAAATTAAAATGAAATACGATAACATGGAAACTATACACGAGGCTTTTAATGAAATATACGAGTCAGCTGTTGAGGGTTACGATAGCAAAGAAAAATTTGATGAATATCTAGCAAAACACGGTTGTATCTCAGGTATGGTTGACGGATTGATCTATTTTTGGGAAACAACTGAATTATTTGATAACTTTGAGGATGAATGCAACGATTGGCTTGAGGAATTGACAGAAGAAACCGGGTTAAATCCTTTTGAATTATTCCACAATTGGGACGTTGCTATTAACTCAGAGTATAATAAAAACACTGTAATTTGGGCAATGTTTGAAGAATATGTCGCGACAATGGAAACAGAATAAGACTATACAGTTCAAGCCGTCAGCAGGCTTGCGAGGGTCTGCTAGTCATTAAAAAATAAAAACATTTTTTGGAGGAAAACAAAATGGAACAAACAAAAGAATTGCAAAAGGTTAGTGAAACTTTTAGGACAACAAAAGAAATGACTTTACACAAGAAACAAATGATTGAAGGTATATGCGAATTTTTTGGTGTCACTAGGCAAGAAATGAGGTTACAACTTGGTACAATTGTTTTACAAGGCAATTATAACGGACAATGGCAAAATATAACTAGTGTTATAATAGATTTTCCAATGTGGATTAAAAATAAAAATTGGACGGATTATCGCTTAAAAACTCATGTGGTTAAAATAAAATAGTCAAAAGGGCTTGGTATAATCAATAACTTACAACTAATTAAAGGCAATCAGAAAGGAATAAACAAAATGCAAAAAGAGATCAAAAAACGTAGAGGGTATGCAACACAAGCTCAACAGCGTGAAGCTGACAAACGCTACTATCACGCAAGCGAGGAAAACAGACAACGAAAACAGTACTTAAACGCTCGCAGCACTGCAAGAAATTTTATTGAGAAACGTGCCAAGTTTGAGGATTTGAAAGACTTGCAGGAACGTATCGAAAAAAAATTAAAATATTTTAAAGAAAACACTTGACATAGTCACATGACTATGATATAATTAAACCATAAAGATAACAAAAGCCCACAGGGCAGGAGGAAAACATCATGAAAGCAATTGAAATCTATCAAGAATTGATTAACAAAAAATACAATCAATGGGATATCATCGATATTCTTGAAACAGAATACCATAACCAAAATTTCAATTCAGAATTATTCGAAGATTATCCATTCTTTGGAAACATTGCAAAAAATGAAATCAACTATGGTATCGAAGGTGCGGAAGCATTCCAAAATGTTATCAATTACATCGAAAACATTGATTTTGAATTCAATCAAACAACAACTAAAGGATACTAAAAAACTCTTAACGTGTCTACTCGCCAAAGTTTTGCACGTTAACAGCTGAACCTGTTGAAGGCTGGGCTGTTTGCAAATTCGAAAATGGTTTATACCATTTTGTAGAAAAGGTTTAAAATTTAAGCAATTTGCACACAAAAAAAGCCCCAGCAATCGCTAGGGCTGATTTTTATTTATTGATACCGTCAATCAATTTCTTAACTGTCGCATCGTCCAAGCTAGACTTTTGAGCCTTGCCTTGGAATGAGTCGAAAGTTGCTGTACTTACCGCAATATTCTTGACTCCTGCTTCCCAAAAGGCGATTGGATCTTTCGCATCCAAGATTGGGAAGAATGTTCCCCCTTGGACTAGTCCGATACCGCGTCCTGGTGCTGAAATTGTAAACATATCATTTTCCTCTTCTTTCTTTTCTTCTTTTGGCTTTGGTTCGTCATATTTTAGCCTAAACCACCCTGTAACATATTGATAGTCAGATACATTGCGATGCATTTCTCGCACATATCCACCACCACCGATTTCTAATTGGTCATTTTGACCATTGCCATTTTCGTCTCGATATCCGTCCACGTTTTGCTCTAATGTATGTAAGACATTAGGATCCGCTTCAATTACGATACCAATATGTCCATAAGGGTCTGTACCCCAATCGTACACAATAGAATCGCCCGGCTGTGGATACTTGTCTGGATGGTCGTTGTAAACTACAATCAGACCTTGCTGCGCTGCCTTTGCTAGCGTATCCTTGGCATTGGTATAAGCAAGATTTTTCTTTCCGTTTGTAAAGTGCTGAACAATGTGGTCATTAAAGGCTACGCACTGGCCACCGTACGGATTTGTAGGCACAGTTACCTTTTTACCGACTAGGCTTTTGCTGTAATTAACAACATCCTGAGCTGTTGTCATACTATCACTCCTTCCTGCCAATTAGCTTGTCAAAAGCATTTGTGACATTTTCAAAGACGGTAGTGTCTCCCTTGGCCTTGCCGTAGTTTTCGACCAAAGACTTAAATGTCAAGATAAGATAGCCAATGTAAATTGTATACAAAAAGGCCACGCCCGTCTGCTCAGGAAGCAAAACAGACATAGGAATTAGAATTGTGAGCAATACAATCCCTTGAATTTTCCGAAGTAGGCCGTTAATTCCAATCTTTGACTTGTATTCAATGCCTGGATTGATAACCGCAGCAAACGCGCCAGAGAAAAAGTCAATGATTTCCATGGCTACGATTAGTCCAAGCAAAAAGATGATGAGTCCATCTTCTGTTGCAATAACGGCTCGTAGTGATTCAAACATATTAAACTGCATCTATCCAACCTCCTCGCCAGTTTCTTTCGAACCAGCTGTCGCAAGTTCGACCATTTGACGTACTTTTTCACGGTACCGCAAAGGAACGTCATCAATTGTAATCCATCCAAAATCCACGATTTGCATTGTGTAGTAGTTAATAATAGCCATTTCGTTTTCTCCTTTTAACATTTTTATAAAATTACTCACTTTCAATAGTAGTTTTATCATCTTCTTTACCTGCCGCGATTGACATGATTGCTTCGTTGATAGTTTGAGACATCATTTTCATGAATTGCTCCATTTTTATGTATTGTTTGTTCATCCTATCGGTAGCTTCGTCCGCTTGTGCGATTTTTTCACCGAGCAAGTTAAATTTCTCGTTTTCTGCACGTTGTGGGAAGTTTTCTTGGTAGTGCTTTTCAAGAGCTAATTCAAACAATTCTTGATTTCCCAAAGCCGTTTGGTCACCGGGCAAAAGAATAGGAACATAGCTATTTTCTACGTTCCCAAGCGTCACGACAGTACCACGTAGACTGCCGTCTAGGTTGTAGTCTAATGACTTCCGTTGAAATTCTAATCTCATTTCTTTCCTCCTTTTAATATGCCCAAACTATCTGACCACAATAGCGTTGATTTGCTTCAGCTCCAATTATATGCAATCCACCGTCAGCATTAAGCTGAGCTTTTTTATCTTTTGTATTATTCACATACCAAGCACTAGCATCTAACATCAAGTCTTTAGATACATATTTCGTTGGCACAGTAACAATGTGCTTTGTTCCATATGTAGGAAACGTAACATCATAATCCACAATGACAAGATTCCCTTGAACTTTCCATCTAACGTTTCGGTTCACTGTAGAAACAGACCAATCCGTGTAATTCTGTCCCTTGAGGTAAACCTGTCCGTTTACTTGAATGACAAGAGCATTCCTTCCGTCTGGATCTCGATCAAATTTGATTGATCCAAAATCTGGATCGGATAAGCCTTCATGCAGTAACCTTTCTAAGTTTTCGGTTATATCAACTCTTGAGAACCTTACTTCACCGGCCGTCATAGCTACAATTGGCATATCACTAGCCATCGTCTCAGAAGAAGTCTTTTGAACTGGCATACCATTCACTAACAAACCATGATTATCTACAAATAGACCTGTCTTATAGTCAGGGTATTTATAAGCAGGAATGACGGAACTTCCAGCTTTAAAACTGCGTTGCAAAAGCAAGTTACCAGCGGTTACGCTTCCAAGGTCAGATGTTACAGCAGATAATGTGTCAACAAACAACTTATCAACTGTTACTGCGCCATTTTTTATCATAGCGCCGTTGATAAACTGGTCCTTAATCTGCAAGTTGTCCGATGTGATGACATCCTTGACCCATCTAGCCCCAATGAAGAGATACTGCTCACCAGCCTTGATAGTTGAGTCATTAACTGTGATTGTTGATGTGCCAGTATACTTCCAGCGTGCACCTTCTGGAGGATTTGCTGGTGCAGTAGACTGCATGAATGTTGCGACCACATTTGAGCGATCTACCCACTTATAGCTTGATGCGCTTGCTGATTGCGTTGGGTTATTATTTGAATAATAGCCCATGTAACGCTTAGAAGTATCAGTCAAGCTAAATCCTGTGCCTGCTTGATCGTCAGCATAGGCCATGAAGAAGTAAGCTGGCTCACCTTGCGGACCTATTGCACCAGCGATGCCCTGCTCACCTTTTGGACCTATCAGTCCTTTTGGTCCTTGGTCGCCTTTAATTCCCTGCGGTCCAATTGGACCTGCAGGACCTTGAGAGCCAGCTTGACCATCGGATACATTGGTAAATGTGATTTCAGACGTTGCGACGACTTGACCGCCCACAATAGCTTCCACACTCAAAACTTGCGTATCTTTCACGGTCTCTGCTGCTACGCTGTATGTTGGAACAGTCTGTGTATCTGCTCCAACGTGCCAAACAAAAGAGGCCCCAGAAATAACTTCTGTGCCTCTTTTTAGCGTCGGGGTTATCAGACTGCTGCCAAGACCATTCTTGAACGCTGTGCCGTTGTTTGTGGACAATTCAAGCGTATATGGCATGGCTTCCTTAGCCAGCTCTTCGACACGCTTGAGCAAGTCATCTGACAGTTGACTGTACTTGCGCTCGTAATTCGTAAAGGTGGTTTCTGTGACCCTACCAGTGATGATATCTTCCGTCATCTCTGATATCCGTCCTTGGACATACAGAGGCGGGTCATAGTGCAAATCATCTATCAGGGTCATTTTGTCCCCGACCTCACCATCCATGCTTCCTTCCGCTGTGTACGATACTTTGGGCACACTGGCTTTCTTCAGCTCAGCTAGCATATAGCCATATAGAGCCTCTTTAGTTTCGTACTCCGTGCTGTCAAGGTCCAACAGTAGATAGTTGTCCGTTGAATTTCTTCCCACAGACGGAAATCTATTCCTTGTTTGTGGGGCTCGAAGATAAGCTCCATCTGTAACATAGAGCGGTTTACCAGCATCGTCGTTGACTGTCTTGGTAAGTCCAGCAATTGTCAATCCATCTTTGCCAGTGGCATGCACCGCGCTGTATAGCTCTTTGATGTTATCAGAGTAGTTAATGACTTTGAGGTCTTTTCCTACTCTGACAGGCTGGCCGGTTAAATCTTTGCCAAGATTCCCTTTGCGGTAAATATTCAGCACATGGCGCCTCAGTGAGTAGTCGCTATTCGTTTCTGTCACAAACTCAAACTCTGCGTCAAACCTATTAGCGATTGAGTACAGCCTATCCAGTAGAGTGTCCGTACCTGTCCACTCAAGCTTAATTGATTTGTCTGCCACCTCATTGATGCCGATTGTAAGAGAGTTTTCTGGATCGAAAATTCGTACATATTTAGCGATTGACTGGGCTTTGTCTGACTTGTAGGACCCTTTCTGCTCATTATTGATTTCCAAAACTAATGAATAGGCAATTAAGTCCATCTTAAAGCCGTTTTTCTGGATATCCATGATATTAAGCCAATATGGCTTATTCTTATAGACAAAAGACAATTTACATCCTGTCTTGACAGTGTCGATATCTTTTGAGTTAAAACTCAAAGAGAGCATACTGGCACTTCCGGCCAAAAACTTTGTCAAGTTAGGCGTTTTAAACTTAATGCCTGCCTCATTGTCAAAAAAAGCGACATTATAGCTGTCCGTCGAGTCACGGACGGCAATCCGAATATTATCCATCAGCTAAATGCCTCCTTAATTTCAGCAGTTGCTCTTTTAATCTCCGAAAAACTAGAAACTAGCAACTGAATTTTTGTCTCCCCTGGCGGTACCTTGATATATCTAGTGCCCAAAATTTCATCGCTGAGAGCTACCTGATTATCAACATACAATCTGCCTTCTTCGCCGAAAACTTGTAGAATGCTCCCAGTTTTATATCGATTTGGGATGTCCTTCCAGTACGGCACTTTAATTTTGGTAAAGCTAAAATCGTTTAGATACATCCTGGTTACCAATTGTCCAGCTGTGCTACGGCCAATGTACTGGCCAACAAAAAACTGGATTCTATTGGCATTAACGGACCGTATTTTTGATTCGTAAAAGACGAAATACTTTCCATACCAGAAAAAGGTGACTTTGTCTTCCTCTTTCCGAATATCAAACATATTTCGATTTTCATTTTTGCTATCCTCACCATATGGATTTGGTGGGATATACTTACTTGGGGTAAAGTTGATATA
Organism: Collinsella sp. Sow4_E3; assembly: GCF_052116285.1. Lineage (NCBI taxonomy): Bacteria > Bacillati > Actinomycetota > Coriobacteriia > Coriobacteriales > Coriobacteriaceae > Collinsella > Collinsella sp. Sow4_E3. The sequence continues at coordinate 16,656 of NZ_JBQKLJ010000017.1, forward strand.
GTGGACTGACCGGCTGCCACCTGCACCATCGCCAAGCAAAAAATGCACAGTTGCTTGATTCTGGGTAGTATTTGTTTTTTCAATGGCCATACCAGCAATAAAGTTATTATTAGAGTCCACAACTGCGAGACACCAAGCCCCCGTCTGATCAACCTGTCCAGTCTCAAACCAAGCCTTGGCCCAGAGATACCAGTTTTGAGCGGATTCTGACAAAGCCAACTCTTTGATAGCACCAAATTGTCTGCCGTTTGCGCTGTTTGTAAAACTGCCTGGTAATATTCCTAGACGGCCTCCGAATTGCGTATCGGCCGTCATAGTTGTTACTGATTTTTTGGTTTGGTTTTCGTAAAAAACCGTACCATTGGTCCAGTTGGCGAAGTTGCCAGCTTTATTACTGGCCAGCTGGACGCTTTTTTCAGCGATGACACCATCAACTTCTTCAACTTTCCCAAATTGGGAAGCTCCATATTCAGTTACGATGCCAAGGAAGCCAGATTCCTTGGCCAATTCCACCTCATAGTTAACATGTACAGCTTTACTGCCATCATTGACGATGGTTGCTTCCATGATACCTTGAGCATTTTTGGCAAAATTAAATATTCTGCCGTGTTTTGCATTTGAGATTCCGTCAAAAATCTCAAACTCAAAGGTGATATCAGCATTGCGGACGAAGCTTGTTGGCGTGCTCATTTTACTAAAGCGGGCACGATACACTCTGTCTGGCTGTTCTTCCAGTTCAAGCACCAATTCCTTGTCCGTAAAGATTCGGTTCAAGCGGTCAATGGTCGCAAAGACATTTTCTGGGATGACCGCTTCAACCTGGATTATTTTACTTCCTCGATGCTGGTGCAGAAAAGTCCTTCCGCTTACTGCGTTATCATCGGATTGGTTCTCGATATCTGCAACCGGCTGAACAATTACCTTTGAGATTTTGACGATATCATTTAGAGCGATACCATCGCATTTTAATTTCTTAAAAAACATCAAGTCCCCCTTCTAAAGATTAAATCGACATTGTCTTCAAAGGCAAATTTGTCACGTAGCTTTTTCCAAATATGGCCAATCAACTTGTCGCTATCGATATACACGCTTCCATCCTTGTCGTAGATGGCTTTCAGTACACTTAGGATTTCAAACAGGACTGCCATAACTTCTCCATTGCTAAATTCACTAGCATCAAGAATTCCGCGACCAATTCCTCCAAGAGTTTTATCATTCAACGGCAATACAGCTTCTGGGCCAGCCTCTCCACCAATCATGGCATTATTGCCATTCATGCCAAACATTGTTGGACCGTTCATGATACCGCCTTTGGCATACCATTCAACCCCAATTTTAGGCAATCCCCCTTTTAACCAATCTAAGGGATTTACGGAACCACTAATACTAAAGTGTGGGATGGGGATATGAGGCCATCTAAATTTAAAGTTAAATAATCCTCGAATAGCATTGATTGCATTCGAAACAATATCCTTTGCACCGTTGATTGCATTTGAAATAGTGTTCTTGATACCGTTCCAGACATTAGAAACAGTGCTAGAAATTCCATTCATGACACCGGAAATTGTATTCGAGATACTCCTAAATACACTTGAAGCTGTATTAACAATACTGCTCCATAACCCAGATAGAAAGGAAGAAATGCCATTCCAAACTGCCATGACTGTACTAGAAATAGCGTTCCAAATACCAGAATAGAAAGCTACAAGGAAATTAAAACATCCTTGTGCTAAAGAAAGTATTCCGTTCCAAAGTCCGCTTAAAAAACCTAAAATAGTGTTCCAGACACTTTGAGCAGTCGAAGATATATCACTCCATAGACCGCTAAAGAACGACGCTAAGGCTGTCCAGACAGCTTGAGCGGTTGTTGCGATTGTGTTCCAAGCACTGCCTAAGAAATCCATAAATCCTTGCCAGATTTGTTTGCCCGTTTCGGTCTGAGTGAAGAACCAAACCAAACCGGCAACAAGTGCTGTGATTGCAATGATGACAATCATGATAGGGTTGGCAGACATTACAGCGTTGAATGCTGCTTGTATAGCTGTGCCGGCTTGGATGACCCCATTTTTTATAATTTCGTAGGCAACCATGGCTTTTGTAATAGCTAAGTATGCTGTTACGGCTGAGGTTATAGCAACGATAGCAGTCGTCAAAACATCAACTGCAGGACCACCTTTTTGGAACCAGGAAACAGCATTTTCGACTGTTTCAACCGTTCCTTTTACAACTTCTAGAACAGCTTCGAAAGCAGTTGACAGACCGTCAAATGACCCAGGAGGGACAGAAAATACTTTTTCAAGGAAACTTTGAAAGGCACTGATAACTTGTGGCAATACTTGATTAAAAAGTACATCGAATAACCCAGGTAATGTCTCGCTTAGTGCAACAAGTAACTTAGTTGCACCTTCTACCAAACCAGGCAAGAGAGCACCAACTATTTCTGGGAGGTAGCCAGCTAATGTTTGGATGACTTGAGCGAGGCCCTCAATAAGTCGAGGCAAAGCCTGGACTAACCGTGGAACGATATTTCCAAGAGCAATACCGATGGAATCAGTAAGCCCTCCTACTAACTCGCCAAAATCTTGGTCAGGGTCTGCCATACCTGTTAGGAAATTCTCCCATGCAGCTTTCATCATGCCGATCGATCCAGAGATTGTGGACGCTGCTTCCTTGGACGTTGTCCCGGCAATCCCCATATTCTCTTGCATGACGTGGATAGCTTCGGTTATATCCGCAAAAGAGTCAATATTGTACTTAACACCACTTAGTTTTTCAGCTTCGTCAAGCAACCTCTGCATCTCTTCTTTTGTTCCCAGTTTATACCCCCACTTTCGTGGTATTTAAAAAGGACTTGCATTTCTGCAAATCCTCAGGGCTTAGACTATATCTTTATCAAAATCTTTTTCAAAATACCATTCATAACCTTTGTGTGTTTTTAATTTTTTGTGGCAACATTTAGAAATGCTTGTCACGTCGAACCCATCATTTTTTGCTAATATTTTCGCCTCGTAAAGTTTTGTTTTTCCTGTTTTTCGTTCATATCGTATGACAGGTTTAGCTGTTTTGCTGTTTTCTGCAAACTTTCCAAAACTTGGATGTTTTTCGCCTTTTGGCATATTATTTCTTAATCCATTAATTTTAGCATGATATAAATTTTCTTTTGATGTTGCCCATTCAAGGTTGTTGATATTGTTATTTTGTTTGTTGCAATCAATATGGTTAACTTGTTTTTTATTTTCGGGATTATCTATAAAATTAATAGCTACAAGCCTGTGGATAGAAAAATATTTCCGTTTGTTGTGTTTCCTTAATCCAACTTGTAAATATCCGTTATATTTAAGTGTAGTTTTTATTGGTTGCCCAATCCTCTCGTGCACTCCGTCATGTCTTGTGACACTTCTAACGTTTCCGTTGTCAGATATTTGATAATATCCCTCAAACCCTTTAATATCTTTCCAGTTTTCCATATCTCCACCTCTTTTTTGTATATTTATATTATATCACAATGTACGGTGGTTTGCAACTTTGATTTTGATAGTAGGCGTTTCGAATGTCGTATTAATAGACACCCTACGAGCAAAGCTCTAGTCGTTGAACCTTCCTGTATTTTTACAGGCTTGGCATAGGATTGTCATAGCTTTCGCCTTAGATGTTCCCTATTAGCACATACTTATTTTTTGTTAGTGTATGCACACCCATTAATAAAATGGTTAACCTACTTTTAATACGGCAATATTGTTTACCGTAGCCAAGCTTGAGGTTGTCCAGCATGGTGTAGTTTTGTTTAGAAAAGCCGTTATATGCATTTTGGATAGCTTCCATTGAAGTGCCCATTTTGTTTGCATTATCAGACATATCAACGATTGTCTGGTCGGCTAATTTGGCAGCCTTTTGGGTATCTCCACCGACCGATTGAATCAGTGATGCAGAAAATGATGTTGCTGTTTCCATGTACTGGTTAGCAGATAATCCAGCAGTCTTATATGCATTTTTAGCATTATTCATGACCTCGGACTGAGCGCTATTCAACTGGTCAAATTTTCCTCTAGCTTCTTCAACGCTCTGTCCGATAGATGCCGCATATTCTTCTAGAGACTTCCCCCCTGCTCCAAATAGTGTCTCGACACCACCGACCAACTGTTCGTACTCAGCGTAATGCTTAACAGCTACACCAGTCAAGGTAGACAGTGCAGTAACACCGATGGCAAGCCCAGTGGCCATGACTTTACCAGCTTTTACAGCCACTTGACCTATTTTCCCAAAGATATCAGAGAGCTTCCCATGAGCACCTTCAGCTTTTCCTGTTGTTTCATCAATGGCCCTATTGGCTTCTTTGTTATTGATGCCAATCTTGCCAAACATTTCAAAAACGTTCATATGTTACTCTCCTTTCTTTTGTATTTTCAAAATCGATTCTGCCAAAGCGATAGCTTCTTTATCTTGATCTACAGATTGTTGCTTCTTGCTTTGTTTATCGATATAACTTTTCTTAGAATGCTTCTTAATAAAGTCGGATAAAGTCATGTCAAAGTCTTTTGACTTCCATATGTCTGTCAATTCTTCTTTATCCTGTTCATCAAGCAAGTACATAAAAAAGTCCAAAGACTCGCTTAGAGTTTGTGTCTCTAGCAAAGTCTTTGGATTTCCATATCGTTTAAAAAGTATATCTATGAGCTTATTTGTATCTAAGCCAATAGCGAAGCAATAGATTGGAAAAAATCCTTCAGCTCTGCCTTCTTTCCAAATTCCATCAATAACTTGGTATAGTCGAACATGTTGAGCGTTTCGATTTGCTTTTGACTTGTCCCTGTCAATTCAGCCAAGAAACGATTGATATCTTCCTTGGCATCTCCTACGTGCTTCAAGACAGCAAATCCAAGGTCTGTCACAACGACCATCCCACGCTTCTGGATAGCCAAGCTCGCTTGTTCCTGCTCTTTTTTTGTTGGTTTCTTGTTCTTGTGGTCGGATAGTTCTACCACCTTTTGATTTGTGCCATACTGGCGCTCAATGAGCGCCACGACCTCTTCTTTGATATCTAATTTGCCAATGATAGACAACATCGTAAAGATGTCGCCCCCATTCAACTCACGCATTTTTAGTGTTTCAGCCATTTATGTCTCCTTTTAAACGATTTTCGGGAAGTAGATTCGGCACGGTAAACTCAAATCGTCAACTTGGCCTTCAGCAGCATGTGCCTCAAATGTCATTGAGATAACAGCTTCTTCGTTGTCTTTTGTATCAAAGTCAAGTCCTGACGTGCAAAGAGCGTTATCAATGATAACAATAATAGGGTCATTAGTCCCTGACATAGTACCTACGATACCGAGATTTTCGATATAATCGCCATTTTCAAGTTTTGATTTTCCTGAAACGATCTTGTACCCTGTTGGTGCAGTAGTTCCATCTGCTTCAGTAACCTTACCGTTAATAGATAAACGGATATTTTCCGCTGTGATTTCTTTAACGTTGACTTCGATTTTAGCCGTCTGGCTCTCTAGCAGTTTTTGACCGACAGCTGGCACATATACTCCGTCAACTTCAACAGTACGGTAGTTTGTTTCGATTGTGACCTTGTTACCGCCTGACGTAGCTCCTAACAACTCACCTTCCCAAACTCCATTCCCGTCAGTGCCACCTGCCTTGTTCCAGGTTAGGTTTTTATAAACTGCACCCGCATTAATAAGATAATGCTTTGGCGTATTAGCTGTATAGCCTGTACGTTTTACTGGTGTTTTAACTCCCATTTAATTTCTCCAATCTAATTTAATATAAAAACGCAAATTCCGTCGTTGCAAATCGTCCAGGTTTGTTGGCACGGCCTGCATTGACTGGAATTGCGTTCGCATGTAGCAATCCTCTAGCATTGTGTCAAAATGCCTCAAGTGCATCTTAATGCTCTCAGATAATGTTTCGATTTCGACCTGGTCTAGGCCTTTGTTACAAAAAATATCCACATCCAGGTAACAACCATCTGCATGACGGTCAATACTGGTCAAGCTAGTCGAAAAGACCACATATGGATACTTGACAGTCTTAGCAGAGTTCTTGATGTAGTAGCTCTCACTGTGGACAGTTTTCAGCTCTTTTAAGATTGTTTTGATAACTTCTTTCATCTACCCTCCCAACTCTCTTAAACAGTCCGCCAAAATGTCTCTTATAGCTTTTTGGTTTTTCCTGAATGCTGGTCGTAGGTATGGTTGTGGTGACATTCCGTAAGTAAAATGTACCTCACCGTTTGGTGTTTTATATACCCAACCACCCTTACGACCGTTTCCTTTTTCAGCAAATTCACCAGTGCCATATTCGACATAGATTGCATACTCGCAATTAGTACCAATATAGGCAACCAGTTCGCTCTCGTTGACCTGGTACCCAATGCTGTCTCGTAAGCCTCCTTTATCGACAGGTGCTAAAAGCACAGCGTGACCCTCAACCAACAACGAAGCTTTGATAAGACCTCTAATCGCAGCACGTTCAAGTTCTCTTTTGGCTGCCTCTGAATTATCTACAAATTTCATCAGTGGACACCTTTAATATAGATTTCCAGATGATGGCCAATATTCACCGGATCATCAACATAGGTCACTTCATAGGTTTTTCCATTGACTTCGATTTTGTCTTCAATTTCAGCATTGACTGTCATATTCTTAGTCAAGATGACATGGGTACTGTCTGCAAGATAGGCTAACTTGTCATTGGATTCATTTCCATCAAGCATATCCATATAGCCAATAAATTCAGCTACTTTCTTATGCTCAAAGATTTCTTGTCCAAGTTCATTTTCGCCATTTGCTATATTTTTCAAAAGATAAAACGTTAACATCACGACCACCTCAACTTTCGATACTTGTCCAAGAAACCAAGCAAGCTGACTGGATAACCTTCCGAACTTTCAGCAGCCGTCACATCGTAGTAAGTCACTGACCAACGTGCCACGGTTTCGGATTTGATACCGGCCTTATCTCGCATTTTGGCGTCATAAGCAATCAACTTCTTGACACCTGTCAGCACGTCAGCAGGATAGCTCACTTTAGTTGCTATAGCCCCTGAATTGGTTTCTGTGATAAAATCCCCACGGATAGTAATTGCATCATCAGAGACACTCTCAACAACGTATAGACCATTGTTGTAGTCTGTTCCATTGATTTCTATTGTGTCGCCAGCTTTAAATATATCCAAACGTCCGCTATTAGCTTTGATTGTACTTCCAGATAATCGCAAACCACGAATGCGGAATTTAATCAACTGAAAATTGTTGTTTGTCAACTTTCGGACCATTGTTTCTAGCCCATCACACGTTTCCTGTGTCGCATCTGCATCAAGTTTTAATGCTTCTTCTAGACTAATAATCATACATACCTCCATTTAAAAAGGAGAGTAGCAGACTACTCCCCTAGTTTCGATGCTTCCAAAATTTCAAGCAATGTTTCCGTCTTTGCATTATTGGCATGCTCGATGCCTGCTTCGTCCAATTGAGCCTTTACTTCATCACGGGATAAATCTTCTGGTTCACTACCTTCAACGATTTCTTCGAATCCTGCTTCGATAAGCCGGTTAGCAACCAAATCGCTGTCTGTCTCTTTGATGACGTTCAAGCGTTTAAATTTACGCATGAGCTACCTCCTAAGCTACTGTATTGGCAAAGATTGATTTTTCTTTTGATTTCGGAATCCAGATATCATGATACTTGCGGTAGTCCATATCCCAAGCGTTTGCACGTTGGTTAGTCATTGGATCAAATACACGTACTACGTCTGTTTTAGATACTGCAATAGGTGCATTTTCGGCAACGATAAGCCAGTTAATAGCTTTTGCTAACGGATCAGCCACGAATCCACCTTTTTCTTGACCGCCAGTCTTGCCGTCATTAAATTTAAACGCAGTTTGAAGCAATGATTGTTGTGTTGGCACAATTTCATGACCGTCAATTTTTGTAACAACAGTTGCCACTTCGCCAGCCGGCACTGTGACCGTTGAAATACGTTTAGATGCTTTGTCATCAAGTCCAAGATTAGTCAACATGGTTTCGGACATGGTAATTTTAAGTTTTGCAGTATTTCCGACAATCTCTTTTACTGTTGCAATGTCTTTCAAAAGTTCTTTCAAGATGTTTGAGTCTGTGATTGCAGCAGTACGAGTTTGACCAACTGCAATAGCTTTAGCGGCAATAGCAGAATAGCGATAAGCGTCGATTTCAGGTACAACCAAAGTGCGTTGGAATTCGCCCATGACTGTTCCAGCAGTTGCTACAAAGTTTGTTTCGTCCACGTCCATAGCGTCCAACTGGAATTTACGACCACGGTCTTGAGTGAGTTTGTAAGTATTCCATGTAAGTGTCACAGCACCACCAACGTAACCAGAAGAACGATCATAATCTGCAAGGCCATCCATAACGATAGACGGCAATTTGACTTCGTTGCCACCGTTGTATTGTACCAATTTACTGTTTACTTCCATCCAACCTGTCGTCGATTCTTGCACAATTTGTTTGTCAAGGACTGGTTGGAAAATTTTTGAATATTCGAGTGTGTTTGCCATTTATTTTTTCTCCTTAAAAAGTTATTTTCCGAAGACAGCTGATTCAAAGTCAGCAGTCAGTGATTTTGATGGGTCAATTTTCCCACCTGGTGGAATATCCACCCCACCTAAAGTTTTAAAGCCGTTATCAGCTTGTTCAGGCTCCGTGGTTTTGAAGAATGTAGGGTGATTAGTCTGTAAGTCCTTGATTTTACTGTCAAGGTCCTTAATACTGCCATCTTCTGCTAATTCCACATCGCCAAGTTTGTACATGAGATAGTCTAAATCAGTCGCTTTAGCACTAGAAAGAGCATCCTTGATAGTCTGCTTCTTAGCTGTTTCTTTCATATCAGCTTCCAACTGTGACACTTTATCCTTGTATGCCTTGAGTTCATTCTGCAACTCTTCGTTGTCCTTATTTGATTTTTTCAACGTGTCAAGCGTGCTGTTAGCTGCTTTTAGCTTTTCGGCTTGCTCGTTGTAGACATCTTTAGGGACAGCGTGTTTCGGAAACTCTTCTTTAAATGCGTTCATGACCGCATCAATTTCCGTTTTTCCGTCTGCAGTATGTTTCTCAATAAGTTCTTTTAACCAATCCATTGTTGGTTTACCTCCATAGATTTTTTATGCTGGCTCTCCCAGCAGGGAGTGTCTGCGATATGCCACACAGACATGGCTTGCCTAGTTTTATGTCATGTGACAGGACAATATAAAAACCGCATCGAATTCGACACGGTTAAGTTATGTGATTAACGCAGTCTTTCCCGCTGTCAAGATGAGTGACCACCTCCTATTTGAAAAGTTGCGCTGATGCAGACCAACCTGCAATAGTGTCAAAAAAGAACACCCCACTTTTTTCTTGGTTTGTACTTTTGCCAAAGTAATCAAAAGCAATGTGCTTATCAGTCACATCCATATTGCTTACGTCTTGAAATAATAATGTTTCGCCATTCTTTAAAAAGATAATAACTTGTTTTTCCATTTTTTTCTCCTCTATTTTGTCAAATCTGTAAACTCATTATTTAGCCCTCGCCCACTCTCGATAATTCCTGTACTTGATAATCTTACCGGTCTCATTATCTCGCCTTGATGTCAATGTGTCATCGTCTTTAAGCCGTGAGATTGTCCGGCATCTACAGTTGACATCCTCGCTTGCAAAACCAAACATATGCGGTTGCTTCGTCCGTAGACCGTTAATCTCAAAATAACCGTCCTTATCAGCCTTTGCACCGTCCAGTTCTGCGTGATTGTGCCTTGTGCGACCGTCCAAAGTCGCTACCCAAACCTTGTCAAACTCAACACCTAGGTTTCTAGCTTCCAATTGAGCTTTTTCCCTAGCTACAGCTTGCACCCGTCCAGCTTCTGTCCTAGTAATCATCATAGCCCGACGATAAGAGCTATACCCCTGTTCTGCCAATCTAGCAGATGCCTGAGCATAACTCGCGCCGTGCAAAAATATACGATTGAGGTCGTCCTTGATGTTGTTTCGTAACCGTTCCACAACCCCATCATTCAAGCGTTCAGATAACTTAAAGTTTGCCACAGGTGTTTCGATAATGGTCCTTAACTCTTCCTCTTTTAGCATGGCAAAGTTAATCCCACCGTGACCGCCCTCAAACTCGTAAAACAGTTCATTATAGGCGATTTTCCCAGTGTCAATTAAATGCCCTGTAATTTCACTTCTAAGCCCTTTTTTTAGTTTATCTGCTGATTGGTCTAATTGCTCTAAAAGTGTGCTCATTTGGTTCAATTTGAGCTTTTGAGAAGATGTCAGGCTATCCAACCGCTGATAATCAACAAGTAAAGACTTTTTCAGGTCTTTTATCGTGTCGATATAGAGGTTATAGAGTCGTTTGTCCGTCGCTTTGTCCGCTTTCTGCAACAGGTTCTCTATTTCCTGTTGGAATTTGTTCAGCTTCGTCATCTGTCACCTCCGTAGACTGGTTGAAATCAGTTTGATACCCCTGCTCTTCCAGTGCTTTCTCAACTTCGTCTGGGTCAACTTCCAAAATACCTGCTAGCAATTCTAAAACAGTGCGGTCATCAAGTCGCTGTGCTGCAGTCATGATGTTGTTAATCAAAATCTGATTGGTTTCGGCTTCCGTCTTAGCAATGGTAGCATTATCTTCTTTATTAGCCATGACGTCTCTTGTAATTGCGACTTCGACTTTACTAGCATCATAATTTTTGCCGTGCAGTTCGTTGATGTTTTCTACAATCAGTTGTAACATCTCTTTGATGACTGCACGCAAGCGTACTTCGATCTTGTTACATTTTAGATCGAGTAGGCTGTATCTTGATTTGATAACTACATTTGTGATATTCCCGTCACCTGTCTGAGAACTGTCAAACCCCATACCAAACTTGTAGATAGCTTCCTTATCTATCTCAAGTTTAGCCTTACGAGCTTCAACAGGGATATTGGTTGTGATGACATCAATGCCCCCGTTTTCACCAACTCCCACGGTCTTCTTGGTCTTGAGGTTTGTGACTAAGCTAGACAGATTGTCGCCCTCGTATCCTCTAACTGCATAAATTGGGTGGTCAAAGTCAATCAAGTTATTTGACAATGCACAAGCCATCATATCATAGTCATCAATAAGGTCTTTGATAGGTTGCAAGTCGTTAGTCTTGCCACGATTGTTTTGCAGACAGATGAATGGCACACGACCGTAGCCCTTGCCAAACTTATCTTCGCCCTTTTGAGCTAGTAGATGTGGCTTAGGATTGTATTCAGCCGAATTATCCAACTTGACCGCTTGACCATCTTCCTGCACAAAATAAAAGACTTCTTCTTTTGTCCATAACTGGATTTTAGTCACAGTCTTTTGTTTGTTATCTTTGACAATTTGTTCATCATAGTAATAAATGATTTGGTCTATGTTGTAAAATTCATTGTAGATCGGAATGATTTTAAGAGCATCAGCAGTTTTAAACCGTAAACGATTATCAGTATCAATTTTCCAAAAGGCATACTCGTAGGATTTCTGACTTGCTCCCTCGACTAACTCTTGTAACATGAGTTGGAAATCTTCGTTGACGTACTCATCTAGATATTCCTGCAATCCAGTTTGCTCAGTTGTAACCTCAATCGGATTGGACAGCAGATACTGTACTTTTTGGTCAACTAGCTCTGTAAAATACTGATGAGCAATCCGTGTGTTACTTCTGTGTTTTTCTTCAACAACTTCACCCTCATTGTTAAAATAAAAAAGACGATAGTTTGCAATATCGTGTTTACCTTCGTAGTAATTGATACCCGTCTGCATCTCTTTTTTCAAAGTGCTTCCACGGTCATTCGAGACCAGCCTTTTCACTTCGGCAACAAGTGCCGATATATTATCTGTTTGTAACATTTCTCCTCCTAAACGAGCCAGCCACTAGATTTATTGCTCGTATAAATTGCATATCTCAAAGCATCTAACACATCGTCATTTTGTTTTACTGGCTCTCCATTTTTCTCATTCCACACATACTGATAAATCTCGTCCTTGAACTTGTTAACCCTCTCAGAACAAACAAAAAAGCGACCTTGCTTCATCAGCTTAGCCACTTGTTCAATACCGCTTAAAACAGATTTGTCAGCATTTATACACCTAATTCCATCACGTTTAAAACGAGATACATGTTCTGGTCTGGCAGAATCAGCATAAAATTTAATATTGCCAAATCGTGTTTTTATATCTTTGGCAATCTCCACCCAATAATCAATTTCTTGGTACTGTGCCGAGTGCTCCTCTAAGAGGTACACCCGTCCATCTGCTGTTTGTCCGCAGACAATGATAGTTCCGTAGTGTTCGTATCCCCAGTCGACACCAGCGTAATAGGTTGTGATGTCGTCTGTCGGAATGTCTTTGTCGGATACCAGCATATCTTCTTTGAAATCACGGTAAACGGCTCCCTCACCGCTAACCCAACGGCCATAGATACCACGCTCTGTAAACATTCCACTTGGAGTTGTTGCGATGAGATTGTCAATATACCTTTGATTCAAAAAAATATTATCAAACACTGTAAAGTGATTTGAGATGATCCTCTTGTTGTCTGCCTTATCTATATAATCCTTTTTTAACCAATGATTCGGGTGATCTGGGTTTGTGTCGCAAATAATACGAGCGCCCAACCCAGAACAACGCTTCCGGATTTCATCAAACACTTCCTTGTTTGCCAACGTCGCTTCGTTGATATAAGCTCCGTAAGCCGTCATACCACGGATTGACCTTAACCCCGCGACTGTGCCGGTGAAGGTTGTGACTACGTACACCCCAAATAGGGTAAAATTTCCGTGTTTATCAAACTTGAAATCAATGCCATATTTCTCTGTTAACTCTTTTAGGATGTTTGTCTGTAAAGTACCAGCACTGGTTGCGCCAAGGATGTACATAGGTTTTTTGATGCCGTCCTTTAGAGCATTCCTTTTCGCCCTACGCAATTCCATAAGAAATAAATCATTATCAAGTTGAGTCTTACCAGCGCGGACCGCCCCATGGTTAATCATCATGTACCAGTCTTCGCGCATAGCCCGTTTTAAAATACTGATCTGCTTATCATGATATAATCCATTAAGATTCACTTAGGGCTTCCTCCAACTTATCAAACAACCTACCGATAGCACCCTCTTGCGATTCGGTGCCTTCGAGAGCCGTTTTTCGTTTTTCGTTTTCCAACTGTATTGCCTTGATACGCTCCCGTTGTTCTTTCTTGTCAAGTGCGTCTTTAGCGTCTGTGGCCGTCAGTTTGCTTATTTGCTCAAACGCTCTTACATTGCCTTTCATGGCTTTCTGCATCATAACCATGGCTAGAGCCATTTCGTTGGTTGTTTCAAAACCGAGGGTTTCTAATTGCTGCTTTACCTTATTACTAGAGACATCAGCTTGCAAGATAGTATTAAATGCTTTTTTTAAGTCTGCTTTTTTACGACGAGAACGACCCGAGTTTATCCCGCCCTTCCGGGTCATCTCTCTAAGTTCGCTCTTACTTCGCCTGTTTGCCGGAATTAAGTTTGTTTCATTAGCCAATCGCCTCACTTCCTTACTTTAAAAAATAAAAAAAGAAGCAATAGCTTCTTAAATTCTTTTATATGATTGTGGTATTTTCCCATTTGCATCAATATCTTTATAGAGTTTAGGCTGTTTAAATTTAAACAACCTATCTATTTGTATTGCTACAGCTTTATTCTTATTTAAATAATATTCGTCAAAAAACTCCCTTGATATTCCTGATTTTTTATAGGTTAGTTCCCAAATTTTTTCAGGATTATCTATCAAGACTTGTTTTATTGTAAAAAAACCAACTACTTTGCCTACAGGCTTAGTTGAATAAATATAACATCTTTCTGGAATTTCTTTGAAAAACGACTTTCTATATTCGAAATGTTTCTTTCCTGTCATTATTTGTTCAACGAATTGGGGATTTATTGAAATTACTGCATTAGTCTTTTTCATTTATTTGAACCCCACAATATGATTATCATCTAATGGCAACATTTGATAACCTAGTTCTTCTAAATCAATTATTGGTGTATTTGAAATATATGCTTTTGTTTCGGGTACTATAATTGTTCCCCAACTAATAATTTCTTTCCAAGTTACATTATTTAATAGCAGCTCATTGTGATCGTATCCTCTTATGCCTTGATAAAAGCCACCGTATATAACAAGATTATCAATTCGATAAATAGCTTCCTCTAAACTTTCCCCGTAAGCTAAATTGTCATCTTCTAAAATCAACTGTCTTAATTGTTTAATATAGCTTTCTTTTTCGTTCATTTCCTTACTCCTTTTCTTTTATTATAAGGAACAGTTTTAAACGGGTCAAGAGAATATCTAATCTTTTTTTACAAAAAGAAAACTTGCTATTTTTACGTTAATTCTAGCATTTTTAGCTAATTGTTTAATAGCTGAATTACCAGTTGGAGTCTTCCCTTTTTCATAGGATTTTAATTTCCAGTTAGGGTTTTTATTCAGTGCGTAAATAAGATTTTTAGCACTTGTGACTATTCTAAAATCAAATCCTTCCTTAGCATAAAAAGTCGCAATTGATTTCAAAAATTTTGTACCAAGCCCAATGCCTTGGTAATCGGGTAAAATGACAAGCCTTGTAACTCGTTTAATTTTTTTATTTCTTGGGTGTGGGAAATGCATTACTCCAATAAAACCAACGATTTTATCTTTATCATACAATCCAAAACAACGAGCTGCATTAGCAATGTCGCCATTTAAATAATGATAACGTCTAAATTTTCCCCACTCTGCGATTGAGCATCTTCTAACTTCAAATTGCTTGTAGCTTCGTGGGGGAATTGAAAAACCTGTTGCATTGAATCAGTATTAAAACACCAATCAGGTTGTAAAAATTCCATAACATCATGATGACAACCAACTGCTATAAACTTTTTATCAGGATAGCGCTTTAAAGCTTTTTTTAAAGCTATACAAATCACTTGAGCTACTTGTCTATCTACGACACTAGTAAACTCATCAAAAACGACAAAATCTTTAGTTAAAATTTGTCTTGCTAAGTCAACGCGCATTTTTTCGCCATTAGATAAAACGCTATATGGTTTTAACCAAGAAGGAACACTTCCAAAGCCAACTGCATAAAACATTTTTTGCAATTCTTCTACATTTTCACAAGGTATGCTTTCTATTACTGGTTTATCTGGATAAATGAAGTCATCAATTAATTCATTTCCATATAATTCTTTTGCTATTGTTGTTTTACCTGTACCGCTTCCACCAACAATGAGCCCTATTTGCCAATAGTCCGGATAATTTATATTACCGCTAAAATGTTCTCCTACATGTTCTTCTCCAACGTCAAAGTCTGCCATAACTTTTGAGACTTTAAAAGATTGATTTAATTCATTGTTCTTTATAATATTGAAACTCGGCATTTTATCCCCCTGTCAACAAATTCGTCATATAATTCTTCCAATTTTTGCTCTGATTCAGCTTCAACTATAATTATTGATTGGTCGTCAATTTCTTCAAAATCGGTGTCTTGAATTTCTTCTTTCTCATCTTCCAAAATATTAAAACCGAAGTCTGACATATCAATATCAATTATGTCACCTAATTCTTGATGTAAAAGATCGATATCAAAGTCCGTGTTCATGGTCAACTTATTGTGGGCGAGTATATATGCTTTTTTCTGTTCTTCGTTAAGGTGTGTTAACTTAATTACCTCGACCTCTTCATACCCTAGTTGTTTGAGCGCCATGTATCTTCCGTGGCCCTCAATAATGACGTTATTTTCGTCAATCGCAATCGGATCGTTGTTTCCGAACTCTAATATTGATTTTTTTATTTGTTCAATTTGTTCAATAGGGTGTAATTTTGCGTTTTTCTCGTATTGCCTAATAATTGATAAGTTAACCTTCTCAATTTCCATTGTTTCCTCCTTTAAAAACAAAAAGACCACATCCATGCGGTCTCCCTGAGTGAAATATTCAGCCCCTTACATGATACTAGCAAAACATGGTCTACAGGTCATCTTTAAATTATTTTATTATTGCTAGTTTTTAACTCCGTGCCAGTGGATCGAACACTGAGTTAAATAAACAGTGACATGTATGCTTATTTAACCTCTCCCATATCGCTTAAGTCGATATTGAGAAAACGGATTAAACGGAAACAGCAGGAATCGAACCTGCGACCTTCTGGGCTTCAACCAGACGCTCTACCAACTGAGCTACGTTTCCAAATCCAAGACCAGTAATGAACGTAAGGTAAATTTTCTATAATTTATTTTTTTCTGGTCTTGGAATGATCACCGAGTTCCGCTCATGTTGATGTTGTTCACTAATTGAATTAGTGCTTTTTGAAAGGTATGCTTCTTCTCAGTAATTCATGATACTATATTAACACATCTATTTCCGAACAAACTCCAAAAAAACTTTTGTTTTCTCTAGCGTTTCTTTATAAAAACTCTAATTTTGAACTAGTAAACATCCGCCTCTATATTGCTCAGCAAACGAGAGCAAGGCATCGTTCAGTTCAATGTAAAAGCTAGCTTCTGAAAGGTATAAGTCGGTATAGATTTCAAAATCATATCGTTTACCATTGTACAGATATTTCTCAAACAAGATCCTGCGATGCGTTGGATTGAGTAATTTCGTTACTGCTAATTCAATCGCTTCAAGCTCCGATTCAGCATCTACTCGATTGATAGCCAAGCGCTCAATAGGCTTACTTGGATTGCCGTGCGCTTGTCTTGGCTCGAAAGTATACGTCGCAGTGACTTTTTGACCATCTGCATCATTGGCTACTCTTTGCCAGCGAGGATATTCTCTCAACTTACGCTTTGCATTTGATTTTGATTTTT
>NZ_JBQKLJ010000018.1:0-31646 GCF_052116285.1 Collinsella sp. Sow4_E3
CTATAAACTCATTAAGTGCTGTCAATTGACTGTGCGAACCTGAAAGTCGTAATGTTACTGTATTTTTATTTGTATCTTTTACTTCCGCTTTTGGTGATAGTTCACTGACTATTTCTCCTGTATTTTTGTCAATTACTTTATCTTCTACGACTGTTTCATTTAATTCTCGCATTGCTGCTTCATATTCTTCATGTGCTTTCTGTTGTTCTATAGCCCTTTGTTCAGCGGCTTTTTTCTTTGCTAGTGCAGCATCAATCTCAATCATCAATTCTGCAGCTGTTTTTCCGTTATCAATTTGACTTAACCACGAGTAAGGCTCTAATCCTAATGCCTTTACATAATTTTCTATAATCGCTTTTTCTCCTATAACTCGCTCTTTTTCTTTAAAAATCATTGTCATATCGGCAGCAATTTCTTCTAAAGTTTTTTTATTTATTTCTCCTTTTGCAGTAAAAGAACTCTTATTTAACCAGTTATTTCTAATACCTACTTCTTCTACCTCAACGCTATAGTTTTCTGACATTTCTTTAATAGTATCTTTGATTTTTTCAAGCCTCTTAGAACGTTCTGTTTCTTCATATAATTGGATACTTTCGTTGATGCCATCACTTACTAACTTAATTTGTCCAACATAAGTTTTAATTTTGTCTTCAAACGATTTCAAGGGTTTGTTATACTCGTTTTTTATTGCTTTGCGCTCATTATCTAAAAGTGTCGCCACTTTATTTAAATCCGCTTTTGCTTGCTTGGCTTCTGGAATATTCGCATCTGTAAAAATCATACTTGAGTAATGATTTACTGCTTTATCAACCATTTCTTTTAGTTGCGATTCGTTCTGAATTGTCATTTCACTGGCTTTAAAATCTACTTTAAACTGCACATTTGTTGTTAATTCATTTGTCATTACCTTTGCCCCCAGTTAATATTTTTTACTTGATCATTTGTATTGTTTTTATTGATCTCTATTTCATAGTTACTTTTCCACTTATTTAACTGTCTCATTGCTTCTGGATACTGTTTATCTGTCATACTGTCTAATGTTTGTGCACCAACATGTTGCAACAATCCATTTCTAACAACTTGCATATCGCTTGAGCTTAGTTCCGCTACTTTTCTTATTAAATCGTTCATCTCTGATATTTGTTTACCATTAACCAAATTTATTGGTTCTTTAGCATCAAGCTTCTTTTGAAATGAATCAGGATCATCTTTATCTGTTGCAATATTAAAAAATTTCAATAAAAAATATTTTTCTGCATAAGTTAATGCTTTACCTACACCCTTCTCACCAGCAATATCAACACCTTGTGCATACCACTTTGATTCCAAAAAATCTTCTGGATTATCAATATTAATCCAGCGCATAGTCATCTCAAGTTCAGTAAAATATGTTATTCTTTGTTTCTGTTCCGTCTGTTTCGTGTACTTATTGTATTGATTTATAATCTCTATCTGGTCCTTAACTTTATGGCCTGTAATTGCTGGCTGTAATAACAATCCCATTTCATTAATTTTTGAATGTAAAGCTCCTAGGACATCACTTGACCCAACATAATTAAATTGACTTCCTGATTGTTCTTTTTTTAAATAAGATACTTTTTTTCTTACTTCTGCTAATCTTTGATAAACATTTAGTTGTTCAGCCATTTAACAAGACCTCATTTCTGTGATATAATTTTTCTTGTATAATTTTTGTATGCGACTTATTGCTTGCCGGCTTAAGTCGCTTTTTTGTCGTCATGCGACACCTCTACGCTCTTTTTGTTGCGCAATGTATATTTTATTTTTTTGTTGCTTGTACCATAAATCAGCAAGTTTTTTTGTTTGTTCTAATTTGTCTTTTCTTGTCACTTCTTAACCTCTCTATCTTCAAGTGCCAGATCATAAAACAGTGTCCAAATGATGAATAAGCCGATATAAATATTTTGGATAATCGGATTAAAATTTCCGCCTACTATCAACCCCAATCCGAAAACGATTAGCAACACTGCAATTCTTCTTAAGTTATAAATTTTTCTCATTTCATTTCTCCTTAAATATGCATTCTATTTTGAATCTCTAAGTATCTTAAAAATTCAAGTTCTTTTTCAATTTGATATGCTTTTCCTTCGGTCAGTTGTTCTGATTGTCTAAGCGCTGCTCTATCATCTTGTAGCTGTTTACGCTCTTTTTTGATTTGGTTGAGTATCCAGCTTTCTTGTTCAGTTGTATAAGCCATAATATTCTCCCTACGCTATGTCGTTTAAGTCTAAACTCATTTGTCTTACAACTGTTTTTGTGGCTGTGGACGGCTCCCAGTCATTGATATATTCAATTACCATTGGATAATGTTTTTCTCTTAATTGTGATCTGGTACCCACGCCTGTAATTTGCTTAATACCTGAATTAATATCTTTGTATAACTTTCCACGCTGTTCCTTTGTGATTTTCCCAAATCCTTTTGCAACTTCTGCTACTCGTTGATGAACTCGACGTGATAAGTAACCATAATCATCTGCACCGATTTTTTGATTGTCTTTTAAGTCGGCTACTTCTTTTTCAATTACATCTACACGCTCATTTGTTTCTTCATTTGCTGATAAAGCAAGCATCGCCAATTGTCTTTGCGAGGTTGGAAGTTTAGGCTGTTGAATTTCTTTTTCCATTTGATTAAAAGCTTCGATATATTTCAATTTAAATTGCAAAGCTTTTTGACCAGTGAATCCCATTGCTAATAATGTAAATCCGTCACGGTTCATAATTACTTGGCGATAAGATTGTTTGTTTTGCGGATGAATGTAGGTATCTTCGTAAAATAGGTCGGCATAATTTTGTGCCACCCCCTCTTTTAATTCATCAATGGCTTTTAGAACAACTTTGTGTTCTTTTCCGAAAGTTTCTGCAACTTGTAAACTACTTGTTACTGCTTGTTGATCTTTCATAATTACTAAATTTGTCATTTGGTTTACTTCCTTTCTGGTATAATTAGTTTATCGGCACTTACTATGTCAAAATAATTAATTTAAGGTGGTAGTTAGCATGAATAACCTAGAACATACAACTAAAAAAATAATTAAATTTATTTATGTTCAGCCAGAAGTTTCTGTATCAATTGAAAAGATACTAAGAAAATTTAAGTGGTTGAATCGTGATGACTTGCAATCAATCTTGCATCAAATGGAAGAAAGTAATTTTGTTGAGTTATCTCCTAAAAGTTCTTTTACATTTGAAACAGTCGGAACTATTGATGAGGGAATATATGAAGAAAGTAAAAATAAAAAATCATCAACCTTAATTTTTGCTACGCATGTTTCACTAACTCTCAAAGGCAAAGACAATGCAGAAGAACAGCATGCTTTACTTTTAAAGGCACGTAAGGAACTCATCGCTCAACCTCTTGTCAATTCTCTAATTTCTGGAATTATCGGTTTTATCTTGGGCTATTTTTTCCACTCAATGTGACAAATAACCTATAACAGCCGCTAAAATTAAAATAACTGTAGTATAGATAGTTTCTGGCATTTTTTTTAGTCTTTTTCGCTCCGGATCATACTGGAGCTTTTTGTGTTTCATATTCATTTTCCGTTTCTTCCTTTCTGGTATAATTTTCTTATCAGCAAGTGGTCTGCTGAAATAATTTATGATTGGTGGTGAAAATATTATGGGTATTAAGATAAATGGTATGGATAACTTAAGAAAAAAATTAAATGATCCTGCTACACTTGCAAAAAAAGCAATGGATAGTAAGGGTGGCCATCCTATAAAGTGTCCTAATTGCGGAAAAACAATCAAAGTAACATCAAATGGTGCTAAGTGTACTTGTGGACAGAAAATAGAACTTAATTTTTAAGGTCTACATCAAATTCAACTGAAGCCAATTCGTCTGCCAACGTTTTGGCTTCTTTTATTAATCCAATTAATCTTTCTGCTTTTTTTGTAGCTTCTTCAATTCCTTTAACTTCCACATTAATTTGTAATGACTGTTCCTTCTGCATTTTTTTCATCTCCCATTCTGATTTTGTTTCACTCCTGATAAAATTTTCTCAATTTTCTCTTGACGAGTAGTTATTCTCCTAGCTAATTCTTCCGATATTTTATTAATGCCACATTGCGGGTTTACATTAATATTTTTTGGATCCTTGCTACTCTCAATAGCTTGGAGCATTTTTGCTATCTCTTCTGGTGTTCATTCGATTGTTATTTTCATGTTCTGCCTCCTTAGTTATTTTGTTTGTATTTGTTGCATTGCCCTTATTTACAAGTTTTAGTTGCTCCCTTTCTTTAAAATATCTGCAAAATTTTCATCTAAAAATTCAAGCATTTTTCTTCTTTGAAAAAGATAGGTGTCGCGACCGTCCCCTGGATAATAAACAAAACCATCTTTATTTTTATCTATATCTAATATTTTTCTATATCTGGGATTTTTCAATACATTACTGGTAAACCATTCATATCCACGATTTACCCTGTCTAATACTTCTTTCAACGTCATCCAGTTTCCTGTCTCATCAGCTTTTTTTAATTCTTCATATTCAACTTTAGAGATAATAACGTAATCTGAAGGTACTGGAATTTTAGCTTCTAGATATTGCATTAGTTGTTCCTCCCTTTACAATTCGTACATAGTGATAATCGAATCTATAATTCTGTTTGCTTCTGCAGAAGTCTTTTTACCGTTTAAAATCAAAGATAAGTAGCTTTTGCTAATTCCAAATCTTTCAGCAAGCATGGTGTAAGTTAAGAACTTTGAACTTTCGACATATTCTTTGATTTTTTCTCTATCTCGTTGAGTGATTTCTGCAATGTCAGTCATACTAAAACTCCTTTCTAACCAATTTCCTCTAAATCCATTTGAGGGTAATATCCTTCTTTTTTTAGTAATTCGTAGATAAATAGACGCCCTTTCTGTGTCCATTTGGTATTCATTACAATTTTAGAGCCACCATCGGCTTTCGGGATCTCAGTTGTATGAGATTTTGTGTATCCTTGGTTCATGTGTTTTTTGCACAATAACCATTGGTTACCGACTTTTTTCTGAATACCTAGTTTATGAAGTAATTTATTCATCTGTTGTGGAGACATCCCATAATCTGCTGCAATCTGGCTAATTGTTACTGAATCTGTAGAAGATAATATGCTATCTAAATAGGAGATTTTAGGTTCGTACTCTGCAATCTTTTGTTCTGCGATTAATCTTCCAGTTCTTTCTTCTTTTAGTTGAGTTGCTAATTGAATGATTGTATCTGGATTAAGCAAAGCTTCTTCTACTTTTTCTGGAGTTAGATAACCTCCATGTTTTCTAATTGCTGGCAACACTTCACTTGTTACCCAACGTTTAAATTTTTTGGCAGAGGGAAGTTTTGATTTTAAGATTAAACTGTAAAGGCCTGACTCGTTGATGATTGTCATATTACGATTTTGACCTGATGCACTAATTCTGTGCATTAGCTTATCCTCTTCATCAACATGATTTCTGACAGCGTTGTCTGCGCGTTCGTATCCAAGAATTTCGGCTACATCTTTTCCTACGAAATACGGTTCATCATTTACTAAAATTGTCCGAACTTCGTTTTGTTCGAAATTAAAAATTTGTGGTGTGTTCATATTTCTCATTCCTTTCTTTTATATTCGTAAACAAATTTAACAACAATTATCTAACCAGTGTTGACTTTATTAGATTAATAATCTATACTAAATGCATAGTTAAATAAGACATAAAACAATTGATTTAAAAAGCTTTCTTGGCGGTTGGCGTTTATTAATCGATAGTATTTTTTGTTGTCTTTTTAGTTGTTAAATTTGTTTACAAAACATAGTATAGCTTAATAATGTATATAAGTCAACTATTTTTATATTATTTATCTTAACTTTTTTTGTAAGCATTCAGAAAGGTTGATTTATCAATGAATACTTACGAAATAATAAAGGAGTTAGCAAAAGAAAAAGGATTATCCATTAGACAGCTCGAAATGAATTTCGGGTATTCGAATGGATATTTAGGAAGTTGGAAAAGACAAACTCCTAATTCTATTGAGTTAGCTCGGTTAGCTGACTATTTCGATGTCTCTGTAGACTTCCTTCTAGGTAGAGAAGAAAGAGAAACGCCTAAACATGTGGATTTATCAGAAGACGATACTGTTTTTTCTTTTGATGGAAAAGAAATATCTAAGGAGACAATGCGTAAAGCGATTGCAATTGCTAAAGCTTTAGAAGAAAATGAATAGTTGGAGTGATGGGGTGTATGTATTTAAAGTTGAAAGAAATGCTGAGTGAGTATAATTTAAAGTTAATCTATATGGAAATGGAAGAACCAGGTTTTTATTATCCAAAACCAAGAATAGTATTTTTGAATGAAAAACTACACGAAGATAGTTCCGAAGCTTTTCATTTAGCCCACGAGCTCGGTCATTTCATTGCTTCACATTTTGAATATTCAGTATTGTACGATAACTCTACAACTTTTCATTCAAAATTCGAAACTGAAGCTGATAGAATCGCAATTATGATTTTACTAAATATCTTTATTGAGAACGAACTGACTGATGAATCTCAGTTCAAATTAGAAAATTTCATGGAGTTCTACTCTATCAATAATAAGTTAAGAACAGAATGTTTTAATGTTTGCCAGTCTTATTTCAAGAAAAAATACTCTTACGCACAATAAAAAAGCCCGTGCTGCAACACGGACTCATACCTCATTTCTGAGATCACAAATACATTATAACAAGAAATGAGGAAAATTTAAATGTCAAAAAAAGTTATGGGTCAAGATGGAAAAACGTACAAAGTAAAAAAACCTTTCTACAAAAGAGTTTGGTTTTGGATACTAGCAGTAATTTTAATTGTAATTATTGGTTCTGCTTTAAATGGTGGATCAGATAGTAATAAAGCAAGTGATAATGGTGGCGAAAAAGTAACTAAATCTTCAACCTCTGCTTCATCTTCTAAAGAAGAAAAAAGCGATACCTTCTATAAGATTGGTGACACTGTAAAAGTTGGTGATGCTGAATATACACTAAATAGTGTAGAATTAACTGATGAAAGAAATCAATTTGAAGAAAACCAACCTGCACAAGTAGTAAAAATTACTTATACTGTAAAAAATGATGGTGATTCAGATATCCCTGTAGGTATGGATGTTGAAGTTTACGGCTCGGACAACAAAAAATCTGAAACTTATCCAAATGATAACACAATGGGCTCAGTCGCTCCTGGGAAAGAAATGGATTGTGTTGCTCACTTCGGTTTAAACCAGACAGGCGAAATTGAAATACATTTTAGCCCACTAGTATCTTTTGAAAAAGCTGCTAAATACAAAGTACCTGTTTAATATTAAGTAAACAAAAAAGCGCCATCTCTCCCTGTCCAAAGTTTGAGATGACGCAACTATAAAAACAAACCTAAAATAGGCCTATTTTCTATGCCTATTTTACCAGAAAACAGGAGGAATAGGCAATGGCTAGATTTATAAAGCGGGGAAATTCTTGGCAATACGAAATATCTTATAAAAAACAAGATGGCACGCATAGCAAATTAAGAAAAAGCGGGTTTAAAACTAAACGAGAAGCCAAAGAAGCAGCTGATGAAATTGAATATAATTTAAAAAAGGGGCTTCAAGGTGATAAACAAAATATCTTGTTGTCTGAATACTTTAAAGATTGGATGAATCTATATAAAAAAGATGTCGTTTCTGAAATAACATACAGAAAATACAAAGATACACTCAACAATATAGAAAGATATATGCCAAATATAATTCTTTCACAACTTACCCGACCATTGTACCAACGATATTTAAACAAGTTTGCCGAAGAGCATATGAAGTCAACTGTCATTAAATTTAATAACCATATCAGAGCATCGCTTAAAGATGCGGTTGAGGAAGGACTTATTCTATTTGATCCAACTAGAAAAGCTGTAATTAAAGGTAAAGAATCAGATAAAACCAAAAATGATAAATTTTTAGATTACGGGGATTTTAAGCGGTTAATGGAATTAGCTGAAAAAGGAATTGACCCACACTACGCATCGCCAATTATGGTTGTGGTAGCTGGTGCTACAGGTATGCGTTTTGCTGAATTATTAGGTACAACTTGGAATGATATAGATTTCGAAAAAGGAATAATCGATATTCATAAAACGTGGAATTACAAGATGAATTGCTGGGGAAAAACTAAAAACGAAAGTTCTGTACGTAAAATAAAAATTGATTTTCATACTGCTCAATTACTAAAAGAATACAAGAAAGCTCAAAAAGAATTGTTTGATAAACTAGAGGTACAAAACCCTGAACAATTTATCTTTTACAATTCTCAAAACGGGCTTATTTCTAATAACGCAGTAACTAAATACTTGAGAAAAAAACTATCTGAAATAGGTGTAACAAAAAAATTCACCTTACACGGTTTACGTCATACGCATGCTTCAGTTCTATTATATCAAGGTTGTGATACTATATATGTTTCTAAAAGGCTAGGGCATTCAAGTTTAGATACAACGATAACTACTTACTTACACATTATAAAAGAGCTAGATAACAAAAATGATGAAATGATTGATTCTGTATTCGATAAAATCTATAAAAGTAATTAACAATTTGGCACATTTTTGGCACAAATAAAACAAAACACCTATCAAATCAACATTTGAAAGGTGTTTTTTACGTTCCCGACTAAGGTTATTTAGTATTTTACTGTGTTCTTCTGTGTTCGAAATCACTATAATATAGCAATTCTGTTTTGTAAAGAAAAACAGAATTCTAAAATTTTTGGCACATTTTTTGGCACAAAAAAGAATAATACTATTCTATCCATTCATCATCGAAATATTCGTCTACAAATTCATCTATTATTTCGCAACGTTCTATTTCTTCCTCAAATGGATTTTCTTCAGGTATATGCTCTTCGCTCCATTTCGTGAAGTTATGAATCTGAATGTTTCTAATATCATAAAAATCGACCTCGTTTTCTCCAATCAATACAACGTCAAATTCTGCCATTCCACGAAAAACTCCGAACACATGAGGTTTTACGCGATCATATTCATCTAATGAGTTCAGCTGAATTTCTAGTACCTTATTTTGTTTAATTGAGCGATCTAAAAAATATTCTATTTGGTTTTGGGATTGCTGTGGTAGTCTCTCAATATTTCGAGCGTGATAATCATCAGTACTCTTTATTGCTTTTGTTAGCTCCCCCAGTGGAAATGCCGTTGGCCACTTTAATTCGAATGGCCTGTCAACATAATCATTGTAAGGTTTAAACTCTTTTTTAGTTCGTCTCACCATTTCTCCACACTCTCCTATCGAAAACATTATACGAACATCCGTTCTTATTTTCAAGAGAAATATTTCAAAAAAATAAAATTATCTTAAGGAAACTATTGATATTACATCACGTTCGTGAACCTAAATAAACATGTATTAAAAAATAAGCCTACCTCTCAAACGAGAAGTAGGCTTTTTCACACCTATTTTCAAAAAACTAGTGATTTAATCATCAAGTAAACTTTTGATATGGTCATTGCATACATAATAGTATTTTTGGAAAGTTCTTTCTTTCACTTGTTCTGGGTTAAGTCCTTTATGTCCTGAAATTAAACAAAGATGATATATATCGCAAAAAATCAACTTATAATTAGTTTCTTTATTGCCTGTCTCAGTAATTTTCAAGTAAATGCGAAAGGGATTTTCTTTATTGCCCTTTTCATAATGATGGATTCCATCTATCTTAAATATTGTCTCATTTTCGGCATTTAAAGTTTCATTTACTCCATATTCTTTTAAAACACATCGTAATGTGTCAGTATTCCCCTTAGAAAAATCAACTTGCTCATTGTTAGAACAAATGTAACTTATGTCATTAATTATTTTATCAAGAGTCTCCTTTGTCGTAATAGGTACATTATTTTTATTTATAAAATTAGTAAACTGTTTTTTTGGTAGTTTTTTTGAAATTAAAAATTCACTAGACACATCTATCTGTCTTGTTCTATCAGGTTCTTCTAAAAAAATTTCTCCACCATTTTTTAATTTGGCTTTTATATCAATTGTATTTTGAGGCATTAAAGTTTTTTTTACGACTTCATTACTTACTTGCGTTCCATTTTTTTTAGATACTTGAAAATCAAATAACACTAGCTTTGTATTCCTCTATGATTTTATCTTTGTTCATTTCCCTTTGATTATCTTGATAAGCGTTCTGCCATTCTAAATCTTCATGGCTTCTTTCGACTAATGTAAAATCTCCCATCTCATCAGTTTGTTTGATAACTTGGGTAATTAACTCATCAACAGCACGTTCCTGTTCAGTTAAAGGATTCCAGCTCTCTGCTTCATCTATTTTTTCAGGATTACGCTTGTTAATGTTATAAATACATCTTAAAACTGGACCGTATTGCCAAGCTTCGAATTTTTCAGAAAAAATATATTTAGGAAAGTCAGAACTTCCCTCGAATTTTTTCTCTGCCTCATTTTCTGAATTAAGTTGTCCCAATGTAGCTCCATAAAAGGCAAAAATAAAATATAAAGTTTTTTGTAGTCTAAGAGGAGTCATTTCTCTTGTAGATCTATCTTTAACCAATTTAGCTAAAGTAAGAATATTATTAAAAACTACTTCTTTTTCAGCCATTAAATCATTCCTCCTTCACGATACATAGAATAAGTTAAGTTTCCCTCAAGAAAATTATCCGATAGTCCACTTAAAAAGTCAACTCCTTGAGCTAATTAACTATCTAATCTTATAATAAATTTAGATAGAAAATTCATTACCAATAATGATTAAGAAATTCTATAATATTATTTAATAGTTCTTTTTTCTCTATCAATACTAATTTACAATTTTGCTTACAGAAACGATTAACTTTAATACGGGGAATATATATGTAACATCTCTCAATCATTAATAATTGAGAGATATTTGCTTTAATAACCAGTTCCCCAGGTATTCGATGAGTTGCCGTCATTCGGCCCCACAGGGATATAAATGCGTGTTCCGTTAACATCAGAACCACCTAAGAAAACATAGCCATCTGCGATATGAACCGAATCATATTTAAATTGTGAATATTTCGGCCACACACCGTAAACTGCCGCTGACAAACTCGGTGCACCATTGCGAAGAACAATACCTTCATTTACTCCGATAGTAAATGTTTTTGCAGGTGTCGGCTTGCTATTTTCCCACAATTCTGCAATATCTCCATCGTTTGCATAACCTAAAAGTTTGCCGCTGTTTTCGATACGATACAAGTTTTTACGACCATCTAATTTTTGAGTAATCGT
Source organism: Collinsella sp. Sow4_E3 (assembly GCF_052116285.1). NCBI lineage: Bacteria > Bacillati > Actinomycetota > Coriobacteriia > Coriobacteriales > Coriobacteriaceae > Collinsella > Collinsella sp. Sow4_E3. Next base: position 11,261 of record NZ_JBQKLJ010000018.1, read on the forward strand.
GCCAACTTGGGTCCAAAGAGTGTTAGCATTGAGATGCTCGTTGATTGGTGCATCTGGATTTTTGTATATAGTAGTGAATCGGATATTTTGCCCAACTTTATATTTTGGTGCGTTCGGCTTGCCAGGGTTTACAATTGTTTCTGAACCATCTTCTGGCAATCCTGTCTGCAAGTCTTGTGCTAGTTGCGCCTTATTGATGCCCCACTGTGCTAAATATCCGTATGGATCAGTATGATCACCCCACCAATTTTTAGTAATCCAATCATGAGTGACTATTCCGTATCCTGTACCATCATCTAAGTCAAACGTTGCACCAATCTGTGTAGCTAAATCACGAATCAAATTTACATATGCGGCATAGTCCTTTTTGAATGTTTCTTTATTATTCGTTCGAGCGAGTTCGATTTGTGCATAGGCTTTTGCATTCGCTGTCGCACCTGCACCCCACTGGATTTGGCCAGCTGGCGCTAATTGTTTCACTCGACCACCAGAACCGACAAAATATGAAACATAGGCACTCGTCCAGTTCCGCTTCATATAGGCCGTTTCGTTGTCTAGACTGTTTGGACCAACATTGTTTCCGTTCCCTGATTCATGCAAGACAATTAATTCATTGGTCGCATAGCCTGGAAAATATCCGCCAAAATCAATCGGATCTTGTTCCACTTGGTATGCATCCACATTTATTGTGGGCATAAAAAATAGAGCGACAAGCGCTCCTACTAAAATTTTCTTTTTCATTTTTACTTCTCCTTGTCTTTTAAATTATATGCTGACACACCTGTTACTACTCCTAAAAAAGTTGCTATGGCATTAATAGTTAAAACAGCCATATCTGTTTGCTGCCATCCATAAGCTTTACCTAGCGTGGCAACCAAAACAGAACTTGCAGGTAGCACTGTTAGCACGCCCCATTTGATAATCTTGTAGTACTTATCTGGTAGAATCATTTTTTTGCTCCTTTCAATTCTATTATGTCATGTTCCGCTTCTTGCATTCGACCTTCTAATTTAAAGGTTCTTTCAATTGCTCCATTATGTTTTTCTACTTTCTTTTCTAGCTGTTCAATTCTGTAAGCTGTCAAATTGGCACTAGCTACAACTCCAATAAACGCGCCAATTGTGCTGCCTACTAATCCTATAACAGCGACAACAATTTCATTTGACAAAATAATTCCTCCAATAATAAAAACCGCTTAGCCTTTGCTAAACGGTTTTCCTGTCATTTTTGTAAATTCATCTTCTGTTATACAAAGTGGTACAAATTCTGCAACTTGTTCATCTGTAAAACAGCCCCAATCATACATCATTTTAATGTCATCATATGAATACATTATTTTGCACCTCCGATTTGTTCTTTAATCGCATCAATTTCTTTAGTATTTTGAAGAGACGTAAACATAGTCTTTGAATTGATTTGCGCAAGCGATTCTGCTTTAGCAGTTAGTTTTTCATTTGCTTGTTTTAAAGCAGTGTTATCTGCTTCTAATACTGCTGAAAGGTTTTCTAACAGATTTAATTTCTTCGAATAATCTTGCGTGACTGCTTCTTCCCATTTTTGTTCTGAAAAATTAAAAAATTGTGATTGTTCATTGTCCAAAGCTTCAAGCGGTTTAATCTCTACAAAAGGTAGAGATGTTGGAAAATTATCCTCTACTTCGTTTTTTTCAAAACCCATTGGGTACAATACTTTGTATACTACTTTCATTTTATTTTCCTCCTTTAATATGGATTTTTAGCCATCCAACAACTTGAAATAGTAATCCATGCTCCTTTTGCGACACTATCTTTACATACAATATTTGAGTTATCTGCTGTGTTAATGTATAACAAGCACATTTTGTCATCGCTGGTTTTGCCATACATTCGAACCGCTTCAATCGGATATGCCCATGTTGGAATGTTGAACCACACCGCCTGGTTATCTTTTAAAGCAGATAATCGGAATGATCCTGTGAGATATACCAGATCTCCCCGTCGGTATAATTTTAGAGAACCACCTGACATCACAGAAGCGTTGTTATCCTTATCTACCATTGCATAATCTGCTTTAGCATTTGTAAGTACTGGCTCTTTTCCTTTTACTTGAATTCCATCTTGAAAATTTTTAGTACCTAGAATAGTTTCATTTCCAACAGCCTTTACTAATTTTCCTTCGATACCATCAATGGCATCCGCGTGGGTTTTCATGTACTTATTGACACCATTTTCTTTTAGCTGAACGATATCTGCCATTACGCTTCACCTACCTTTTCAAATGTAAAAACTGGTAATGCATCCAATTTTGCTTTATCCGATTTGGACATTAAACCGTCTTTCTCAGAAGTGGCATTGCCAGGAAGTGTTGGAATAATAGTTGTGTCTGGCAGTGCTTTTACATCAGAAGCAGTTAAAACAACTTCACCTGTATGACCATTTACAGACGAGACAGTGCCTGCTTCAGCACCACTAATTTTTCCATCAACAAATTCATTTAATCCAACAATACCAGCTGTACTAGTTTGTACATCAATAGCTACGCCGTCTTTTTTCACTACATATAAATCAGGCATTTATTTCTTCATCTCCTTTTACTTTTTCAAACTCAACACCAGAACCACCTAGTTTTCCAGCTTCATAATCAGCTATGATTTTTAACATTTTGTCATACTCCTGTTTCGAAATCATAATCCCATCGATAGGTAAATCTAAGTCTGCACGCGTTATAATTACTGCGCCTGTATGTCCATTAACAGACAATACTTTTGATTGACCCGCAATAATTTTTTCTAATCCTCGAACAGCGGATGCATGTGTAATAGGATGAAACTGACGTTGAACGCCATTTTCATCGGTTTCCATCATTCGTTTTACTTTAACCACTTATTTCACCCACTTTTTCAAACACATAAGCGTTCTGTTTTGTATCATCAACTGTTGCGATAACCAATGCTCCATCGGACACAGGATAATCAACAGTACCAACAATTTCTGTTTCATGATTCAGCGAAAAAGTATCATCTTGTAAAATAATCAAGTCGCTTATTTCGCCATATTCTAACGTATATAAGCGTTTTTCTAATTTCTGATACAAATATTCCATATCTGCCAATAAACGTTCAGAAATTGAATTATGGCGCACTCCTTGAATGTCTACACGTGCATCCATTAGCTCAGCTAACATCGTTCCGCCTGGATCAATCGTTTTTAAAATATCTTTGATTGATTCGAACCATGAAGTGAAATCTGTTTTTTGCGCATCTCGCCACGCTTCGAACTCATCTTTTCTAGCATTCATCCAATCAGTAAAATCGCCCTTATTTTCGTTGATAAAGGCGGTCATGTCTGCGATTAAATCTTCGATGGACTGCCAATAAGAACCCATTTCGCCCTCTGTTTTAGAAGCAGCATTCACAACAAAGTAAGAAAAGTTTTGCGTCGCACCAATCAGGTTGTCGCCTTTATGAATACTGAAATATGCTTCCTGTCTGTGCAATGACTGCATAGAATATTCATCAAAGGTATACTGGATAATCCCTTTTTTGGCATTCACAATTTTTGCCGCTCGTTGAATCGGATACTTTTTATCAATAACTGATTCAAAAAATACTTCGCAACCTGTTAAATCAAGTGGCAAAGCATTTTCAACTAATATAGCTTCTAAAACTTCGGTATTTCGGTTCCCTTGCCGTACATTTTGAATGCCAATGTAATTGTATGGCTCCGTGGTGCTTAGTGTCGCTTGCCATTTAACCATTGAAAAATCCTCCTTTCGTTATTTTGGTGGGATAACAATCGATTGAATCGAATTAGCAAAATATAATCGGTCATATTTTGCGACAATTTGCCCTTGCTCGGCGTTCTGTTCTATGGTTTGGATACGTCCATTATTTAAGCCGTAAATCACGCCCGTGTGACCATATGTTGGGTCTACTGTCCAACCTGTTCCCCATTGGCCACCTCGTCTAATATTGACGATTGCTCCTACTACTAAATCTTGATACGTTGGATTTTGGATTACTCGCCAACCTACCGCATTCCAATCATATGCTTCACCAATATCTGCAGCAGATGATGTATCACCAATTACATGTGAAAAGCCATAAATTGTTCCTGCACCTAAACCGCAGCCGCCCATAAAACCAGAATATTCGGCTGGAACTGCATAACATTGGCCATTACCTAACCATTTCCCCATTAAGGTCTCTAAATGCTCTATCCCAGCTTTTCCTGTCGCAGTAGAAGCTTTCAAATCTTTAAATTTGTCATACCACGTTTGCGCATAGGTTTGTCTTTCAGGGTGAGCAGCCGCTGGTCGTTCAAAGTTTAATTCAAACGCATACGCTGCTGTTTTTGGTGAGCTGACAACTTTAAATTCATCTACTGTTAACGGATCAACTTGTCCTAACCATTGACCATTAAACATACACCAGTTAATCAATTGTGCCTGAGCGAATGAAGTCCTGTAGTCTTGTTTGATACCAGCGGCAGCAATTAAGCGTTGTACATATTCTCGACCATTCCAAGTTGGTGCGCCTACCAATGGATATGCTGAACCGTCCCATTGAACCCATCCGTAAGCTGGACCGCCTATTTGTTCGGTATCTGGGTTCATACTTGGACCAACTTCTCCTTGTACATTTCCGAGGATACCTGCAGCTGCTGCTTTGCTGTATCCGTTAGCTAATAGGTAACTCCATAAGTCCCAAGCAAATTTATCTGCATCGCTTGTAACTTCGGATGGATAACCACCTGTACCAGCTCCAGAACCGCCACCACCATTTTGACCAGGTATAACTTCTTTGCCGCCCACAATCAATCGATCAACTGTCAAAATTGCTTTACTTCCATTTGGACCAAAAAAGTTAAAATTATTTCCAACAAAAAACTGTGTAGGACCAGTAATTAAATGTCCTGTGCCTGATTGGTTAGACAAACCAATAATTTTTTGGGGATTATCTGCGACTAATAGTAATGAATTCCCATCAGAAACTACAGGATTTCCATTTTTATCTGCTAACCCTGGAAAAGGATTTCCCTTTGTTCCCATCGTGCCAACGTGACTATTACCATTCCAAAACTCCATCCCTTTTTTAGTTAATTCCATGATTTTTTTCTTATTATTCCAAGCTTGTAAAGTACCATTTACCATACGTAAAATATCTCCACAGCTATTAAATGATGTTTCAAAAATATTAGATTTTATTTTGCCAGCTCCTATAAAGTCCGCATTCAATACTCCATTAATTCCCCATGCATTTTTAAATGGACCTTTCCAACCAGTTCTTGAGAATCCAATTCCTTTGTGATTAATTGCAATCACATCTTTTGCAGTATCCGTGGATTCCGTATCTAAGTAATAATGGGTGTTAGGTCGATTTTTAGGATACTGACGTATACTTCCGCCTTCAACACCGTTAATCAAATCAGTAATATAATCTACAAAATCACTCATATACTCTTTTTTTGTCAATGTTTTTATAGCTTCTTGAAAGTCTTGACTTTGTTGTTTATAAAAAGCAACTTGGATATCTCCCGCAGTGATTTTTATTGTTTTTTCTGCTAAAGCATCATAGACAATTCCTGTAACCTTCGTTTGAATGTCAATATCATAAAGCTTGTGATACACCGTGAACGTATCGAATAAATTATAGTTTCTCATTTTCGAAAATTCTTTTGCTTCTTCTGAATCTGTGAGTTTCTCAATTTCTAGTTCAATAGAAACCTTAGGCTTATCACTTCCTGGATACAATGTAGTGAAGTATTTACCTGCCACTTTATTTAAGCTAGATAAATCTTTTACTCCTTGATCTTCAGTGAACTGAACGTATTGAGCGTAAACATCTGGATATTTGTTGATATATTCGCTCTTAACCGCATCTCCATAAATCCGTTGAGAAGTTCCGTCTGCACCACTTTGAAGCTCTGCAAATGGTAAAACTTTAGTAACAATTGATTGCCAATCAAATTTAATGGTTAATCCTTTTAAATCTTTACCATAACGAACAGTTCCAACGTTATCTCGTCCTCTACGTCTTAACAAAGATAATTTGAAAGGTTCTCGTTTGATTTCTCCACCCCAATATTGAAGCAAAGAACCTTGTTCACCAGCAATACAATTAAGTACGTTTCTAGCTTCGAATACCGTACTAGAAGCTGTGTTAATATCAGAATAAAGTTTGATATCGCATGGCTCGTCCATGTTCTGTTCGATTAATCTCATAGCTTCTGCACCATTACGATTATCAACTGTTACTAGCCTTACTTGTCTGTTTCCTAGTTTATAAGTACGAGATTGAGCATAAATGACAATACTATTAGTAAACGTATCTTTAAACGTTTGTTTGATCTCGAAAATGTGGTATTCTTCTAAGTCATTCGGCTTTGCTTTAATCTGATAGCCATTTTCAAAATAATCACTAAATCTGCTAATCGCTGGATAGTCCATTTCTAGTTCATATTTTCCGTTTGCTTCTTCAGTGATTTCGCAACGTGTCGCATCAATAAGACGTCCTAAGCCGTTTGTTGTAAAATCTTTTTCTCCAGGTTTAAAAATAACTGGAATCAAACTTTTCGCCTCCAATTAGGCTGAACCTTAAACTCTGTTACTTTTCCAGTCCAGCGAAAATTATTTTCTCCACTTTTTAAAATTGGGTAATCTTTGAAAAGTGTTTTATGATCCAAGATTTCAAACGCTCCACCTGATTTTCGATAAGCTTCTTGTTTTTCTGAATCAATAATGATATCTCCATCTATAGCTTTTAATGCATATTCCTGATTATTGATGAAAAAAGAAATATCCCCAGAACCCAAAATCTGAATAGTAGGTTCTGAAGGATATTTTTCTGTGTTTATTAATTGTTTAGGATTACTTGTCCAATATTGGCCAATACGATTTTTTTTGAAAGGTCGAATACTTACAGTAAACTCAAAAGGAATTAAAACCCCTGTTTTTCTTGTTCCTGTAAACTTTGGCGGACTTGTTACGATGGCTTGATAGATGTAATGTTCATCAAAATAGACGATAAAGTCTGAGTAGTTTCCCATATCGAGCCAAAACGAGATTTCATCTTCTAAGAAAGATACTTCTTGTAAATTTCTTGCTTTCGCATAGCATGTAATGGTGCGTTCTACATTTTTATAATACTCAAAATCAACAGCTATTGAATCATTACCCATTCGCTCCCTAAGCTCTACTACACGTCCAGCAGAAAGTCGTTCAGGTCTTTCTCTCATAAACACATTAAATTCAGAGCTATGTTTTCCATTAAGAAAAAACTGACCTCTTTTAAATTCCACCAAAAGCACCTCCTACTGCATCGCTATCTCTATTTTTGACAACTTGAATGTATTTAACTAATTTTTGAGCCATACTCATTAATTGCTTATCATCTAATTCACCCATTGCTTGTAAATTAATGTTAAAGGTATCGCCGCCAACTGTAGTTGTAGCGTTGCTGTTGTTCTTATCTGATTTAGATGTTTGAGATTCCCGTTGATTAACATATCTGCCTGTGACAGAAAAGTCCGGTAATTCTGTTGGTAAATCAGCCATATTTTTAACAGATTTATCCAAAGTTCCTTTTTCTTGGTCAATGCCATCCACAACACCCAACACGATATTTTTACCTATCATGTCACGCATCCAACGTGAAGGAGAATGAATTTTCAAAGCTCCTTTAATCCCATCCTTAATATTCCCAGCAACTTCTTTAATTTTTTTTCCAACAGCACCAATCATGGACCCGATACCATCGACCAAACCTTGAATAATGTTTTTACCAATTTCAAATAAATCAACATGTTTTAAATCTTCAAAAGTTTGTTTTACATTCGACACTGTATCACTGACACTTCTTGTGAGATTATTCCATGCGTTTTTAGCACCTTGTACCATGTTGTTGAAGGTATTGATTGTTCCTTGCTTCAAATTTTCCCAACCGTTAATAGCACCATCTTTTATTCCTACCACAAGATCGACAATCCACTGTTTGAAATTGGTCCATGTATCTTTTGACCATTGAACAGTTGCATTAAATGTATCAATGGTTCCTTGTTTTAGGTTGTTCCAGCCATCGATCACACCATTTTTAATGTTTTCTACTGTTTCAAAAAACCAAGTTTTCAAACTTTCCCATATTCTAATTGCTTCAAATTTAATATTTATCCACGTTTCGATGATAGAATATTTAATTTCAATCCAAACGTTGATTGCTCCATATTTGATGTCAATCCAAAGTAAGGTGAAAAATAACTTCACATCAATCCAAATCTTTTTAATTGTCAACATCAATCCATTAAAAATAGAAGTGACTGAATAGGAAATAGCTGTGACAGTGTTATAAAAGATATTTTTAATGCCAAACCATATTGTTTGAGCTGCTTCAGCAATATTATCCCAAACGGCAATCATGTTCTCTTTTGCTTCTTCCCACCCACCTGTAATCATTGATGTGATGAAAAGAATTGGAGCTAATAGAACATTTTTTAGAATGGTGACGACATTTTCAGCGATCATTTTGACATTTTCAATGTTCGCTTTCATAGCGTTAACAACCATTTTAAACGCATTTTTGATTCCTGTTACATATGGACCAATATATTTCCAAACAAAATCAAATGCTGTTGTGAAAACATCTGATATTGATTTTCCAACAGCATTAAACCAATCTTTCACATTATCAAAGCCATTTTTAAAACTTTCTCCAACACTTTTAGCACTGTCAGCAGCACTTTGTTTAATATTTTCCCATGTATTTTTTGAGCCTTCTTTTGTTGAATTCCAAAGTCCACTGAAAAATTCCTTGGTACCGTTCCACTTATTTTTAACCCAGTCGGCTGCATTTCCAGGTGCTTCTTTCATCCATGTACCAGCATTTGAAAAAGCTTCTTTTGTGCCATCCCACATATTGCTGAAGAATTCCATTGTCGAATCCCAAGCTTTTACAACTACATCAGCAGCGCTTGAAATGACCTCCTGTATGTTTTTCCAAATGTTTTTAACAGCATCTCTAAAACCTTCATTGGTTTTCCAAAGATAAATAAACGCTGTGACTAACCCTACTACAGCAGTTAAGATTGCAACAAAAGGATTTGATAGCATTGTCTTATTTAAAATTGCTTGAGCTATCGAAAGTGCTTCTGTACCTTCCCTCCAAGCTTTAAATGCTGCATTCACTTTATTCACAAGCATCAACGTACCAATGCTACCAGCTAAACCTGCAAGCAACGGTGCATAAGGTTTTAACGTATCATACAATGTTTTAACTGTCTTTATCATTGGCGGAATCATTTCAGCAAACTTAGATAAAGCCGCTTCCATCTTTGTGCCTTTATCAGCAATGATTTCGCTTATACTTCCAAAGCCCGCACTTTTTAAGCCTTCGTCAATTTTAGTTACAACATTGGCCACGCCACGAACGATCGCAGTTTTCATGTTGGCCAATCCGGTTTTAATCCCCGCAGTAGAGTCTTTAGCAATCTGTTCTAATGATTTAAGACCTCCACCGCCCTCTTTATTCAATTTAATTAGAGAGTCTTGGAATTCTTCAACTGAAATTGAACCATCAGAGAGACCTTCTTTCATCTGACCAGCAGTTAACCCCATTTGTTTCGCTAAAGCATTCAACGCTGGACCCAAACCACTGTTAATCATTGAGTTCCAAGTTTGCGCATCTACTTTACCATTTGAGAACGATTGGGACAGCTGGATAATAGCATTGTCTACCATCTCTGCAGACCCACCAAAGCCGAGGATACCATTATTTAAAGCTGCGAAAATCTGTTCTGATTTTCCTAAGTCATTTGTAGACGAAGCAATTAATTGAACACCTTTAATTGCGCTGTCTAAAGGTGTAGGTAACCCTTGGATACTCTTCTTTAAGCTATCCATTGTCTTTGATGTTTCACCAGCTGAAAAACCCATATTTTCAAATACACGGTTTGCGTTATTTAACGTATCCACGCGATTAATGGCCCCATCGATGTTGCTGGTAATCAGCCCAATTCCTTTTGAAATAATTTTAGTTGCTCCACTGGCTAAAAAGTTACCAACAAATGACGTCCAAATAGATCCAAGAGAGCGGCCGCCTTTTTGTCCTGTTCTGTCAACCTCTCCATCAAAACCTTGCAACTTTTTTACTGCCGAATTTAGACCTTGGGAGAATCCTGATTCATCTAGTATCATTTTTAAGACTAAGTCTTCATTGTTCAATAAGTACCCCCTCCCTTCTTAGAACATTGTGTGTTCATCAAGGAATTTAAGTTCTTCAAATTCTTTAACAGCATCTCTGAACGCATAAAGCTTCATAAGTTCGTTCAAGTCTGTATTCTCAATTTCGTTTAGTGTCCACCCATTTTCAAGCAGTGCAATTTTTAACTCTGCCTCTCTGTATTGAGGACTAAATTTAAAATGAGGATGATAAAGGAGATCTGTTACTTTTTTTTCTGATCAGAATAAACTGCATCATAACCGCTAGAAACAGACCCTAATAGTTGCCCCGTAATTTTTAAGATTTCACGTGCATCCATTCCGTCAAGAAATTCTTGGCCCGTAAATTGACCTTCAAAAATAACTTTTGCGATAAAGTCATAACACTTACGCAAGACAGGCCGAATTTCCTCCATGTCGTTTGTTTTGACGATTTCTTCTAGTTCTACTTGTAATTCTGTCGCATCTTCCATAACAGATCCTGGTAACATTTCAGCAGATTTAAATTGTTTAGTGGTGAAATTGCCTTCTTCATCTTTCAAGTAAAGTTTAATTGTTGTTTGTAATTTGCTTGCCATTTTTTTATTCCTCCATATAAATAGGACGACACTTGGCCGTCCTTAAATTTTATTATGCATTAACTGTTACGCTGCATTCAGCTTTATGGTTGCCATCTTCAGTAGTGACAACAACAGTTGTGGTTCCTGCTGTTACTGCTGTAACTTTTCCTTGCACAGGTGTTACTGTTGCAATTGAAGTATCATTTGATTTGAATGAATAGTTTTTGTTTGTTGCGTTTTCAGGTACGATTGTTGGCGTTAGAGTTGCAGTTTCACCAACGGTTAGAACTAATTCCGTTTTATCTAAAGTTACACCACTGACAGGATTTGTAGACTCTTCACGTGGATTAGTAACCGTAGTAAACCAATTTTTGATCATATCTAAGTCAACACCTTCATCGTCTTCATCGACTGAATACATGTATCCGACACCAGGAACATCAACAAATGAACCTGTCCACTCTGGATGAGTGTAAGATACTGAACTACCTTCTAGAGTTGATGATTCATCAGAAGTCAATGCAAATTTGCCTTTATAAAAAATTGTGTAGCGATATTTACCATTTGATTTACGACGGCGATAAGCAAATGCTCCATCTGGTGCAATATCATCTGCGGATCGTAAAACACCGCCTTTCAATTTTTCACCACCCGTAATTTCAGCTAAAACTTCATTCTGGTATCCATTTGTTTCCAAAGTAACTTCTGCACCGCCAAATGCAACGTACTGATCTTGAACTACACTATCGCCATAGTCAGGCGTTGTTTCTGTTGTAACATCTGGTTTAATACTTACTGCAGTCCCGATTGTTGTTGGCTCTCCGTAGATTGGGAAAGTACCTGTGTCATCTGTTAGTGGGAACCAGGTTGGTTTCTCCACAGAAATGACACTTACATTTTTTTTAACTGCCATCTATTCTTCACTCCATTCGATTAATTGAGGAAAAGCAACATTAAAATTAACATGTTGAATTCCGTCTGTTTTAAATGTCTGATAATCTTCTGAAAATAGTTCATTTTCATCTAAATTCAAAACATTAAAAAAAGCCCCACATTTTTCTGTTAGGCTTGTTACTAATTGTTTATTTTTCTTGCTATCAACTAACGCAATATCAACGTTATATGCTTTATTCTGAACGTTTTGGCCAACATTATCAGTCAAGCTTTCTTCTACGCTTAAAACAAAATAAAACGGTTCTGACGATTGCATCACATCATCAAGATAGATAGGTGCATCCGAGAACTGTTTTATTTTGCTAGTAAGCATTTTTAAAATTTTATCGTACATACCCTATCCTTTCTTCGCGATGACAATCGCCATTTGTTTAAACCGTTTTGGAATATACGTTGCATGAGCTAATTTATAAGACTTTTGCAACATGAATCGCCCTTTTACAAATCCACCATTCTTAGTTCGGTGCCCATCGTTTACATATTTAAAATATTTTTCATTGTTAATTAAGGCACCAACGATTCTACCACTTGATGTTTTTCTAGCTTTAATGATTCTGTATCCACGTCTTAAATCACCTGTTTTAATCGGCGTAATAGGTACAATTAACTGATAAATCTTCGCTAAGGAATCATTGACCATCGCAATACCTTCTTTTTCAGCAATTGGTGTCATTTTCTTTAAATTAGCAATAACTTTGTCAGCGTTCGAGGTCATTCTAAAATCACTTTTGCTCATCGATTGCACTTCCTGTCAATGTCACTTCGATGTGACTTGGATAGTTAAAGGGTTTCTTTGCAAATAAAATATGTTTTTGACCTGTACTTTGAATGACAGTGATTCTGTCGGCCTTTTTCACATCTACATCAGGCATTAAAAACAATTTTTGATCTTCGTAAGTGATATTAAAGGTACCTTTGTTTTCAACAACTGGTAAGCTTCCAGCGCTACCCAGTCCACTTTGGGAAAGAGCACACTTTAATTTACCTCCGTGGATCGGTGAATACCCTTGCTCAGTGATGCCTGTTTCAGAATTTTCAATATCGTTCATTCTTTCAATGACACAAGTGTCAAGATAGGTCATTGCCAAAATATCCGCTTCATTCAATAGAAAAACACCCCACTATCACAGCCAATTAAACGTTTAATAGTGTCGCTGTAATTGCCAAGCAACGCTGTTATACTCTGCTGCGTAGTTGCATAGCTAATAGATGTATCACCGCGCTTAATGCTAGTTACAGCTTGTTCCGTTTCACTTTTAAGTGACTGATATAGAATTTCAATTACAAGCGAGGTAAGTAAATCCCAATCAATTTCAATCTTACATGTATTGTAAGATCCGATTTCCAAAAGAACTAGGTCTAAGACAGACGAAATACGCTCTTTTGAAACATTAGGTAGCATTTTTGAAACTTTTTCTATAATTACTTTTTTTTGTTCGTCTGTCATATAATCACCTAAATTTCTGTTAAATCTGCAGCTTCTTCTAAAATTGCAATAGCTTTTTTATCAGAAACACTCACTTCGATTTTTCCGTCAACTGCTGTAATAAATTTACGTGTTTCAGGATGAACAAAACCAACGAAATTTTTATTTTTTAAAACTTTGAATGTTTTTGTTGCAGGTTTCACTTCTTCAGTTACTTCTTTTGTCTCTTCGATTACTTCTTCTTTGACCTCTGACTTTTTAACCATAATTATTCTCCTTTACTTTTTAATTATTCACCCCGGGCTGCAGTTGCAAGGTTTAAGATTGCCCCTGAATTTGAAGCGTTGTATTCAATCGTGTATTCACCAACTAAACCAATACGTTTTGAATCAGTTGTTTTAGCTAATTCCTCTGCGCGCCATTCACGTAACGGACGTAGCTCCACATAGTTTGTATCTAACGCAATCATTGTTCCACTTGGCAGTGACGGCTCAATTAAAGCTGTACCTGATCCATAATTTGAAACAATTTTCCCTAGCTGCAATCCAAAAGCTACTTGATCTCCAAAGTTAAACACTTTAGTGCCCGCTTTATCAACTTCATCGGTCATTAAATCAACCATATCAGTCGAAACCAGACATAGTTTTTCTCCTGCATAACCTTTGTCAAACATAGTTTTAAACATTTTATCCACATCTTTACGTGTTACTGCATCAGCTGCAGACGTTTTAACTAAGTTATCAGAGTTGATTAAGTTAATTACACCAGCCATTTGACGACCTTTAGTACCATTTTCATTAGCTTTTACACCAATTAATAGCTTTTTGTTCAAATCTAACTTCATTTCTAATGCACGTTGAGATACTTGATTAGCTAATTCACTACCTACCCCATTTACATTGATAGCATCTAATGTACCTGAAACAGAAGTAGATTTACGGAAAATTTCAGTGTAGTTATTGAACCATTTACGCCCTGAATCTGCATCTTTGTATTCTCCGCCTTCTAATTGTGCAGATGAATCTTCTCCATCAAGTTCTGATTCACGCCATTTGATCTCTGTAGAAGTTGCTGGACTAGTTTTACCAGCTCCCAATAACCAGCTTAGAAACGGTGTTGACGGACGTTGTAATGCATTTACCTCTTGTGAAATATCTAAGTATTCTAGATTATTTACTGTAGTTTTTTTCATTTATAAATTCCTCCTAATTAAATGCTTGTAATTTTTGACCTAATGCTTCTTTAGGATTTTCAATCGGTTGCGTTGACTGATTACCATTAGTCGCATTAGTTTGTTGCTGCTTATTACCAAAAGCTTTACCCATTTCCATGTTTTTGATGGCTTCTGCATGCTTCTCGTTGATTGTTCCTAAAACGCCTGTGAACGCTTCTACAGCTTTCTGTGTGAATTCTGTATCTGAACTAACTAAAGTGTTCAACATGAACTGGGAAACTGAATCTTTCAACTCTTTATCAAGCTCTAATCCTGCAATTTGTTCAGCAACAAAAGCTTTATTTTCGTTCGAACGGCTCTTAGCTTTCTCTGCTTCAAACTCAGCTTTTAATTTCTCAAGTTCTAGCTGTTCTGGTGTTTTGTTCTTTTTAGCTTCTTCATATTGCTTCACAGCTTCCTGTTTTAGCTTATCAAGGTTATTCTGTTTCCAAGCTTCTAATTGTTTGTCTGCAGCACTTTGTGATTGAGATTGAATGAATTTCTGTGCATCTTCATTCGATTCGACAAATGCTTTAAAATCATCAATAGTGAACTCTGGTTCATTTCCCCCACCATCAGCAAACATCTGCAAATTCATTGGTAATAATTTTTTTGTTTTCATTTTGTTTCTCCTTTCGCCCCGCGATTCGTTTGTACGCCCCGCATTGCTTTAGATTTATTTATTGCGCCCCACCATTCAATCAAGCCCAGCATTGCGCTAGTTTTACGTCATTTCGGACAAAATAAAAAGCCTAACTTTCGTCAGACGTTAATTGCTCTTCTTCTCTTAGTAAATGCTCTTCATAATCTGCATCTAAGTAATCATAGGGATCCATCTAATCACTCCCAATTCTTGTGAACCAATTCAGCACCTAGCATTTGATAATCAGTGACAGCATCTTTTACATTTTGCAGAGTCCTAGACACAATCGAAATAGTTAATTTACTTTTTTTACCTGGTAAAGAATACAAAATATCAACGTGACAATAATTACCACCCCAAACTGATTTAAGCTCATCTTTGACGATATTACCGTTGCCGTCTCTCAAAGTGTGTTTGGTTAAGTATCGTTCGTTTTCTTGTTCAAAAGCTTTTTTATAGGATTTTTCTGTACCATTCGTAACTTCTAGATTTAATACTGCTTCAAATAATCCTTTCATTGCTATCCTCCTCTCCTATTTAATTTTATTCCCCAATTATTATTAGCGAATTCATCCAACAAATGACCAAACATTTCCTCGTATAATTTATCTATATCATCACTAATTTCAGGGATAATTGGTATTTCAGTACAACGACAACGTCCATGATACGGTGGATGCCAATCGTCTTTAATCTCTTTTCCGTGACGTCCACCACAAATAAAGCAAACACGCTCATCTTCTGCCGACCAGCTTTGTGTTTGCTTAACACCTACATCCTTTAGCGATTTTCTTACACCCTCTACAGCAAAATGGGAATATTCCGTTCTAACAAGATTTTCAATCGATCGATTAAACTTTCCCTGCTCTAACTTAAACATGCCGCTAATAACACCATCGTTTTTCATCGTTCTAAGAGCTTCTAAAACACCTTCACCACTTGCCAATGAATTAATAATGGAATTGCTCAAACGTTGCTCTAGAGATGATATATTGCCCCACAAGCGAGATGAAAATGTTTTTCCACTCCACGGATAGTTCATGATGTTTTCTAGTTCATTCCTAGTTAAACCAGGAGCAGAGCCGCCTAATAACTGCATCAACGCATTAGAATTAGAATTGTAGATTCGTTTTGTAATGTTTTCTAAGTCGTTATTAAATTTACCGTTAACGTCGCTTGCGATTGCTTCATCAGCTAGCGTTGAAAAGATATCTGCTCGTAATTGTAACAAACGATTAACTTTCGCATAGTCATAGGACGGAAAATATTCATCAATGAATTGCTTATAAGCTTCATCTGATTCCATCAACTTTTCATAGTTTTTTTCGATATACTTGCGGTACTTTTCTTGGTCTTGTTTGCTAAAGTCTTCTAGCATTTCACTTTGTGTGATGTCATGTAAATCCGCTTGTGACAATAGCTGTCGTTGAATTTTAACTAAAGCACGTTCAAAAACTGATTCAAGCTCACTAAGAGTTTTCTTCTCTAGTTTCAAACGTGCTTTGTCTTCTAATTCTCGGCGTTTTTCCCAATAACGTTCACTAGCCATTGTTTTCTTCTTCGTCATTATCCGCACCGCCTAGCTTGCCGTATTCCCCGCTTGGATAGTTTTGCCCTTGTTCTAAATTCATCATGTCCGCCTCGTAATCCGGATCTTTAACGAATGGAATTTGATTAATGATAGTACGTTTTGATACATAAGGTGCTAATTTAGGTAACGCCTCAGCAAGATATCCAATATCGGTTGGTAAACTACGACTAAATGTAAACACAATTTTAGAAACATCTACTTCTAATTTATCGTTAAATTTTATAAAAGCCGCCATGGTCTCTGCAACTTCTTTTAATCCTTCTTTAAAGTACTGTTCTTTCGTGTTTGTTTTGGCTTCTAGTGCTATTATTTGCCACTTGCGAGCTTCACCAGAGCTATTGGATTTAAATACTTCATCGTTGAAGTCGATTGACTTAGTGACTGTGTAGTAAAGCTTTTTCAACTGATTAAGATGATACTCGTTGAAATCTTTGTTAATATCTTTCGTTACATAGCCAACCTTAGCTTGTGGATCTGGCAAATTAATGACGCCTAGCTGTTCCATCATCCTCTGTGCTTCTTCTTCACCTAAACGAGACCCGCTAATCATCATATACGCTAATTTAAATTGCTCTACCTCGTTTTGCTGGTCTGACAGGCTTCTATCAAATGCATCAGAAAGTTCCTCTGCTACTTCAAAATCACAATAACGGTTCGTGTTGTTTTTAAATTCTGATAGGTAGAATGTTTCTAGTGGATTATCAGTTTCTGATGTCAATTTAAATGTTTCAGCCGCATTCATTACATTTGTTTCCACATATCTGTTATACGTTAAGATTTTTTTCTTAGTAACAACTTTCATTTCTTCGAAAAATTTCTTTTGGTGTGTGTCATATTTCTCTCGAATGAAAATATCTGCATTTTCATATTTTTCGGCTCTCCATGGTTCAACATTACATGCCCACAATTGCCACTCTCCCGCAGTTTCAACGGGTTCTAACAAACGAAAAGCAACACCACAAGCGCCTTGATATCGTGCCGTGTCCGAATCCAACATTGCGAACCGCATTTCTTTAACTAATTCTGCTAGTCTATCGAATTCTTTAGGCGTTTTTATCTTCGCACTGACGTTACCTAAAAATAAATCCTTTGTTTTTTGAATTAAGGACTTCCGTTGTTCAGTAACATCATAATCCCATTTAACTGGGATACCTGTGAAATGATCAGCTGCTTGATCAACAATGGTGTTGTATAAGCCAGCGTGAAGTTTATTATTTACTTTTATAATTTTTGTGTTTGGTTTAGGTCTGCTATCAATCTCATTTTCTTCACTTGTATAAGCTTTGTATTTACGCTCTCTGTCATCAAAAAATGGCTTCATCTCTGTTATAAAGTCATTTGGATCAAACAGATCTTCGTTTATTTGCGTAGAATATTTCGTTCGTAATCTTTTATATCGATTCAACGTTAAATCACTTTGGAACAATCATTCCACCTCCTAAAATTTAATGAAACTTACGTTATTTTTCTCCATGTCTTCGCTAAAAGCATAACGAGTTGCGTCAATTGTATGATTGTCTTTGTCTTCTAAACGTGCTTTGGGGTTCCCATCTTTATCAGTTTGATAATCGATGTTTTCGAATTCTTTGGCGATTTTTGGCGTTCTTAACGGGTCGATACAAATAAATTCTAAGTCGTCTAGCCACCCCTCGCCGTACTCGACGGAATCGGGGCCTTTTTTCACACCGAAAACTCTAGGCATTCCATGTTCGCTATTCAGTTCAGCGATGGACTTAGGTTCTGCTGAATCTGCTCCAATACGTTCAGACTGGTAGCCTTTTTCTTTCGCTTTTTGGGCAAATTCACGGTTACTAATCTTAACTCCATAGATTTCATCGATGGCATAGATGCCATTTTTCTTTTTGTCATAGTGCCATCTAACAAATGCTAGCGGATCTGTAGCATAACCGAAGTCGAGGCCGTTTCTGATATTGTCAAAATTAGCCACCATTTCATCAGTTATACAGTCTTTCTCCACTTTTAAGTTACTGAATGGAACGACTCCAGAACCGATTGCTTCACCATCGTATTCCCATCTAGCACGCAAAGGATTTCTATCTCTTGCTGCCTCCACTTCTTTCAAGAATTCTCTCGAAATAAAAGGATTATCTTTATAAGTAGAGTGATGAACAAATGTATTATCAGGTTGGAAACTAGATTCATATTTTTTGTTCACCCAAGATTGTCGACGTTTTGGCGGGTTGTAACTGAAAAAGAATTTATAAAAAAGACCATTTCCTAATTCACCACGTAAAAGTGAATTGGTAATGGTCGTTACTTCATCTTCAGTTTTAAACTCGCCTAACTCCTCAATCCAGCCAATCGCAAACGGGAACCGACTATCTTTTAAAGACTTGATTCTTTCAGGATTTTGGGCACCTCTGAAAATCATATAATTACCACGAGGTATGTATGTGATTCTCAACGGCGATTTATTAAATTTAAATAGATGCGTTACCCCTTGCTGTTCAATCGCCCACTTCATTTGCTCGTAGATTGATTGTTCTAATGTATTATCAACATATCGAATGCCAACCGCATTGACAGCATACCTCATAAGTAATTGAGTAATAATATGTGCGATATCTGATGATTTACCAGAACCACGTCCACCCTTACAAACAATATTGAGTATGTCCGAATTAAGAGTGGCTCTCCATACCGAATGAAATTTTTTCGGTAATAATTCTGATAGTTTTTTCTTAACCATCATCATCACCGATATCATCAACAAATACTGGCATTTCAGTAACTTCTATTTGTTGCTTGTCAGTGAACAGCGCATGACGTTTACCAAGTAATTCCGCTGCTTTAGTCCTCTCCTCCGTGCTAGGAGTATATTCATAGCTTTTCTGATGCGTAAATATTTCCCCTTCATCATTAGTTGTTTCGGTATTATAAACACCTTTCATTTTTTCACCACGCATGGTGCTAGTGAGATACTCTAGGACTTCTTGTGCATCTGCGACTCTTTCGTTCTGCATCTTTTCTAGCTGTTCATCAATATATCGCTTCACGTTAGCATCTGTTAGCAGTCTACTTGCATTCACTCTTGCTGTGGTGTCTTTTTTTATATTTGGATATGCAACCTTATATGCTCTAGTGCCATTCATATCAATTAGCCATTCATCAGCAAAAACTTGATGTTTTGGATTCTTTATCATGTTATTCACCTCCTATGCAAAAAATAACACTTCATCGTATGCTCTGATGAAGTGTTATACAATTTTGTATTATTTTAATATCTTTTCCATCCCATAACTAGTTAAATAGTCTTTAATATCATAAAAGTTCGAATACAAATAATTATAGGAATTCTTATTATTTTGCTTAACATAAGCTTCTGATATGCCATGCTGATAAATCCTGTATAATTCGTTTTCAAAAATGGCATCAGAAACTTTTACTTTGTCGTAATACCTGTATTCTTGGTCTAAATATTGATTAATTTGTCTTAAAATATCCCTAGCTTCTTTTTTACTCCCTGAACTTACAAGTTCTTGGCCTTCATTTGCTAATCCAACATAATAATCAATATGTTCTTTTAATTCATCCACAGATATATCTTCTTTGTCAAAAGGAATAACCACTCTATCCATTTATATCACCTCCCTCTAAACTAAGTATACAATATTATTTTAGTTTATAGGGCGTTGGTCAAGTATCGAAAATTTAAAAACAATATTCAAAAAAGATATTTATAATTCGTCTCTATAAATTGATTAAAATAGCACTCGCAAACCTGTAGAAAAAAGAGAGAGGAATTCCCTCCATTCCTTTATTTTTGAGAACGTATGATTTGTGAGTGATC
>NZ_JBQKLJ010000019.1:0-27847 GCF_052116285.1 Collinsella sp. Sow4_E3
TCCTGTCCCCCGGCCGCACCTGCTCCGCGGTGCTCGAGGAGGAGGAGGACCCCGAGTCCCTCTGGCCCAAGTACCGCAAGAAGTTCGAGCCCTGGAGCGAGGAGCTTCGCGGGTACATGACCGAGCACCTCAAGGACTACCTCGGCGTCGAGAAGGTCATCTGGGTCAAGGAGGGCATCGACCCCGAGGAGACCAACGGCCACATCGACGACGTCGCCACCTTCATCGCCCCGGGCGTCATGGTCTGCATCTGGACCGACGACCCCGAGTACCCGTTCTACGAGCAGTGCCACGCCGCCTACGAGACCCTCTCCAACGCGGTTGACGCCAAGGGCCGCAAGCTGAAGGTCTACAAGCTCTGCATGCCCGTGAAGCCGCTGTACATGGACCAGGCCTCCTGCGACACCATCGACGCCGACGAGAACGCCGAGCCGCGCGTCCCCGACGAGCCGCTGATCGCCTCCTACATGAACTACCTCGTGACCAACCACGGCGTCATCGTCCCGCAGTACGGCGACGAGAACGACCAGCTGGCCGTCGACACGCTCCAGGAGATCTACGACGAGGTCTGGGGCGAGGGCGTCTACAAGTGCGTGGGCGTCAAGTCCGACCAGGTCGTCTACGGCGGCGGCAACATCCACTGCATCACGCAGCAGGAGCCGTCCGCCTAGTAGCCCGGCTTCCCGGGGCGCGGCGCCCCTCTTTCACGGGAGTCCGCCGCACCCCGGAGGCCCGGCCGGCCAGGCGAACGGGGCCGCCTGGCCGGGCTTTCCCTGGGCGCTCCGCTGCCTCCACACCGGAGCGCCCTTCCCCTTCGATTGGATACCCGCCTGGCCTGGGACCTATCGCGGGTTAGGCCAATTGTTCGCTTGGATATCCCAGGTCAGACGCGTATCCAATTGCCGAAAGTTCCCGGTCGTATACGCGGCCGTCTTGATCGGAGTATCCATGTACCAGCGTATCGTCATCTACACGCGCCTGTTCCGCGAGCGTTGGTCCAACAATTGCATCCCTTCTTCTCCTTGGGATGGCACCTGCACCGGTGACGCGGCCTGTAACCCTACCTTGGGCTGCGCCTTCGGTGCAGATGCCATCTTTTTTGCTGTAGGGGGAGCGTGCCATGGCAGGTAAAAAGTTCTCCCTGTTCGAGGTCATCCTCTCGGTTATCTGCGTCGTATTTACCATCGAGGCGGCCGCTCCGGCATCTGCCATGGGCAACGTGCAGTTCTTCTGGTGGATCTTCCTCATCATTACGTTTTTGCTTCCCTATGGTCTGGTGGTGGCCGAGCTCGGTACGGCGTTCGATTCCGAGGGCGGCCTGTACGATTGGGTTCGCCTGGGCTTGGGCGACCGTTGGGGTGCCTGCTGCTCCTGGTGCTACTGGGTCAACTTTCCACTGTGGGTTGCAAGTATCGCCTGTATGTTCCCCAGTGTCATCAATGCGGTATGGGGCATCGAATTTTCGCTTGGGGCCCGAATTGCCATCGAGCTTGCCTTTGTGTGGGGCGTCACGGTCATGGCGATGCACCCGGTGGCCGAGGCCGATTGGGTCATGGACGGCGGTGCCGTCATCAAGGTGCTCATTACCGCCGTGGTGGGAATCGTCGGCATCTGGTTTGCCTGCAATAACGGCTTTGCCAACGACATGTCGTTTAAGACCTTCATTCCAGATTTGGGCGACACCAATTCGTTGACGTACCTATCGATCATCCTGTTCAACTTTATGGGCTTCGAAGTGGTCGCGACCTTTGCCAGCACGATGAAAAACCCGTCGCGTGATATCCCCAAGGCGGTTATCGCCGGTGGCGTTGCCATTGCGGCAATCTACATTATCTGCGGCATCGGCATTGGAGCCGCGGTTCCCACCGAGCGGCTTTCGCTCGATTCGGGCATTGTGGACGCGGTCGCCGCCATGTTGGGGCGCAGCCATCCGCTGACGATGGTCGTGGGCGCGGCCTTTTTGGTGACGCTGTTCGCCAACATGATCTGCTGGAGCTTTGGCGTCAACAACGTGGCGAGCTATGCCGCGCGTCACGGCAATATGCCGCGTCCCTTTGCGCTGGTGTCCAAGAAGACCGGCATGCCCAATGGCTCGGCACTCATTAACGGTTGTTTTGCCAGCCTGGTACTACTGCTTCAGATTCCGCTGGGCGAGGGCTCCGACGTCTTTTGGGTTTTCTTCTCGATGAACGTCGTCTTCCTGCTTATGAGCTATATTCCGATGTTCCCGGCGTTTTGGCGCCTGCGCAAATACGACGATCGCCCGCGCGTGTTCCGCGCGCCCTTCGAGGGCAAGGTGCTCGCGGTGGCACTTGCGATTCCCGTGGTAGAGCTTGTGCTTTCGATTGTCGCCACGATTGTGCCGCTCAACAGCTCACCCGCCGAGATGACAAAGTTGCCGATTCTCGTGGGCGTGGTAGTCGGTGTGTTGTTGGGCGAGGTTTCGCGCCTCATATCGCGCCGCGGCCGCAGCGTCGATAATCCCGGCGTTGGTGCAAGGGGGACAGGTTTCTTTGCACCAAAACAGTAGCGCCGCGAGCTGCGCGGCGCTTGCTGCATCTTGGATTACCGCTCGCGGTGCTCGGGGTCAGAAGCGAGTTTAGGCGCAAAGTAGGGGACGTGTCCCAGGTAAGGGCAGCTGTCCGTACGTTCGTCGACAAGACAGGGGACATCGTCGTAGGTGAGTGAGTCGCTCAGGCGGGCGATGGCCTTGGCGGCAGGAGCGACGAGCATCTTGAGCGGTGCGATAGGCGCCATGGCATCTCCTTTTCTTCATACGACCCGTGTTCTGGCGCGAATGTATACGTCGCCAGTCTAGCATCCCGTCGCGGAGAGTTCAAAACCAACACAAATGCGACGGCTATTTCTGCGCTATCTTCAACGTCTCAATCTGTAACGTCTAGCTTAATAAATCGCCTCTACTTGTTACAGATTGAGATAAACCGCCGGAGCGGGCCGTTTCCTTTCTGAACCACAACATAAGTGCCTGTTCCTTCCGTAGAGGTTTGGGTGTCGTATCGGCGTTTACCCATATAAAATCTACCAAAATGACCCCGTCTACTCTTTGAGCCAGAGCCGACACTAATTCAAATGGCGAAATCAAAGGGCGTTTTCCGTATGGAGGGCGCCTTTTTTATCGCAGGATGTTTTGCGCGGCAGTCATAAGGCCCAGTCGGTTGCTGACGCCGAGCTTGCGATAGATGGCGTTGACGTGCTTCTTTACGGTCGACTCGCTTATGAATAGCTCGTTTGCCATCTGTTTGTTCGTTTTGCCGTCGAGCATGAGCCGCATGACTTCGGCTTCGCGCGGTTGGATATTATGTTCTGTCATGAAAGCATTCAGCTGGTTCGTGTCTTCGGTCTGGGTGAGTTTAATGCCCCGAGGATAGAGGTTGGCGAGCGCGAGGCTCGCGTGCCGAGCGATTTCGAGTAGGATTGCGAGCTCGGTGTCGGTAAAGTCTCCGGCCGTGCGTTCGCGAAACAGGGCGATGCTTCCTAGCGGGCTGTCGTTGTGCGCGAGCGTGGCCGTACAGCCAAAGTAGACGCCCTGCGGTTCCATCCATTTGCGATAGATGGGCGTGGCATCGCGTCGCTCGACGTCGACCAGGTCGAGGTCGCGGTAGACGCCGACCTTATGTAGGTCAAAGCTCCATGTTGTATAGTCCATCGCGGCGTAGCGGTTGTAGTAGTCGCTCAGTGCGCGGTCGTCCATTCCGCTGCTTGCAGGATGGACGTAGCGTGGGGTATCACTGTCCGCCGCCTCGATCAGGTCGAACATGGCGATCCGATGGGGCACGAGCCCTGTCGTTCCCTCGAGGGTCTCCTTTTGCAGCTTATCAATACCGTGTGATGCGTGGATTGCAAGCGCGAGCTCGTTGAGAGCAGTCCAGGTCGTACCGTCCAACTCAATAGTCTGCTGTTTATTGCATGGGGGCATAGGGCGTCCTTTCCATTGTGGAACCCAGTATGTCATGTTCTCGGCCTGAATAGAACTTTAGGTCAGCGAATGGTATACCGTCGGTCGTTGAAAGGGGCTCGAGGGACCATTGAGAACATCTCGGTGCGGCCGCATCATGGTCTCGTCAAGCAAAAGCACCGAGATTTAGGAGCTTGAAATGAAGACAATCTACGAGAGTGAATCCACGCCTAAGAAGGACGGGTTCTATATGCCCGGTGAGTATGAGGAGCAGGAGCGCACCTGGATTCTATGGCCGCACCGCTCCGACGTGTGGCGCTGCGGCGCCAAGCCGGCGCAGAAGGTCTTCACCGAGATCATCAAGACCGTTGCACGCTTTCAGCCCATCACTGTGGGCGTCAACACCGAAGACTTCCCCGCGGTGTGTGAGATCTTCGACGGCGTTGAGAACGTGCGCGTTATCCACATGGAGTACAACGACAGCTGGATTCGTGACCCCGGCCCGGCATTCCTCGTTAATGACAATGGTGAGGTGGCCCTTTCGCACTTCCACTTTAATGCTTACGGCGGCTTCATTGACGGCCTGTATTTCCCGTGGGACAAGGACGCTTCCATTGGCCTGCAGGTGGCACAGCTTGAGCAGGTTAACCGTTATCGTCCCGAGGATTACATCCTCGAGGGCGGCTCGTTCAACTGTGATGGTCAAGGCACCGTCGTGACCACCGAGATGTGTCTGCTCAACGAGGATCGCAACCCGCAGTACACCAAGGAGCAGATTGAGGAGAAGCTCTCTGAGTATCTCGGTATCGAGAAGGTTATCTGGATCAAGGACGGAATCGATCCGTACGAAACGAACGGCCATGTGGACGACGTCGCATGCTTTAGTGCGCCCGGCGAAGTCTGCTGCATGTGGACCGACGATCCCAACCACAAGTTCTACAAGGAGTGCCAGGAGGCGTACAAGACGCTCTCCGAGGCCACGGATGCCAAGGGTCGCAAGCTCAAGATCCACAAGGTGATCATGCCTGCGACATCGGTATATATGACCGAAGAAGAGGCCAGCACGATCGATCCCGTCGAGGGCGTGCTGCCGCGTACTCCCGAGGACGCTTTCGAACCGAGCTATCTCAATTTCCTGCCCATCAACGGTGCGGTGCTTGTACCGCAGTTCGGCGATCCCAATGACGCCCAGGCGCTCAAGGATATCCAAGCTGCTTATCCGGACCGCGAAGTCATCGGTATCATGACCCGTGAAGTTATCTACGGCGGCGGCAACATCCACTGCATCACCCAGCAGCAGCCTAAGGCGCGCTGTAAATAGCAGTTCCATGGTGAACAGCGCTTGATTGTCCGCACGCGAAAGTCCGCCGACTTCAATGGTCGGCGGACTTTTTGTGTGGTGGTTTCAGCTGAACGGCGGGCCGTGCGGCTTGGATGTGCGGGCTAATCCTGCGTGTCGCCTCCGTACATGTAGACGATAAAGCCGTCGCCGGTGTCCTGGCTGTGATCTTCTAGGATGCGCTTCATGTTGAGGTGCTCGTAGAACTGCCAGTCGGCGTTGCAGTCGCTCATCAGGAAGAACTTGGTGCAGCCTGCCTTGGCGAGCTCAGCGCGCGTAAGGTCGATGAGCTCGCGGCCGAGTCCCTTGCCCTGCCACTCGGGCGCAATGATGATCAGGTTGAGCTGGCCCTGGGCATACTCGTTGCCCGTGGCGGCAAAGCGGTCGGCCGTGGCCTTTTCACGACTGTCGCCAAAGAGCGAGCCCTCGAGCTTGGCATCGGCGGTCTTTGCCATCTCGGTTGCCTGGATAAACAGCTCGTCGTAACAGGGCTCCCAGGTGGGATTGGTACGCGGCTTGCCGTCCTCGAAGATGCCGATGCAGCAGGCGGCGATAATGCGGCCCTCGGCCTCGGCGACGAGTGCGATGGGGGAACGCTGCAGCTGCATGGCGATGTTAAAGCGTGCGCAGAAATCGGCGGCTTCGACGTCGCCGCGGTTGCGCAGCGTGTTGCACCACAGCTGGTTGTAGATGGCGGCGATGCCGGTCAGGTCATCAAGCGTGGCGGCGCGCAGGGCTACGTTCTCAAGGCTCATGGAGACTCCTTCCAAGTTGGGTCAGGCCATCTATGAGTTTGACATGGACGCAGGGCGGCCGCATCGACCATTCGGCAGACGAGCCTCGATTCCTCGGGGACGGAGGGTTCCAAGAGAGAATGAGAGTGGATTATCGGACGCCCGCTCGACGAGAGTGGATAATCTCCCACTATTAGCGCTGATATAGGCCAAAAACGGGAGATTATCCACTCTCATTCTGGGTAGTCGTTGGGGACGTTCTTAAACGACTAGTCAAACAAGAACGTCCCCAACGACTACCATCGCCGAGACCATGGCCGGCCTCTCCGGCACCCGCATCACCGGCTAGTTTCGCCCATGCGCTGGGGTGGGGGGATATGCGTCTTCCACCCTTCCTTTCTTTGGCTGGATTTTGCGCTGAAGACAGCGATCTGCATGTCTTTGGCGTAAAGTTTATCCTTAGCACATATCAATAAGCGAAAGGCCCGGTAGTGAGTACGTTCTACTTCTTCTACGGAATCACATTCGTCTTGGTTTGCATGGTGGCGGTGTGCGTATCGGTATGCGCATACCTCGTCTCACATCGAACAAGCTACTTGACGGTCTCGGCCTTCTTTTTCTTCGACATGCTCGAAAGCGCCCTCGTATTCCTCGATGAGTATCAGGGCAGTAAGATGATGGCAGATATCCTCAGTAGCCAATTTCCCATGACGCACCCCATAACGAAACTCGTCCTATCGATTGGAATCATGGCGAGCATGTGGGCATTTGCATTGGCGATCGTAAACAAGACGAGCCGGCTTCACATGCTCGTGCCCTGCATCGTCTTTTCTGCTTTCGAGGCCATGTCGCTTGTTTTGCAGCCCGATTCAATCAAACAACTCGCATTTTATGCGTTGCGCTCCTTGTTCATGTTCGTGGCGTTTGGCATGATTTTCGTCTGCTACCGCAAAAGCAAGCCGTTGGCGCGAAAGAGCTTCTATGCACGCTACGGCAGGTTTCTTATTGTGATGGCTGTGTTGACGGTGTTTGTTCTGATCGAGGATGTACGCGTTCTCGGGCTGAATATTGGGCGGATCGAAGTCATTGATTACCTGTATTTTGCCTACGGCAGAAACATCCCAGAGAACATCATGAGCGTGGTGGCCGCGATGTATACCGTTCGTGCGGCGTCGCGGATCTTGTCGTTACACTTTTCTGCTCCGCCCACAACGTCTGGCACCTCTGCCAAGCAGATTGCGGAGGTCCGCTTCTCGGCATTCTGCGACCAGCACGATATCTCCGCGCGTGAACGCGAAGTACTCGACCTTCTGCTCGATGGCCAGGATAACCGCGCCATAGCGAATGAATTGTTTATCTCTGTCGGCACGGTCAAATCGCATGTTCACACGATATTCCGTAAATGTGGTGTCTCATCGCGGTCCGAGCTTCTTCAGAGCTTTTGGGCAGGTTAAAGGCAGGGTTATAGGGGATATAAGCCTCCGCTTACGGCAATAACCCCGTTTGTGCAGACAAGTTTATACCCGGGGGTGGTATTCAGGTGATAGCAAGCGTCGCAAAAGCGCGGCGATGTCAACTGAAAGGTGGGTTATATGAAGACCTCTATCCCCCCCGTTTCCCGTAGAAGCTTTCTCGGCCTGAGCACGTTGGGCGCCGCGGCTGTTGCGGTGGGTGCCGCCGGTTGCGCCAACAATTCTTCAAATGCCGGAAGCACCGGCAGCGCGAGTTCCGATAAGGCATCCATCGTCTTTCGTAACGGCACGATTCAGACGATGGTCAAAGAGGGCGACACCGCGGCCGCCCTGGCTGTCTCGGGCAACAAGATCGTATATGTAGGCGAAGACTCCGGTGTTGACGAGTACATCGATGACAACACGCGCGTCATCGATCTTGATGGCGGTATGGTGATCCCCGGCTTTATGGACGGGCATATCCACGCTCCGGGCAACTGGGTGACCGCGCTGTACGAAATCGATCTTACCAAGGCTACCACGATCGATGAGTATAAGAAGGCGGTCAGTGATTTTGTAACCAAGCATCCCGATGATGAGGCTTACGTTGGCGGCTCGTTCATGATCAACGCCTTCGAGCAAGAGGATGGCACCAATCCCGGTCCCAACAAGTCCATCCTCGATGAGATCTGCTCCGATAAGCCCATCATGCTGACCGATGTTTCCTATCATTCGGTGTGGGTCAACAGCCGTGCACTCGAGCTTGCGGGCATCGATAACGATACCCCCAACCCCACGGGCGGCATCATCACCCGCGATGCAAACGGCGAGGCGACTGGCTACTTGATCGATTCTGCTGCAGCTATGGTGAGGGAGGTTGTCTACGTCGAGCATACGGACAAGGAGCTTGAGAACGCTATCGACAAGTACCAGCAGGTGGCTACGAAATACGGCATCACCGGCATTACCAACATAAGCGTCGTGGGAGATTCTACGGCAGAGGATTGCCAGTTCTATACTGACCTCGAGAAAGATGGCAAGCTTAACCTGCGCATGCGAGTACTTCCTACCATTAGGCCCGGCATTACGGCTGAAGAGGCCATTAAAACCGTGAAGGACCTCAAGAAGTTCGATAGCAACATGATCTCTACCGGTACGGTCAAGATCTACTCCGATGGCGTTACCGAGGGCGGCAGTGCCGTGATGCTCGAGCCATATACCTCCGCCGCCGGTAAGGGCGATAACTGGCACGGCGAGTCCGTCTGGGATCAGCAGGAGTTCAGCGACATGGTGGCCGCCCTCGACAAAGAGGGTGTTCAGATTCATGTTCACGCGATCGGAGATGGCGCCGTCCACAATACACTCGATGCCTACGAGCGCTGCGTCAAGGAGAACGGTGAGCGCGATGATCGCCGCAACACCATGACGCATGTGTGTGCAATCACCGACGAGGACATTCAGCGCGTCGTCGATCTCGACATTGTGTGCGCGTTGCAGTTCCTGTGGATGTATCACGATCCTTTGTGCGACCTCGAGATCGCCTTTGTGGGCGAGGATCGCGCCATGAAGTTCTACCCCGTCAAGAACATGCTCGAGGCCGGCTGCTTTATCTCCGGTGCGAGCGATGGCCCGGTCACCGGCTATGCGCCACTCGAGGAGATCGAGGTGGCCGTTACGCGCAACAGCCCGTATCCCGAGGAGGAGGACACCGATATGTACCGTTGGCCCGAGCAGGCCATCACGGCATATCAGGCGCTCGAGGCATACACCAAAAACGTTGCCTTCGAGAACTACATGGAGGATAAAATCGGTACGCTCGAGGTGGGCAAGCTCGCCGACATCACGGTGCTCGATCAAGACATTCTTCATTGCGATCCCAAGAAGATCTCCGATACCAAGATTCTGTTCACTGTCTCCGATGGCCGTATCGTATACGAGGGATAATCGGTCGATTGAGATGAAGAGCGGACGATCTGCTCGGTAGAACGCTCGGTCGCTAATCGTTGCGATTTAGCGCAGGCCGCCGCGGCCGCTGGAGCGTCCGCGGCGGCGCTTTTTTGCGGTGGTCATGGGGGACGTTCTTAAACGACTAGTCAAACAAGAACGTCCCCAACGACTACCCCAAGGAATGTCCCAGACTGCCGGCAGAAAAGGAACGTCCCTAACTGTCGCGTTCGGAGCAAGACGGCGCCGCAGGTAGAGGACGGACAGCGAGCGGGCCGCATTTGAGACAAGGTGACGTGAAACGAAAGGGCGCTGACCTTCTGGTCGCGCCCTTGAAGTTGAGCGTCAGATTGTACAGGTGCGGCCCGCGCAGCGTCGAGTAGTTACGCGGTTTGGTAAAACCGCGTAACTAAACCCGTTCTGCGATCTCGTGGATGAGGTAGTCGGTCTTTTCCCAGCCCAGGCACGGGTCGGTGATGGACTTGCCAAAGACGCCGCCGTCGACAGACTGGTTACCGTCCTCCAGGTAGGATTCGATCATAAAGCCCTTGACCAGCTTGGAGATGGACTCGTTGCGGCGGCAGCTGTCGAGCACCTCCTTGCAGATGCGGTGCTGCTCCAGCGGGCGCTTGCCCGAGTTGTCGTGGTTGCAGTCGATGATCGCCGCCGGGTTGGCGTAGCCGGCATGCTCGGTATAGCGCTCAGCCAGACGCTCCAGATGCTCGTAGTGGTAATTGGGGTAGGTACGACCGTCGAGACCAATGTAGCCACGCATGACGGCGTGCGCGAGCGGATTGCCGTCGCACTCGACCTCCCAGTTGCGGAAGATGAAGCTTTGATGTGCCTGGGCGGCGTAGATGGAGTTGAGCATGACGGTGGTGGAACCGGCGGTGGGGTTCTTCATGCCCACAGGCACCGAAATGCCGCTCGACACCAGACGATGCTCCTGGTTCTCGACCGAGCGCGCGCCCACGGCGACGTAGCTCAGCAGGTCGACGAGGTACTGGTAGTTGGACGGGTAGAGCATCTCATCGGCGGTAAAGAAACCGGTCTCCTCGATGACGCGCAGGTGCATATGGCGGATGGCTTTAACGCCTTCGAGCAGGTCATCGGGCGCCTCGGGATCGGGGTTGTGCAGCAGGCCCTTGTAGCCGGTGCCCTTGGTGCGCGGCTTGTTGGTATAGACGCGCGGAATGATGATGAGTTTGTCCTTGACCTCTTCGGCGACCTTGGCCAGTCGGCTCATGTACTCAAGCACCGAGTCCTCGCGGTCGGCAGAGCACGGGCCGATAATGAGCACCTTGCGCGCGTCCTCGCCGGTAAAGACCTTGGCGACCTCGGCGTCGAATGCCTGTTTTTTGGCGGTAAGATCGGCGGAAAGCGGCATTTCCTCGCGGATTTCCATGGGGATCGGCAACCTGCGCTTGAATTCCATGGCCATACGGGGCCTCCTCAATCAAATAAGACAAAGTGTGCATTGTCGAATGCTCGGCATTATCCGCTGTCGCACGCTAAAGTGCAAGCCCTCGTCACCCCAAAACCTGCCAAAAAGGGACAGGTTTATTTTGGCAGGTTTTATCTGGTCAAACGTCAACTGGCCCTGGAATGGAGTGATACCACGCGGCTTGGAAGAGGCCGTCGATTTGGTCCCAGGGGAGGCGGTTTGAGGGTCGCAGAACAAAAAACGGGGGCACAGGTTGTCCTGCGCCCCCGTTCTCGGGTGTTATCCGTTCCCTGCGGCAGAATTTACGCCGCTTCGTCGAACTGCGAGTTGTACAGGTCGGCGTAGAAGCCGCCCTGGGCGAGCAGCTCGTCGTGCGTGCCCTTCTCGACGATGTCGCCGTCGCGAATTACCAAGATCACGTCGGCGTTGCGGATCGTGGACAGGCGGTGTGCGATAACAAAGCTGGTGCGGCCCTGCATCAGCGCATCCGTGGCGCGCTGAATAAGCTCCTCGGTGCGGGTATCGACGTTGGATGTCGCCTCGTCCAAAATCAGCGCCGGGCGGTCGGCCAAAATGGCGCGGGCAATGGTCACGAGCTGGCGTTGGCCCTGCGAAAGGTTGGTGCCTTCCTCGTTGATCATAAAGTTGTAACCGCCGGCGAGCGTATGGATAAAGTGGTCGCAGCGTGCAGCGCGTGCAGCGGCCTCGACCTCGGCATCGCTTGCATCGGGGCGTCCGTAGCGGATGTTCTCGCGGATGGTGCCGTTAAACAGCCACGTATCCTGCAGCACCATGGCAAACTCGCCGCGCAGTGCCGCGCGGTCCCAATCGCGTACGTCGACGCCATCGACGCGCAGCGATCCGCCGTCCACGTCGTAGAAGCGCTGTAGCAGCTTAATGAGCGTGGTCTTGCCGGCGCCGGTGGGACCGACGATGGCGATGGTCTGGCCGGGCTGTGCCTCGCAGCTAAAGTCGTGGATGATGGTCTTGTCGGGCGTGTAGCCAAACTTGACGTGGTCAAACTCCACATGGCCAGGGCGCTTTTCGGGAATCTGCGCGTCGGCCTTCTGTTCCTCCTCGGGCGCGGCCAGGAACTCAAAGACGCGCTCGGTGGCAGCGGCCATAGACTGCATCGTGTTGCTCACGTTGCCCAGCTGCTGCACGGGTTGCGTAAAGTTGCGAACGTACTGGATAAAGCTCTGGATGTCGCCGGGCGTGGCATTGCCGGTCAGCGCGAGCTGTGCACCCACCACGACGACGCCCACGTAGCCCATGTTGCCCACCAAGCTCATAAGCGGCATCATCAGGCCCGACAGGAACTGCGAGCGCCAGCCACTAATAAAGAGGCGGTCGTTTTGACGGTCGAACTCTTCGATTGAGGCCTCGGCGCGGTCGAACACCTGAATGACGTTCTGGCCGGCAAAGTCCTCCTCGATAATGCCGTTGACGGTGCCCAGGACCTGCTGCTGCTCGCGGAAGTACGGCTGCGAGAAATGAATCATCACGGTCAGGATAATCGCGGCGGCCGGCAGTGTGAGCACGGTGACGCCGGTAAGCGGCAGGCTGATCGACAGCATCATGACGAGCACGCCGATAATCTGTGTCACCGACGTGATGAGCTGCGTCACGCTCTGGTTGAGCGACTGACCCAGCGTATCGACGTCGTTGGTGATGCGGCTGAGCACATCGCCCTTGCTGTGTCCGTTAAAGTAGCTCATCGGCACGACAGCGATCTTGGCGGCGATCTCCTTGCGCATGCGGTAGCAAATCTTTTGCGTGACGCCGGTCATGAGCCAGCCCTGGATGAGGCTGCAAACAGAGCTTGCCAGATACAGGCAGAGCAAAAAGCCGAGCGTCTTGGCGATCCAGGCAAAGTCGACATCGCCGGTACCGTTGACCTTGGCGACCAGGCCTTCGAACAACTTGGTCGTAACCTGGCCGAGCACCTTGGGTCCCACAATGTTAAAGACGACCGAGCACACGGCAAAGGCGACGGCGGCAAGCACGGCAACCTTGTGTTGACCGATATAGCCGAGCAACTGCCGCATGGCGCCCTTAAAGTCCTTGGCCTTCTCGCCGCGGCCCATGCCACCCATGCGGCCCATGGGACCGCGCTGGCGGGTGGGCTTGGGAATCTGAGTCTTGGTCTCGTCTGCCATTAGTGCTCGCCTCCCTCCATAACGGCTGCAATTTCTTCTTGAGTGAGCCCCAGCTCCTCGGCGGAAAGCTGCGACTGTGCGATCTCCAGGTACGCCGGGCAGCTGTGCAGCAGCTCCTCGTGCGTACCAGTGCCCACCACGTGGCCGTCGTCGAGCACGATGATCTGGTTGGCGTGCATGATGGTCGCGATGCGCTGGGCTACGACAACGAGCGCGGCGTCGGTAACGTTTTTGGCAAGCTCTTCGCGCAGGCGCGCGTCGGTCTTGTAGTCGAGGGCGCTAAACGAGTCATCGAACACCAGGACCTCGGGCTTTTTTGCCAACGCGCGGGCGATGGCCAGACGCTGGCGCTGACCGCCCGAGACATTGGAGCCGCCCTGGCTGATGGGGGAGTCGTAGCCGCCCTCGCGCTCGGCGATAAAGTCCTCGGCTTGGGCGATGCGCGCGGCCTCGTGCATGTTCTCGTCGCTTACCATGTCGCCGGCAAACTTAAGGTTGCTCTCCACGGTGCCCGAGAACAGACGCCCTTGCTGCGGGATGTAACCAATGCGGCGGCGAAGCTCGGAAAGGGTCATATCGCGCACGTCGATGCCGTCGAGTGAAATGCTGCCGCCCGTGACGTCGTATAAGCGCGGAATCAGCTGTACGAGCGTGGACTTGCCCGAGCCCGTGGAACCAATGATGCCGAGCATCTGACCGGCATGCGTGGTGAAGTTCACGCCGCTAATGACGTCGGCGCGGGCATCGGGATACTGGAAGCTCACGTCGCGGAAGGTGAGCTCACCGCGCGGTGCGCTGGCCGCGGGCAGTTTGGGCGAGGCGGGGTCGTTGATGCTCGTGGGGCAGGTGATGACCTCTTCCACGCGCTCGGCTGCGACCTCGGCGCGGGGCAGGATGACCGAAACCATGGTGAGGATCATAAACGCCATGACGATCTGCATGGTGTAGGAGATAAACGCCATCATGTTGCCGACCTGCATCACGCCATCGGACACGCCCTGCGCGCCAAACCAGACGATAAGCACGGTGATGCAGTTCATGACGAGCATCATGAGCGGCATCATAAAGCTCATGGCACGGTTGGTGTAGAGCTGCGTGGTCATTAGGTCGAGCGAAGCCTTGTCAAAACGCTCGAGCTCATGCTCCTCGCGGTTGAACGAGCGGATGGGCATAAGGCCGTCGAGCAGCTCGCGGGCGGTGAGGTTTACGCGGTCCACAAAGCTCTGCATCTTTTTGAACTTGGGCATGGTGAGGCCCATAAGCACGCCGACGACGGCCGAGACCGCGATGATGGCCACGGCGATGGTCCACTCCAGGCCGGTGTGGTTGGCCAGGACGCGCATGACGGCGACGATGCCCATGACGGGGGCCATCAGGCACATGCGGATAAACAGGGTTGCGGCCATCTGAATCTGCTGAATGTCGTTGGTGCAGCGGGTGATGAGCGAGGCCTGGCTAAACTTGCCCACCTCGGCCGGCGAGAAGTGCATAACCTTGTTGAAGGTCTCGCGGCGCAGGTCGCGTGCGATGGAACAGGCGGTGCGCGAGGCCACGGCGCCGGTCAGGATGGTGGCGATGAGCGAGATCAGGCACAGACCAAACATCGTGGTTGCCATGCGGCCCAGATAGGCGTTCTGCACGTCGGCGGGGTCGATGCCCTGCGCCTTGTACTCGTCTTGTACATAGCTCACGGCGCGTTGGGTCACGATGGAACCCGACATGGAGCCCATTTTGTCCGCCATATCGTTGGCACCCTCGACGAGCTTGCCCTGGTCGATTAGGCCGCCTTCAACGCCTAGGCGCAGGCTCTTCATGGTGATCTTACCGCCGTCGGTATCAATCTGCTTTTGCATGTTCTGCGCTGCCGCGGCCTTCTGCTGCATCTCGGCGAGCTGCTCGGGCGTCATTGCCGCCATCTGCTCGGGGGTGGGCATGGCCTGGGCGGCGTTGTTGTTATTCTCGCTGGACGAACCCATCATGTCATCCATGGAGTTGGCGTCAATGCCCTGGTTGAACGAAAGGACGACGGTCTCGGGCAGGCTCACGATGTCGGCAATCTTGCCGCCGTCGGCGCGCTCCTCCTCGGTGCCCTTGTACGTTCGAATGCCGTTATTATCCGCCTTGCTAAACACGGCCTCCACAGCTTTGGCGTCCTTATCGCTCATAAAGAGTTCGAGGTCGTCGAGCGATTCGGTGCGAATGGTGTCAGGTACGGGCGAGGCGATACCGCCTTGCTGCACGCCCACGTCGACGATGTCGCTCATATACGTAGGCAGCGCTAGATCGGCGTTGCAGCTGATTACGATAAGTACGATAGCTGCGAACAGTGCCAGGACATGCTTTTTAAAGAGCTTGAGAATCCTCACTCGGCATCTCTCCTTTCTTGATTGCGGTCGATAATTTCGTTGGCACGCCTAAGAAGGCGCACCATCTCTTGGGTATCTGTTTCGCCGAGCTGCTCGAGGAAGGCCGCGGTGCGGTCCTCGAATTCCCGATGCTTGATTTCGAGATCATGGAATCCCTTGTCGGTCACCGTGACGTGTACGCGACGACGGTCGGTCTTTGAGTGCTCGCGCTCGACCCAGCCTTTGGCTTCGAGAGCGCGCAGGATATTGGCGATGCGGGCGCTCGAGACCCAGGCACGATCGGCGAGTTCGCTTGGCGTGAGCGATCCGCCAGCGAGCATGAGGGCGCGCATGACGGCCATCTCACCACTGAGGGCTTTGTCCGCAAAGCGCGAAATGCGCTGATGCATGCTGCCGAACTCGGTAAGGAGCTGACGCCCAAGTTCACGGAAATCGGCATCTTTCACCGAAAACCCCTAACACTAGAAACTATTTCCGGTGAAAAATAATACCCCCGCTCAACCATCCTATTCGGTAGATTTCTGGACACGTCCCAAAAATCTACTTGGCCACTAGGCAATATAAAGAGCGCATAAAGACTTAAAATAATTCAATTGCTGAAGCGTTTCAAAGAACTATCATGCCCGCGGTTAGGCGAGGGGTTGTCACCACCATGACGGCTGGGACTCATTTATCGCCATGTGCGATGCTCCAACTTCCCGCAAGGAGACACCTGAATCAAGGGGGTTGGAGTCATGGCATTTGACTTCACGGGTAAAACCGCGATCGTTACCGGTGGCACTCAGGGCATTGGCCTCGAGATTGCCAAGGGTATCGTTGCGGGCGGCGGACACGTCGCGCTCATCGCAAGGAACGCTGCCAAGGGCGAGGCGGCTGTGGCCGAGCTTGGCGAGGGCAACAAGTTCTATCAGCTCGATGTCGCCGATGCGCCCAAGGCGCGCGAGACCGTCGAGCAGATTTTTACGGACCTGCCGCAAACCAACATCCTGATCAACTGCGCCGGTGTCATCAGCACCAAGAAGTTTGACGAGATCGACGACACCGAGTGGCGTCGCACCATCGACATCAACCTCAACGGCACCTTTACCATGATGAATGCCGTGTACCCGCACTTTAAGGCGGCACATGCCGGCACTATCGTCAACGTGAGCTCCGTTGCTGGCAAGATCGGCGGCGGCCTGCTCGGCACCGCGGCCTACGCGAGCTCCAAGGCCGGTGTCAACGGCCTTACCAAGGCGGTCGCCAAGGAGGGCGGTAAGTTCGGCATCCGCTGCAACGCTGTGTGCCCGTCGCTCACGCTTACCGACATGACGTCGATCCTTTCTGACGAGAACTCTCAGCGCATCATCAACGGTATTCCTCTGGGCCGCGCCGCCCAGGCCAGCGAGCCTGCGCAGATGGTGCTGTTCTTCGCTTCCGACCTCGCCAGCTTCGTGAACGGCGAGATCGGTGACTGCGACGGCGGCATCGTCCTGGACGGGTAATACCCCGCGGTAATCGTTTGGCGGCGACCCTGGCGAATCGGGGTTGTCGCTTTCTTTCTGACATAGGCGCGTGCGGCTACGATTCGCATGCATCCAAAGGAGATATATATGAGTGAATCGACTGCGGTGGAGGCGCCGGCTGCAAAGGAGCCGTTCTTTAAGATGTCCTCCATCCCGGGCGCCAATATTTTGGTGCCGCTTTTGCTGGGCTGCTTGCTCAACACGCTATTCCCCGACCTGTTCAAAACGCTCGGCAGCTTTACGCTTGGCATGACCCAGCAGGGTGCAAGCCCGCTCGTGGGCGCTTTTTTGCTCATCGTCGGTACGACGATTTCGTTTAAAAGTGCGCCTGCCGCCGCTGCACGCGGCGCCATCATCATCGCTGTCAAGCAGATCGTGGTCGTTGCCGTGTCGCTGCTTATCCTTTATGTATTCAACGACAACCTGTTTGGCATCTCTGCCATGGTGATGCTGGCGGCTTGCACCGGCGCCAACAACGCTATGTACGCTGGTCTGATGGGCACCATGGGCAACGAGGCCGAACGTGGCGCCGTCGCCATCACCACACTCGTTGTCGGCCCTCCGGTCACAATGATCGTGCTCGGCGCTGCTGGCCAGGCTCCGATCGGCTGGTCGCTCGTGGGCGCCATCCTGCCGATCGTCGTCGGCATTATTCTGGGTAACCTCTTCCCGAGCTTTAAGAAGATGATGGCTCCGGCACTTTCCGCCATCATCGTGCTCGTCTTCTTTGCCATGGGCTCGACCATGACCTTTGGCCAGCTCATCAACGGCGGTCTTCCCGGCATCCTGCTCGGCGTGATCTGCTCGGTGGTCTTTGCAATTCCCGTCATCGCGGTCGATAAGTTCACGGGCGGTACGGGTGTCGCAGGTGCGGCCATTTCGAGCTGCGCCGGAGCCAATGTGGCCACGCCTGCCGCCATGGCAAGCGTCAACGAGGCCATGTACGGTGGTGCCGTGCTCGCGACGGCTACGGCGCAGGTTACAGCGTGCGCCATCGTGACGGCCATTTTGACCCCGCTGGTCACCAGCTGGTGCTTCAAGCATTTTGAGGGCCAGGGTCACGGCGACAGCAAAAAGGCCGCGGCCGACAGGGTCACCGCTGCTGCTTAATGCCAAGCGGCAATCAAAGCTAAATAACTAGCCACGCCACAGGGCGGCCCCGGGGGAAATCCCGTGGCCGCCCTGCAGTTTCTGTGGGTCTCTGGGGCACTTTACCCTGCTAAAGCTGGCATAACAGCTAGAGTGAACGTCGTACAAAGGCAAGGAAAAATACCAAACAAATCGGTGAACGGTAGTTGTTCACGCTCGCATTTCCTGCGGATTTGTTAAAAACGCCCTAATGGTATAAAAAAAGAAACATATAACAGCCCTGATGAAGGGGGTGGCTATGTTATCCTTCTCAGACGGGTGAAATCTTGGGTTTTGGGTTGCAGTTCCAAGGTGGACAAACGTTTTTCCCTGTGCTAACGCGCGATGGAAGGCGAATGAAGCCGGTCATGCAACCCGAACATTCAAGAATTCAATAAGCAGCGGTGTGAGAGAGCGCCGCATTATACGTAACTAGGAGCGTGGTTACACAATGCAGGAGGCATGGGAAGGCTTCAAGGAAGGCATCTGGACGGGAGAGGTTGACGTCCGAGACTTCATCCAGAAGAACTACACCCCCTACGAGGGCGACGAATCGTTCCTCGCCGGTCCGACCGAGCGTACCAAGGAGCTGTGGGGCGAGGTCCTCGACCTGCTGCTCAAGGAGCGCGAGCAGGGCGGCGTCCTCGATATGGACACCAAGACTGTCACGGGTATCGTGAGCCACCCCGCTGGCTACATCGATAACGCCCACCGCGAGAAGGAGACCATCGTCGGTCTTCAGACTGACAAGCCGCTCAAGCGCGCTCTGCACGTCAACGGTGGTATCCGCATCGCTTGCCAGGCTGCCAGCCAGCACGGCTACAAGATCG
The DNA here is from genome assembly GCF_052116285.1 of Collinsella sp. Sow4_E3. Lineage (NCBI taxonomy): Bacteria > Bacillati > Actinomycetota > Coriobacteriia > Coriobacteriales > Coriobacteriaceae > Collinsella > Collinsella sp. Sow4_E3. The sequence goes on from NZ_JBQKLJ010000019.1 coordinate 18,817, forward strand.
ACGAGAACGTCGTCGAGCGCTACACCTTCGAGCGCAAGACCCACAACGCCGGCGTCTTCGATGTCTACACCCCCGAGATGCGTGCTTGCCGCTCGGCTCACATTATCACCGGTCTGCCCGATGGCTATGGCCGCGGCCGCATCATCGGCGACTACCGTCGTGTCGCCCTGTACGGCGTCGACTACCTGATCAAGGATAAGGAGGCCCAGAAGGCTTCCACCCCGACGGTCATGACCGCCGACAACATCCGCGATCGCGAGGAGCTGCAGGAGCAGATCCGCGCCCTCGGCGAGCTCAAGATGATGGCCGAGACCTATGGTTTCGATATTTCCAAACCTGCTACCAACACGCAGGAGGCCATCCAGTGGATGTACTTCGCCTACCTCGCTGCCGTCAAGGAGCAGAACGGCGCCGCTATGTCCATCGGCCGTACCTCTACGTTCATCGACATCTACGCTGAGCGCGACCTTGCCAACGGTACCTTTACCGAGGAGCAGATCCAGGAGTTCGTGGATCACTTCATCATGAAGCTCCGCATGGTCAAGTTTGCCCGTACCCCCGAGTACCAGGCCCTGTTTACCGGCGATCCGCAGTGGGTCACCGAGTCCATCGGCGGCATGGGTGTTGACGGCCGTACGCTCGTTACCAAGATGAGCTTCCGCTACCTGCACACGCTCGAGAACATGGGCACCAGCCCCGAGCCCAACATGACCGTTCTGTGGTCGACCCGTCTTCCCGAGAACTTCAAGAAGTTCTGCGCCAAGACTTCTGTCGCCAGCTCCTCGGTCCAGTACGAGAACGACGACCTCATGCGCGTTTACCACGGCGACGACTACGGCATCGCCTGCTGCGTGTCCTCCATGCGCATTGGCAAGGAGATGCAGTTCTTCGGCGCTCGTGCCAACCTGGCCAAGTGCCTGCTGTACGCACTCAACGGCGGTGTTGACGAGGTCTCCAAGAAGCAGGTCGGCCCCAAGTATCGCGCCGTCGAGGGCGACACGCTCGATTACGATGACGTTATGGCCAAGTACAACGACATGATGAAGTGGCTCGCTGGCGTGTACGTCAACTCGCTGAACATCATTCACTACATGCACGACAAGTATTGCTACGAGCGCATCCAGATGGCTCTGCACGACAAGCACGTGCACCGCTGGTTCGCTACGGGCATCGCTGGCCTTTCCGTCGTGGCTGACTCCCTGTCCGCCATCAAGTACGCCAAGGTTCACCCCGTCCGTGACGAGAACGGCATCATCGTCGACTTCGAGACCGAGGGCGAGTTCCCCAAGTACGGTAACGACGACGACCGCGTCGACCAGATCGCTCACGACGTTGTGCACCAGTTCATGGAGTACATCCGCATGAACGACACCTACCGCAACTCCGTGCCCACGACCTCGGTTCTGACCATTACCTCCAACGTCGTGTACGGTAAGAAGACCGGCTCCACGCCCGACGGCCGCAAGGCTGGCCAGCCGTTCGCCCCGGGTGCTAACCCCATGCACAAGCGCGATAGCCAGGGCGCCATCGCTTCGCTGTCTTCGGTTTCCAAGCTCCCGTTCCGCGATGCCCAGGACGGCATCTCCAACACCTTCTCCATCATCCCGGGCGCGCTCGGCAAGGAGGACCAGGTGTTCTTTGGTGATATCGACCTTGATCAGCTGGGCGAGTAACTATTGTTAGTGCTATACTAACAATAACGATTACTGATTAGTGCGCCGGTTTCGGCCGGCGCCTATCGATTGAAGGAGACACATTATGAAGGTTTCTGAAGTTTCCGAGACTCAGGCCGACAACCTGGTCCACATGCTCGACGCTTACGCCGAGAAGGGTGGCCACCACCTGAACATCAACGTCTTCAACCGTGAGACGCTGCTCGACGCTCAGGCTCACCCCGAGAAGTACCCGCAGCTGACCATCCGCGTTTCCGGCTATGCCGTGAACTTCCACACGCTCACCAAGGAGCAGCAGGACGAGGTCATTTCGCGTACCTTCCACAACAAGTTCTAAAGGGACTCAACTCCCACCGGAGACCCGGTAAGGCCTACGCACTTTGCCTCTCAAACGTCCTCGCCGCTTCGCGGCTGCGGAATGTTTGCGAGGCAAAGTGCTCCCGGCCTTGCCGGGTCTCCTGCGTTATCGCACTTTAGGGAACCACGCTAAATTAAATTGGTGTCCTCGGACATGCAAGAAGCCCTCGCTGCGCACTTCGTGCGGCGAGGGCTTCTTGCGTCCTGCGGAATGTTTTGGGAGGTAGCCCAAACAGCCCCGGCGGGGGTCCTGTGTAGTCACCCTTTAGGCGGAACTCTCCTAATGGGTTGAGCGTTCTGGATACTTACTTGCTACCGTTTATCGCGTATAGCTACCGTTTGCGGAGTAAGTAACACTTAGTAATAAACCGTGTAAAATCTCAGTTAAGAACGGAGTTTCCCAGGGAGACGCTGTCCTTTGTTTTATGCAAGGGACGGCGTCTCTTTGGCGCTTGGAGACCGTTCTGTAGCAGGACGGCGGACGTGCGTCACATATTAAAAAGTCAACGTCGAGATGGGTCGTGATAAGAATGGGCAAGTACGTAATCGTGGTTGAATCTGGTTCGGATGTGACGCCAGAGCTCTGCGAACGCTACGGCATCGTGCGTGTGCCCATGCATGTCACGATTGGTGACGAGACCGTCGAGGACGGCTCGATCGATCCGCTCGAGATCTATTCGCGCTGCAACGAGTTTGGCGTGATGCCCAAGACCAGCGGCTGCGCGCCGGCAGATTTCTCTCGCGTGTACGACCGCATTCACGCCGAGCAGCCCGACGCGACCATTTTGCATCTTGCGTATTCCGAGGCCACGACCTGTTCGCATCAGTCCTCGAAGATCGCGGCAGAGGGGCGCGACTACGTGTTCTCCATGGACACGCGTTTTGTCTCGGTGGGCCAGTCGCTTGTTGTCGTCGAGACCGCCAAATACATCGAGGCTCATCCCGATGCCACCGTCGACGAGATCTTTGCTTTTACGAACTCCGTTATGGACCGCGTGTTGCTGGGCTTTGTTCCTACCGACCTTGCCTTCCTTAAGGCGGGCGGTCGCTTGTCCAACGTGGCGTTCCTAGGTGCCCATCTGCTCAAGATTAAGCCCTGCATTGAGGTAACGGGCGGCAAGTTCGTGGCGACCAAGAAGTTCCGCGGCTCTATGCTCAAGTGCGCCCGCGCCTTTATTGACCACATGGTTGCGAAGGGCGAAATTGACTACTCGCACATTGGCCTGGCGTATTCGGTAGGCCTTTCCGAGGAGCTGCGCGACGACATGGAAGTCTATGCACACGACCTGGGCTTTAAGGACGTTACCTGGACTCAGGTCGGCGGCGTCATCTCGAGCCATTGCGGCCCGACCGCCTTCGGCGCGGTGCTCACGCTCAAGGCGTAACGCCTGGCGTCTATCGATTTCTATTGCCTCGGCGGCGGGCGGGTTGCGACAACCTTCCCGCCGCTTTTGCATGGGGCCAAATAGGACAATCCAATTGACCGCTAAACCGTTTCGCCATCAAGCATATAGGCTAGAATGACTCTGGCATTTATGTAGCTAAAACCAATGAGAGGCAAGGTAGCGGGAATGGCTGAGATGAAGCTCGAGGGTATGGACGCTCGTCCTGAGGACTCCGCGTTTGCCCTGGGCCGCGTGCATTCGATCGAGACGATGGGAACGGTCGATGGACCCGGCATCCGCTTTGTGGTGTTTGTTCAGGGCTGCCCCATGCGCTGTGCGTATTGTCACAACCCCGATACCTGGTCGGTTAACGGCGGCACCATGGTGACCGTCGAGCACCTGATAGACGAGTTCCAGAGCAACCATGAGTTTTACCGCAGCGGTGGTATTACGGTATCCGGCGGCGAGCCGCTCCTGCAGCCTGAGTTCTTGGCCGACCTGTTCCGCGCAATGCACAACAACCCCGATGGTCGCGTACATACCTGCTTGGATAGTTGCGGCTATGCGTTCGACCCCGCGCATCCCGAGAAGTTCGATGCCGTACTCAACGAGACCGATATGGTGCTGCTCGACATTAAACACGCCGATCCCGTCGAGCATAAAAAGCTGACCGGTTGCGATTCTGCGCGCATCCTGGCGTTTGGCGATGAGCTGGCGCGTCGCAGGATCAAGGTCGTTATCCGTCACGTGGTAGTACCGGGCATTACCGACACGGCAGAGGAGTGCGAGGCACTCGGTCGTCTGATTGCCCCGTGGCATAACGTGGTGGGCCTGGAAATGCTGCCGTATCACACGATGGGCGTCGTCAAGTATGAGCAGCTGGGGATTCCCTATAAGCTCGAGGGCGTTCCACAGATGGATACCGCGCGCATGCCCGAGCTGCGCAACGCCGTCATGACGGGCATGAAAAAGCGCCGCGCGGACCTCAAAAACGCTATCGGCTAGGGGTAGCTCATTTGGGGCCGGTAGGGTGGAGAAGTAGCTAAAAGAGCCCCGTCCTAAAAAGACTGCTCTCTGGGTTGCGGTGAGATGCGCAACAGAATCGTGCCATTTGGATAAATACGCTTGTGGTTTCTTTAAAGACACCTTAAACGCTTCTGAATATCTTTGGAAAGAAATGCCTGCTCGGTATTATGCTGCTCGTATATGAACGGGAGCAGCCAGGAGACCACGTGCGAAACGACGCATCGCGGGACGAGCATGTGCCGCAGCATAGCAGCAGATATGAGACGAAGGGCACGTCTTCGCGTGGCCTTGCCGACGCTCGCATCCGCGTGACGAAGATTGCCGCCGTTGGGATGTTAACGTTGGCGGTTATTATCCTCGGAATTACCGCTAAAACCTACGCGTCGGAGCGAACGGCACACTCAGATGCGTCAACGGTACAGACGCAAAACAAAAAGGTCTCTAAATCTAAAGCCACCGCAAATCAAACCCTGTCGACAGCGAGCCTCAAGACGAGGCTTTCGAAGGCGGACTTTAACGATATTCCCTCAGGCGATACCGTGCAGACCTTCTCACTGGTTGATGACCAGATCCCCGCCCTGGAGGATGAGAGCCTCGCCGCGCTCCAAGATACCCTTGATCAGGCCCAGGAATTGGGCGACGTGGGCGTGGTGTTTTACAATCTGTCGAGCGGCAAGGGCGTGACGTATAACGCGGACGCCGAGGTGTACGGTGCGAGCAGCTACAAGGCGCTCTATGTACTCTACGTCTGCGAGTTACTGGTCGAGACAGGGCAAGTATCGCTCGATGATGCTCTGGGCACCTATGGCGGCTACAGTATGGGCTGGCTGACGTTTCGCGACCTGATCGAGACCTCGGTCGTCAACTCGGATAACGACTCGTTTGTCGCGTTGCGTGCAACGTTTGATCAAGATGGCTACGAGGATTGGATTGCCGCACTCGGCGTCGAAGACGAGGTCGCGCTCGATCCAATGAGCGATTTCCCAACCTACTGCCCGCGCACCTCGGCCAAGTTGTGGCGCGAGATGAGCGAGTATTTGATCCGTGAGAGCGAGACGTCGCAATGGCTGTCGGGCCTTCTGGCCTCTACGACCCGGTCCTTTATCCGTGACGGCATTGCGGACGACCATGCCATGGTGCGTAACAAGGCCGGTTGGATCAGCGAGGCAGGTTGCAATGCGACGTGCGATGCTGGCCTCATCGATGTCGATGGCGACACCTACATTATGAGCATCATGACGTCGATGCCGTGGAGTGACCGTTCGAGTGAGGCCGTGGCCGCCATCGCCAAGGCGCTCTACGATACCCGCGCTGCGCTGGCCTAACGGCTTCGTATTGCGCGGTTGAGTCAAAATGCTGGTACCATACCGTGGATAAACAGTTTTCACAGGTTTGGGGGATGGTATGCCTACCATCGCAATCATCGGTGCACTCGAAAAAGAGGTTGCGCAGATTAAAGAAGAACTGAACGGTGCCCATGTGTCGCAAGAGGCAGGCTTGAGCGTTGTAAGCGGCGAGCTCAACGGTCTGTCAGTGGTCGCCACGACCGCTGGCATGGGAACCGTAAACGCCGCTGGTGCAACACAGCATCTCATCAGCAAATATGCTCCGCAGGCCGTTGTGTTTTCGGGCATTGCGGGTGGCTTAAACTCCAAACTCCATATCAATGACGTGGTTATTGGCAAGTGCCTGCGCTATCTGGATACCGACACGGCGCTCATCGCCGAGTCGGCGCCGGAGCTTGAGGAGTTTGCCTCGACACCGGCTCTAGTTGACATCGCCACCACCGTGCTTGCCGAACATGGGTTTATCGATGCTTACGCTTCTGATTCCGCTGCGGAGAAGGACCCTAAACAGTTCCTGGTTGGCACTATCGCTACAGGCGACCGCTTTGTAACGGGCGACGCCATGCGCAGCGCCGCCATCGAGGCGACGCATGCCGATTGCGTTGAGATGGAAGGTGCTGCGATTGCCCATATTGCAGCCAAGAACGGTGTCGATTGTCTGGTGCTGCGTGCTATCAGCGATAATTGTGACGAGGCATATGACGCGTTTTGCGAGCGAGAGTTCGATTTGGACGAGTACGCCCGCACCGCGAGCGGCATTACACTCGATATCGTCCGCTGCATCGCCGCTGCGTAATCGTGCATCCCTATTGTAAGAACCTACGACCAAGGAGTATCCATGGCCGATTCCATTAACTACCAGCTTGCCAAGTTCGTCGCCAGCTACGGCAAGGTTTCGCAGATCCCCGAGTCCACCTGTCCCGAGGTGAGCTTTGTGGGCCGCTCCAATGTGGGCAAGTCGTCCATCATGAACAAGCTCTTTGGCCGCAAGAACCTGGTCAAGGTTTCGAGCACGCCGGGCAAGACGAGCAATATCAATTTCTTCGAGGCCGACGACGTGCACTTTGTGGACCTGCCGGGCTACGGTTTCGCCCGTCGTTCCAAGGCCGAGCGCGACCGCTGGGCCGAGCTCATCGGCGACTTCTTCGACTCCGAGCGCAGCTTTAACCTGGTTGTGTCGCTGGTGGACATTCGCCATGACCCCAGCAAGCTCGACCATGACATGATCGACTACCTGCAGGGCAACGAGTTCAACTTTATCGTCTGCCTCACCAAGGCCGACAAACTCAGCCGCACCCAGCAGGCCCGCCAAGCGGCAGCCATCAAAAAGCAACTCAACGTCCCGGCCGAAAACGTAATCATCACAAGCTCCCAGACCGGTACCGGCATCGACGAGCTCAAGCGCCGCATTGCCGAGGCCTGCCTCTAGTAGGGGCTCTTGGCAGACAATAGTTTGCATCTATCTATATCACCCCAGTGATAGTTGTTGGTACACTATCACTGGGGTGATATTTTTGTTTGGAGGTCGATATGGAGCTTTGGCACGGGTCGGAGGTTGTTGTCGAACGTCCGTCGTTGGATAAATGCAGACAATTCAATGACTATGGGCGCGGGTTTTATTGCACGTCACATGAGGAAATGGCGATGGAATGGGCATGCCGGACCGAGTCTGATGGCGTTGCCAATCGATATGAGCTTGATTTAGATGGCCTTTCGGTCTTGGATTTGGAGTCTGGGGAGTTTTCAATCCTCAATTGGCTTGCAATTCTGGCGAATAACAGAGAGTTCAATGTTTCGACGCCATTGGCGCGTGAAGGGCTTCGCTATCTACTTGATAACTGCTTAATTGATACATCTCCTTATGACGTTATTCGAGGCTATCGTGCTGACGACTCCTATTTTTCGTTTGCAAGACAGTTTGTCAGCGGCATGATATCGCTCAGACAGCTGCAACGTATCATGTGCTTGGGTGATTTGGGTATCCAATATGCCCTTATGAGCGAGCGCGCATTTTCGATGATTAGATTCTGCGATTGGAAGCGGGCTTCGGGGTCTGAGTTTTATCCCAAGCGTTTTGAGCGAGAGCAGAATGCTCGACGCAAATACTTGGATACGGTCAATGGGTTCGATTCCGAAGGTATCGACATTAGGGATTTAATGGCAGGGAGGGTTGATTTAAATGATCCAAGAGTTAACAGATCGTGGACCGAGTAGGACATATCCCGTCTACTACCTCGAGGACGCAATGAACAACCTCGGCGACTGCTTCGACTATGCCGTCAATGACTATGGAGCAGAAGGATCTGAAGTTGCTGAACTCTTTTGCCTGAGCGGGGTTGCTCGCGAGTTTGAACGCGGCAACGCATGGGTAGTGTCGGGAAAATCGGGTGTTGAGCTGTTCGCGCTTATCGCTGAAAGGTCGGGCTATCAAAACAGGCCTATACCGGACTGCACCTATCGATTTGAGAAGACGCCGGAATATTGGGCGGGCTGGATGCTGGCATACCTGCAGTGGCGCCTAGGAGAGTCTTTCGAAGATTTGCTGCATGTCGTTCCATTTGATGTGCTGCGCAGTCTGTATTACCCCTGGCACGAAGCATCGGAGGAACGAGTGGCTCGCCTCGTCTGCGATATGGCGAAAAAAGCGTCCAGGCAAACCAAACTTGCGTTAGCAAGAAAGAAGCTTAAGAAAACCCAACAAGACCTAGCATACGAATCGGGTGTGTCACTCCGCTCAATCCAAATGTACGAGCAGCGCCAGAGAAACATCAATGAAGCTTCGGTAACAAGCGTAAGAGCCATAGCAAAAGCCCTCCACTGCAACATCGAAGACCTCCTAGAACCAGTCTTCGAATACAAGGAACCCAGCGCAGCCTAAGCCAAGCACATAGTCGAAGCCTGTCACTAGTAAGTGCTCCAGCCTAGCAAGAGCCCCTATCAATAAAGGGCCATAATTTCAGCCCGGCGCCCCTTCAAAGCGTGGGTCCCTATAGACATCGCTAGCCACGTTGCCATAGGGCCACCCGGGGGCATCCCCTTAAAAACATTCCGCAGCACGAGGCCCGCTTATCCGCAGCTCCGAAGGAGCGCAATATTAAATCAGCGAATGCGATTATCCTGTCGAGGTCGCGTAGGTCTCCTTGGGGCTTCCCCTGAAAACAATCCGCAGATCGAATTGCCCCCGCGCGCGCACGGCACGACCGGGGCAATCAAGATACACGACGTTTTGACGGGCAGCCCCCAC